>CADCLH010000027.1 GCA_902802215.1 Oscillospiraceae bacterium
GCCAGACGGACGATGCGCGTGGCGTTGCGCTCAAGCTGGCGGCGGGAGACGGTCCCATCCTTCAGGCCCCGCAGCAGAGCCCTGTAGTCTCCCATGCTCCCCGGCATGGTCAGGTCGTTGCCCGCCGCGGCGATCCTTGCCGCGTTCGGCGCGGGGTATTTGCCGCCCCCGGCGTTCATGACCGCGAGGATCCAGTCGGTCATCACGACGCCGCGGAAACCGAACTCGGCGCGCAGGATATCCACGAGCAGATCGCGCCGCTCGGAACTGTGGACGCCGTTGATGAGGTTATAGGAGGTCATCAGCGCGTGCGGCCCTCCCTCCCTTACGGCGATCTCAAAGCCGCGCAGGTAGATCTCGCGCATGGCGCGCTCGCTGACCTGACTGTTGGAGCCGTAGCGGTTGGTCTCCTGATTGTTGGCGGCGAAGTGCTTGACCGTCGCGGCGCAGCCGGGGTGCTTCTGAACGCCGCGGATGATCGCCGCGGCAAATTTCCCGGAGAGCAGCGGGTCCTCCGAGAAGTACTCGAAGTTGCGGCCGCAGCGGATGTCCCGGTGGATGTTCAGCGCCGGGGCCAGCCAGAGCTGTACGCCGAAGCGCTCCATCTCGCTTCCGACAATGTCGCCGCAGCGCTCGGCAAAATCCGGGTTCCAGCTCTGGGCGATCGCCGTGCCGATGGGGAGGGCGGTGCAGTACTGCTCGCGGATCTCGCCCTTGACCCTGCCGTTTCCCGCAAGCGCCCTGATCGCGAAGGCGGCGGGGGAGGGCATCAGCTCCAGCAGGCTCTCGGGCATCGCCTCGCCGATTGCGTGCGCGCCCTTCTCGTCCACCGTGAACCGGCGGCTCAGACGCAGTCCGGCAGGGCCGTCGGCCATCACAAGCGCGGGAACGCCTTTCTCTTTCAGGAGACTTGTGGTTTCACCCGCGGCGCCCGCCACGGAGCGGGACGCCTCGCCGATCACGCTCAGCACGCCGAGGCCGGAATGGAATGCGCCGACGCTCAGAGAACAGAGCTCCTCGACGCTGAGTGTTTCCACAAAGGGGTCGATCTCTTCTTGCAGCGCGTAGTCGACAGTCTCTGTCTCAAAGGCGGCGGCGCAAACGGGGATCACCGGCGCGCAGACGTCCCCTGAGTCTCTCCGGACTTCCGGCTTCCAGTCGTCAAAATCGGGTCTGCCAAGGCAGTTTCTGACCTTTCTGACCACGACCTCGGCGTCCAGACGGAGAACGGCGGCCGCTTCGGTGTCGACGCTCGAGGTCCCGAGGCGGAGGATGTAGTCGCCCTGTTCCAGAACCCAGCTCGCAAGAAGCCCGTCATAGGAGGACAGGTCGCGCAGGTCAAAGGAGAGCGTCAGCTCCTGCGCCTCGCCCGGCTGCAAGGTCCCGGTCTTGCCGAAGGCCGCCAGAGACTGAAACGGCTTGTCCAGCCTGCCCTGGGGCGGGGAGACGTAGAGCTGCACGACCTCCTTGCCGACAAAGCGGCCGGTGTTCTTTACGGAGACGGTCACGCCGACGGTCCCGTTTTCCTCGCGCACCTCGCCCGCCGTGATCGAAAAGTCGGTGTAGCTCAGACCGAAGCCGAAGGGGAACAGGGCTCTTTTCCCCACGCTGTCAAAATAGCGGTAGCCGACGTAGATCCCCTCGCGGTAGCGGGTGTCTTCCTTTTCGCCGAACTCGCCGATCGACGGATGGTCCGCCCAGGCGCTCCAGGTCGTCGTCAGCCTGCCGGAGGGCGTGCTTTTGCCGAGCATCAGATCGGCCAGAATGCCGCCGGTCTCGACGCCGAGCTGACTGAGCAGCAGGATGTTGCGGACCCCGGCCACGGGGCTGAGATCGACCGCGCCGCCCACGTTCAGCACCAGCAGGAATCTGTCGAACTGCCGGTTGAGCGCGAGGATGTCCCGCTTCTCCGTCTCGCTCAGGAGGATGTCGCCCGCTTCGGCGCGGCGGTCGGAGCCCTCGCCGGAGCTGCGGGAGAGGACATAGACGGCGGCCTCGCCCCCGCCCCGCAGCGGGATGTTGTGCTCCGGCTCCGGCATCACGGCGCCCATGCTCTCGAGCACCGCCAGCGTGTGATGCTCTCTGGCCTGCCGGTGCAGACCGCGGACGAAGTCTTTGCGCGCGGCGGCGTAGAGGCGGTCGTAGTTGTCCATCCAGTCGGTGCTGGTGACGGTGAAGCCCGCCGCCCTGAGCCCCTCCTCCACGCTCACGAAGAAGCGGGAGTTGACCTCGCCGGAGCCGGTGCCGCCCTTGACCGTGCGGCGCGCGCCGCTGCCGAACAGCGCAAGCCGGCAGGGCCCGTCCAGCGGAAAGGCGCCGTCGGATCTCAGCAGCACGGCGCACTCGGCGCCGTGCTGCCGCAGAAACGCATTGTGCTCTCTTTCGTAATCGTTCATCGGTTCCTCCTGCAGCTCCCTTTGCGGGAGCCGCCGTCAATAGTAAAAAATAATCCTGACACGAGACTGTCAAAAAACCTCGCTGCAGCGTCGGAAGACAGAGCAGCAGGGGAGCTCGAGGGGGCAAGGCCCGCCTCGAGTACAATGGCCCGCCGCTCGAAAAGCCTTGTTTTGCAAGGCTTTTTGAAGACAGCATTTTGTGTACGGCCAAAATGCTCGGCGGGAAAGCGCAGTCAAAAAATCCCGCAAGGGACTTTTTTGACAAGCTGCCGCGCCGACCGCACGCAATGTGCAGTCGGCGCGGTCTGTCTTACCCCCGGAAGCGGGAGAGGAAGTCGACGGTTTCCTTTTTCTGCGGGTTTCCGAAGAGCTCCTGCGGGCTGCCCTGCTCGCAGATGACGCCGCCGGACATGTAGACCACCCGCTTGCTGACGTCCCGGGCGAAGGCCATCTCGTGCGTCACGACCAGCATCGTCATGCCGCTCCCGGCGAGCCTGCGCATGACGTTCAGCACCTCGCCGACCATCTCGGGGTCGAGGGCCGAGGTCGGCTCGTCGAACAGCAGGACCTCCGGGTCCATGGCCATGGCGCGGGCGATGGCGACGCGCTGCTTCTGTCCGCCGGAGATCTGGCGCGGTCTGGCCTGGATATACGGGGCCATGCCCACCTTTTCCAGATATTCCATGGCGTGCTGCCGGGCGGTCTCCCGGTCGCGCCCCAGAACGCGGACCTGACCGACGACGCAGTTTTCCAGAACGGTCATGTTGTTGAACAGGTTGAAGGACTGGAACACCATCCCCACGTGCGAGCGGTACTCCGCCGGATTGGTCCCGCGCTTGAGCACATTGCGCCCGTGATACAGGATCTCGCCGGAGCTCGGCGTTTCGAGCAGGTTGATGCAGCGCAGCAGCGTCGATTTTCCCGAGCCGGAGGCGCCGATGATGCTGATCACGTCGCCCTGATAGACGGAAAAGTCGATATCGCGCAGGACCTTGTTGCTCCCGAAGCTTTTGGACAGATGGTTGATCTGTAAGATCTTCTCCGACACGTCAGCGCTCCTCCTTTCCCGATTCGACGTACTCGAGGCTCCGCTCGTCGAAGGGCGTCCCGTCGTCCGGGTGGCGGTAGGTCCCGGCCGTCATGGTCAGCTGATCGGTCTGCACCAGCTCGTAGCTGCTGGAGCCGTCCATCTTCTTCTCCATCCAGCGCAGCAGGAAGGAGGCGATCAGCGTCATGCTCAGGTAGCCGACCATCTCCACGGTGGCCGACGGGAAGTACAGGTAGCTCGCGCCGACCGCCGCGCGGTGGGCGGCGAAGAAGTCCGGGAAGCCGATGATGAACATCACCGAGGTGTCCTTGACGTTGATGATGAAGTTGTTGCCGATCTGCGGCATGATGTTGCGCAGGGCCTGCGGCAGGATCACGCTGGTCATGGTCTGCACGTGCGTCATGCCGATGGCCATGGCGCCCTCCGTCTGTCCGGGGTCGACCGAGATGATGCCGCCGCGGACGGATTCGGCCATATAAGCGCCGGTGTTGATGGAGACGACCACGATCGCCGCCGCCCAGACCGAGCTGAAGCGCATCGCGTTGTCGCTGAAATACGGCAGCCCGTAGAACAGGAACACCGCCTGCAGCACCATGGGCGTGCCGCGGAACACTTCGACGTAGACGCGGATGATCACCCGGATCAGCTTCAGAACGAAGCGCTTGACCGGGTGGTCGCTTTTGCTGTAGGGGATGGTGTTCAGAACGCCGCAGACAAAGCCGATCAGGCAGCCGATCAGCGTGCCGATCAGGGCCAGGACCAGCGTGTTCTTCATGCCGCTGAAGTAGGAGCCGCTGTATTTGCTCCAGAGCTTTGCGATGTCAAGGCCGAGCTGCGCGAGTTTACCCATTCGGTATGCTCTCCTCACTGATGATTTGCCGCGCAGGGCGGGAGATCAGTTCCCCCGCCCTGCCGGTCGATGGATTTGAAACGTTTGCTGTCGGGGCCGGTCTTACGCGCCGACGGGCTGAACGGCGATCGCGTCGGCCATCATGGCGTTGAAGTCGTCGGCGGTCATCGGGGACAGGACCGCGTTGATGGCGTCGAGCAGGACCGTGTTGCCCTTGAAGACCGAGACGCCGATGTTGATGTCGCCGTCCTCGGCGGTGAAGTCATTGCCGCTGCCCGCGAAGTCAAGCAGGACCAGATCGGGGTAGGCCTGGACCGCGCCGAGGGCCGTGGGCATATCGGTGCAGACGAAGTCGACCTGACCGCTCTCCAGCGCCATCAGCATGGCCGGGGCGCTCTCGGCGGCGGGCTGGATGTTGGCGTCGGGGATCTGCGGGAGCATGGTGTCGTACCAGATGGTGGCGCTCTGCGAGGTGCAGGAGCCGCCGGCCAGATCATTGATGCCCTTTGCGGAGGCGAAGGGGCTGTCGGCCCGGGTCAGGCAGACGATGGTGGCGTAGAGGTAGGGGCCGGCGAAGTCGACCTGCTCGGAGCGCTCGGGCGTCATGGACTGGCCCGCGATGACCGCGTCATAGGTGCGGGACTGGACGCCGGGGACCAGGGAATCCCAGTCGGCCTTGATGACCTCGAGCTGCCAGCCGTTGGCCTCGCAGATCCGCTTGGCCATCATGACGTCGTAGCCGTTGGCGTACTCGTTGGAGGAATCCTTGATGGGCACGGCGCCGTTGGAGTCGTCGCCCTGGGTCCAGTTGTAGGGGGCGTAGGCGCACTCCATCGCGATGGTGAGGACGCCGTCCTCCACGCCGCTCGGCACGGAGGCTTCGGCGGGGGCTTCCGCCGCGGGAGCTTCGGCTGCGGGGGCTGCCGCAGGGGCGGCCGCGGGCGCGGCGCTCTGTCCGCAGGCGGCGAGGGCCAGGACCATCAGTACGGTCAGGGCGATTGCAAGTGCTCTTCTCATTTTTTGTCCTTTCTGCGCGTTTTGCGCTCCGGCTGTTCCTCCCCGCCGGCGGGGAATAATAAAAATGAACCGCTTTGCAAGCGGTCCATGGAATTTCGGTTTCGGCTCTCGCCGTCCGGAATACATCGATAGCGCTCCACAAAGACTTGTGACAGTCTGCATGATGTTCTCATACAGCCCAGAACCGTCCGGGCAGGCACCCGTTCGACTCTTCGGCGGTGGTCCCTTTCCTGTCCGGCGGCTGCCTGACGTTGCCGGACGGTACTGATGAACACCGCGCCTCTATCAAAAGCGATTCAATTTGGGCTTATCCTATCATTCCCCTTCCCCGCTGTCAACCGGGAAGGCGATATTTCAAATATTTTTGGCAAGTTCCGGGAAGTTTTGCGATGCGCGTCGGACCGTTTTGGGCAATCTGTTGAAAGAAAGCGTCGTGAAACGGCGGCACATCGTTGAAGTGATTCTGGCTATTCCCGGGAAAACGTGTTATACTGGTCTTATCCTGGTTCGGGAGGTGTAAACAATGGACGACAAACTGGCCGGCCAAAACGCGCAGCGAAGCACGCGCCGCCGTTACGCGGCGGTCCTGTGCGCCGCGGGCCTTCTTGTCAACATCGCCGGCGTTCAGCTTGCGCGCGCCACGGGCGTGCCGCTGTACATCGACAACATCGGCAGCGCGCTGGCCGCGGCTCTGGGCGGTACGATCCCCGGCATCGTCGTCGGATTTCTTACCAACCTGGTCAACGGGATCGGCGACTATACCACCGCGTATTACGGCTCGCTGACCGTGCTGATCGCCATCTGCTCGGCGTGGTTTGAGCGAAAGGGCTTCTATACCTTCAAAAAGCCGTGGCGGCTGCTGGCCGTCATCGCCGTTTTTGCTCTGATCGGCGGCGGTCTCGGCTCGGTGCTGACCTGGACGCTGTACGGCTTCAGCTTCGGAGACGGCATTTCCGCGCCGCTGGCGCACCGTCTGTATGAGGGGGGCCGTCTGTCGCAGTTCTGGTCCCAGTTTCTCGCCGACATGCTGATCGACCTTGCCGACAAGAGCATCACCGTGCTGATCGTGGCGGCGGTTTTGAACCTGCTGCCCGCGAAGCTGCGGAAAAACCTCTACTTTGCCGGCTGGCGGCAGACGCCGCTCTCGGACGAGACTCTGGCGGAGGCGGGGAAAAACCGGTCCCAGCGCGTGTCGCTCCGGGCGAAGATCGTTTTTTTCGTGGCCGCGGCCATGATCGTGATCGCGGGCGCGATCACCGCTCTCAGCTTTTTCCACTACCGCAGCGCCGCGCTTGAGGAGCAGGTCGAACAGGCGCAGGGCGTGGTGAAGGTCGCCGCGGCGGCGATCGACCCTGAGCGTGTGGACGAATTCATCGAGCAGGGGGAGAGCGCCGAGGGCTACGACGCCGTCGACAGACGCTTTTACGATCTGGCGAACAGCTCGGAGAACATCCAGTATGTGTACGCCTATCAGATCCGGGAGGACGGCTGCCATGTGGTCTTTGACGCCGACACGCCGGAGACGGAGGGCTCCGCGCCCGGCGAGGTGATCGAGTTTGACGAGGCCTTTCGGGCGTATCTGCCCGCGCTGCTGGCCGGCGAGCCGATCGAGCCCATCGTCTCGAACGAGAAGTACGGCTGGCTGCTCACCGTATACGAGCCCGTATACGACAGCGCGGGCAAATGCCGCTGCTACGTCGGCACCGACGTCGACATGAGCGGCATCTCGACCGACGGCTATCGCTTTCTCGCGCGGGTCGTGTCGCTGTTCTTCGGCTTTCTCCTGCTCATTCTGGCCACGACCCTGTGGCTGGCGGAATACCATATCGTCCTGCCGATCAACACGATGTCGCTCGCGGCCGGGCGCTTCGCCTACGACAGCGGGACGGCGCGCGAGGAGACCGTCGAGAGCATCCGCGCCCTGGACATCCGCACCGGCGACGAGATCGAGCATCTGTACCGCTCCGTGACGAAGACGACGGAGGACATGGTCGCCGCCATCGAGCACGAGGAACACCAGAAGCAGATCATCAGCAAGCTGCAAAACGGTCTGATCCTGGTGCTGGCCGACATGGTGGAGAGCCGCGACACCTGCACGGGACAGCACGTGCGCAAGACGGCGGCCTATTCCGAGATCATCATGCGCGAGCTCAGGCGCGAGGGCGTGTACGCCGACCAGCTGACGGAGGAATACATATCGGACGTGATCAACTCGGCGCCGCTGCACGATATCGGAAAGATCAAGGTCTCGGACCTGATCCTGAACAAGCCGGGCAGGCTGACCGACGAGGAGTTCGCCGTCATGAAGACCCACACGATCGAGGGCGCGCATGTCATCGAGCATGCGATGAAGATGGTGTCCGAGGAGGATTCGCCCTATCTGAAGGAAGCGGACAACCTGGCCATGTACCACCACGAGAAGTGGAACGGAAGCGGCTACCCGGTCGGACTGAAGGGGGAGGCGATCCCGCTTTCCGCCCGTATCATGGCCGTGGCGGACGTCTTCGACGCGCTGGTCTCCAAGCGCAGCTACAAGGACGGTCTGTCCTACGAGAAGGCGATGGAGATCATTGAGGCCGGCTCGGGCTCCCATTTCGACCCGGCCATCGTGCACGCGTTCGCCGAGGCCGGCGACAAGGTGCGCGAGGTCATGAACGCCAACATGGATATCTGAGTTCAGGATGAAAACGAGGTACACAGGATGGAAAAACTGCTGAGCGGGAAAACTTGCGAACGCTTCACGGCCGAGCTGGCCTCCCCGGCGCCCGTGCCCGGCGGCGGAGGCGTGACCGCCCTGCTCGGAGCGCTGAGCGCGGCGCTGTGCGCCATGGCCGCAAATATCACCCGTGCCCGGGCAGAGGACCCGGCCGCCGGCGAGGCGCTCGCCGACGCGGCGGAGCGGGCGGAAGTCCTGCGCCGTCGGTTGATTTCCCTGATCGACGCGGACGCGGAGGCGTTCCTGCCTCTGTCGCGCGCCTACGGCCTGCCGAAGGACGCGCCGGGACGTGCGGAGACGCTCCGGCGGCTCTCCCTTCAGGCGAGCGAGGTCCCGCTGGAAATGCTGCGCCTGTGCGGAGACGTCGCGCAGCTGCTGGAGCAGCTGCTGACCGGCGCGAGCAGGCTCCTGCTGTCGGACGTGGGCTGCGCCGCGGCCGTCTGCCGGGCCGCCGTCGAGTGCGCCGCGATGAACGTCCGGGTCAATACCCGCACGCTCCGGGACGATCAACAAGCGCGGGAATACGAGCGGGAGACGGAGACGCTGTACGGAGAGCTGACGCGCCGCGCGGACGCCGTGGCAAATTCGGTAAGGGAGAGTTTGATGAGCTGATGGCAAAGGTGCTGGAAGGGAAGGCCGTGGCCGCGGCCATGGCCGGACAGCTGCGCCTGCGCGCGGAAGCGCTGGCCCGGCGGGGAGTCGAACCGCGCCTTGCGATCCTGCGGGTGGGCGACAACGGGAGCGATCTGGCCTACGAGCGGGCGGCGGCAAAGCGCTGCGCGGCGCTGGGCATCGGGGTCGAGACCGTGACGCTGCCGGGGGATGCGGATACCCAAGCCGTGCTGGCGGCCATCGACCGCGTCAACGCCGACGAACGCATCCACGGCTGCCTGCCGCTGCGTCCGCTGCCGGGGGCGATCGACGACGGCAGCGTGCGTCAGAGGCTTTCGGCACGAAAGGACGTGGACGGGATCGGCCCCGCCTCGCTCGCCAGACTGTTCACGGGCAGCGGCGAGGGCTTCAGCCCCTGTACGGCCCAGGCCTGTCTGGAGCTTCTGGACTATTACGGCGTGGGCCTGAGGGGCAGACATGCCGTGATCATCGGCCGCAGCCTTGTGGTGAGCAGACCGCTTGCCCTGCTGCTGGTGGAGCGGGACGCCACGGTGACCATCTGCCATACCAAAACGGTGGATCTGCCCGCCCTGTGCCGCACGGCGGATATCCTGGTGAGCGCCGCGGGGAAGGCGGGGCTTGTGGACGCGTCTTATCTGCGGCCGGGTCAGGTCGTTGTGGACGTGGGCGTGAACGTCAGCCCGGAGGGGAAGCTCTGCGGCGACGTGCGCTTCGAGCAGGCGGAGACCATCGTGGACGCGATCAGCCCGGTGCCCGGCGGCGTGGGGAGCGTGACCACGCTGGTGCTGTGCAAGCATGTGATCCAGGCGGCCGAGGCCGTCTGCGGCCTGCCGGACGGCACGGAACGATAACGATCAGACAAAAACGATCCCGGCAGTTTCCTGCCGGGATCGTTTTTGCGCGCGCCGAAAAAGGGAGGCCGCGGGGTCATTTCACATAGGTATCGAGCATCCGGGCCAGCACCTCGATGTCGATGGGCTTTGTGATGTGCTCGTTCATCCCGGCCTTTTTGCTGTTGAGGACATCTTCGGCAAAGGCGTTGGCCGACATGGCGACGATGGGGATGTTTTTCGCGTAGGGCCGGTCCATGGCGCGGATGGCCCGCGTGGCCTCGTAGCCGTTCATGTTGGGCATCTGGATGTCGGTGAAGATCATGGAATAGTAGCCGTCCGGAGAGGCGGCCAGCATGGCCACCTCCTGTTCGCCGTCCTTTGCCCAGTCCACCTCCAGACCGGTCATGGACAGAAAGTCCATGGCGATCTCCGCGTTGAGCTCCTGATCCTCGGCCAGCAGGACCCGCCGGCCGCTCAGATCCATATCCTCCAGATCCCGCAGCGGGGCGTCGCTGTCGGCGTCTTCGCCTCTGGCGTTGACGAGGGAGTCAAACAGCGCGGCCAGCTTGGTACGGAAAAGGGGCTTGCTGACAAAGGCGCTGGCACCCGCCTCCCGGGCCTCCTTTTCGATCTCCGTCCAGTCGTACGCGGAGAAGATGATGATGGGAACGCCCTCTCCCACAAGCCTGCGGATCTGCCGGGTGGTCTCCACGCCGTCCTGATCCGGCAGCTTCCAGTCGAGGATGATGGCGAAGAAGTCCCGTTTCTGGTCATGCCGGGTCTTCACACGGTCCACGGCGGCTTTCCCGGAGAGGACCCATTCGCTGTTCATGCCCATGTCGGTGAGGATCTCACAGGTGGACTCACAGCAGACGGGATCGTCGTCCGCCACCAGAACGCGGAGGTCGAGGAAGCTGTCGTAGTTGATTTTCTTTTCATTTTGCAGCTTCAGGTACACGCTGACCGTGAACTTCGAGCCCTCCCCGTAGGTGCTCTCCACGGTAACGTCTCCGCCCATCATGCGCGCGATGTTGCGCGTGATGGTCATGCCGAGGCCCGTGCCCTGAATGCCGGCGGTCTGCTTGTCGTTGGCGCGGGTGAACGGCTCGAAAAGGTGCTTCTGGAATTCCTCGGTCATGCCGTAGCCGTTGTCCTCGAAGATGAACTCATAGTGGCCGAAGCCGTGGGTCTTGGTGGGGGTCTCCCGAATGCTCAGCGAGATCTTCCCGCCGTTGGGGGTGTATTTGATGGCGTTGCTCATGATGTTGACGAACACCTGCTCGAGCCGCCGGCTGTCGCCGATGACCTGCTCGTGCTCGACGTTGATGATATTGACCCGGAAGGAGTGCTCGTGCGCCTGCATCTGAGGACGGGTCATGGTCATCATCTTGTCGATGAGCTCCGCCAGATTGAACTCCTCTTCCTCCAGCTCGATCTTTCCGGACTCGATCTTGTTCATGTCCAGCACCTCGTTGATCAGGCCGAGCAGGTGGCTGGAGGACTCCGAGATCTTCCGCAGGCAGTCCGCCACGCGGTCCCGGTCGCCGAGATGGTTGGCGGCGATGGCGGTCATGCCGATGATCCCGTTCATGGGCGTGCGGATGTCGTGGCTCATGCTGGAGAGGAAGTCGCTCTTGGCCTTGCTGGAGGCGTTGGCGGCGTCGACGGCTTCCCGGAGCGCCTGCTGGATCTGCTGCTCCTTCCGCACCTCATCGTCGACGTCCTTGAAGCCGAGCACGATGCCGGCCTTTTCGCTGCCGAGATCCAGCCGGGCAAACTCCACGCGGTAATAGCGTATCCCGGATTCAAAGACCCGGCGGAAGGGGACGGAATAGATCAGCTGGTCCTTCGTGTTCCTGACGATGTTTTCCGGCGTGACCGCGTCCAGAAACGCCTGACGGTCCTCCTCCAGAATGAGGTTGGAGTAGAAGGCGAAGGCGTCGGAAAAGCGCGTGATCTTCGCGGCGACCTGAGCGGGCATGAGATGGACCAGCTCCTCGTCGATGCGGTACAGCTCGAACTGCTGGGTTTCGACGTCCTTGATGAGCCACACCGAGTCGTAGACCCGGGTCAGGGCCTCGATGACGGCGGAGCGCAGGACCTTGTCGGATTCCGCCTGCCTGCGGCTGTCGGTGATATCCGAGATGAACACATAATAGAGACCCTTGTAAACGTCGGACGCCACATAATGGCCATAGTCGTCGATCCAGCGCGTCTCGCCGTCCCTGCGGAGGATGCGGTATTCCACGTGGTCCTGATCGTCCAGATTCTCAACGGTCTGCCGCTGGATCGAGGCGGAGACGGTTTCGTAGTCCTCCGGGTGTACCATCCCGCGGAAGGTAAAGCCGGTCAAAGCCTTGAAGTCCTCCAGACTGTCACAGCCGAAGATCTCACAGACGGCCTTGTTGGCATACAGCAATTCTTCGCTCTCGTCGGCCTTGTAGATGAAGAAGCCGCCGGGCATGTGCTCGCCCAGCTGTTCGATGATCGCAAGGCTCTGCTCATTCAGGACAAAGTTTCTGCTGAACATGGATTAAGCCTCCCTTGTTCCGGTGAGAGTCCGCCGCAGCCAACGCGGAAAAGTTTATCATTATACTGATTCCATATTACTACGGGATCCCGCGTCTGGCAAGAAAAACCGGCAAAGAAAAAGAACAGCCCGGCCGTAAAAACGGCCGGGCTGAAGCAGCTTTTCAGCGGTTCTGGGGATTTGCGTGCATCTGCCGCGCGATCTCGATGAAGTCGCGCGCGTAGGTGGACAGATAGGCGCCCTTGCGCGTGGCGGCCTCGGCAATGAACGGCGGACGCATCACCGCCGCCGACGAGCTCGGCTACGAATTCGACTGCCCCGCCTTCTCCTTCGACCCCACCGCCTACGAGCACCGGGTCTATCAGGGCTTCGGCAAGGCCGACGAGAACGAGCCTCTGGTCTGCGGCCCCAACATCAAGGACTGGCCGGAGCTGCCGCCGCTCAACGAGAACATGCTGCTCCGGGTCTGCGCCTACATCACCGACCCCGTCACCACCACCGACGAGCTCATCCCCTCCGGCGAGACCGGCTCCTTCCGCTCCAACCCGATGGGCCTCGCGGAGTTCACGCTCAGCCGCCGCGTGCCCGGCTACGTCGCCAGGGCCAAGGCCGTCATGGCCGACGAGAAGGCCCGCAAGGCGGGCGAGTGCCCCGCCGGCGTGCAGGCCGTGCTCGATCAGATCCGCACGATCCCCGGCTTCGAGGGCCTGAAGGACGAGAGCGTCGACCTCTCGAGCACCATCTACGCGGTCAAGCCCGGCGACGGCTCCGCCCGCGAGCAGGCCGCCTCCTGCCAGCGCGTGCTGCTCGGCGGCGCGAACATCACCGTGGAGTACGCCACCAAGCGCTACCGCTCCAACCTCATCAACTGGGGCATGGTGCCCTTTGTGATGGTCGGCGAGCCCGACTTCGCCGACGACGACTACATCTTCGTCCCCGGCATCCGCGCGGCGCTCGACGGCGACATGACGAAGATCCCCGCCTATGTCCTCGGCGAGACCGTGAAGCCCCTGACCCTCGCCAACGCCCCGCTGACCGACGAGGAGAAGGAGATCATCCGCTGCGGCAGCCTCATCCACTACAACCGGAACAAGAAGAACGCCTGACAGGAGGAACCGAAATGGCCAACATCACGAAGCTCCCCGTAACCATCATCCGCGGCGGCACCAGCAAGGGCGTGTACATCCTCGAGGATGATCTGCCCGCCGACAAGGCCGCGTGGGAACCCCTGCTGCTGCGCCTGATGGGCAGCCCCGACAAGAAGCAGATCGACCTGCTCAGCCACATGATGAGCATGCAGAAGACCCACCCCAGCTACGCCATGACCGGCGCCATGTGCACGGCCGCCGCCGCGGTCGTCCCCGGCAGCATCGTCAATCAGGTGCTCCCGAAGGATGTGGACACCCAGTTCATCCGCATCGGCCACCCCGCCGGCATCCTCGAGTGCGGCGTGGACTTCACGGAAAACGGGGCCTGCCCCGAGATCGCCGACACCTTCGGCTTCCGCACGGCGATTATCATGGAAGGCGTCGCCACTATGGCGCTTTCCTCAAGCGCGGCGGGAGCTTTGTCTGAGCTCTTTCACCCTGCAGGAGCCGGAGGTCCTCGCGCGGGATCCCCGGCTCTTGCGATGCTCCCCGCAGAAACGGTTTTTTGACTCCGGATATGATATAATACTTTAGCACGCTCTTTTTGACGCATCCATACAGAGGAAAAGAGCTTGCTGAAGACAGACAACGGGGGCTGATGGTAATAAACGAAAAGAGATACGACGGGATCTCCCTGCGGACGATCCACACCTGGCTGATCATCGGGGCGGTGATCGTCTCCGCGCTGATGTTCTACGCCACCTATGACCTCTTCAAGAGCTTCCGGCACCTGACCGAGACCTCGGAGCAGCAGATCGAGCTGCGCAAGGCCGCGCGCGAGCTGATGGACGCCTCGGACTATCTGACCGAGAAGGTGCAGCGCTTCACCGTCGAGGGGGACACGCGCTTCCTCAACGAGTACTTTGCCGAGGCCTTCGAGGCCAGACACCGGGAGGAGGCCATCGCCCGCATGTCCGACGGCAGCGAGACCGCGCTCGAGAGGCTCCAGACCGCGATGGACGGCTCTCTGAAGCTGATGGAGCGGGAGTACTACGCGATGCGGCTCGTGATCGAGGCCCGGGGGATCACAGACTATCCGGAGGCGCTTCAGACCGTGGAGCTCTCCGCGGAGGACGGGGCGCTCGACGCGGAGGGGAAGATGCGCCTTGCCACCGAGATGGTGCTCGACGACGGCTACTATGCGCAGAAGGACGTCATCCGGGAGAACATGCGGGCGAGCCTGGACGAGCTGGAGAGAATGGCCTACGACACCGACGCCTCGGCGCTTCGGGCGCTCCGGGAGGAGTTGAACGTCGTCCGCGCGGTGATCGTCCTGCAGACCGTCGGGATCTTCTTCATGGTCTGGCTGACCTCGCGGCTCGGCATCCACCCGGTGCTGAACGCGGTGGAGCGCATCAAGAACGACAGCCCGATCCCCGAGGTCGGGGCGAATGAGTTCCGGTATCTGGCGCGCACCTACAACAGGATGTACGAGGTGTACAAGAGCAGTCTGGAGCACCTGAACTTCAAAGCCTCCCACGACGAGCTGACCGGCGCGTACAACCGCGCCGGCTATGATCTGCTGCTGTCCAGCCTCGATCTCAGCAGCACCTATATGATGCTCTTCGACGTGGACAACTTCAAGACCATCAACGACACCTACGGACACGAGACCGGGGACAGGGTCCTGGTCAAGCTGGTCCGGGTGCTCAAGAACATTTTCCGCTCGGACGACTATGTCTGCCGCATCGGCGGGGACGAGTTCGTGGTCTTCATGGTGCACGCCAACGAGATGCAGCAGGGCCTGATCGCCGCGAAGATCGACAGGATCAATCAGGAGCTGAAGGAGACGGACGACGGACTGCCGGAGGCCTCCATCAGCGTCGGCATCGTTCACGGGAGCGACGCCGGCGACGCGGCGAGCCTGTTTGAGAAGACGGACGAGGCCATGTATCAGTCGAAGCAGAGAGGGAAGCACACCTATACGTTTTATTCCGAAGCGTCGGACGCAGAGCAGGAGAGAGCGCAGTGAGAGAGGATACTCCCATGTACACCTTCCCCGAGGATTTGAAAAGAGCATACGAGAGCAGCCCACTTTCTTTCGTCTACTATCAGAACATCGGCGGCCGCGCCGTGCCGGTCCTCGCCTCGGACGGCTTTTGCCGCAACGCGGGCATGGACAGGGCGGCGGTCCTGGATTGGCTGCAGATCGGCATGTTCGAGCGGATGCACCCCGATGACGTCGGCGTGGTCTCCCGGATCAGCGACGACTTTCTGCATCAGCGCGGCCCCTATGATGTGGTGTTCCGCTGCAAGATCAGCGAGAACCCCGAAACCGGCCTGCCGCGGTATGAGCAGCTCCACGGCCTCGGCAAGTGGCAGACCATGCCGGACGGGACGGAGCTGGCGGTCATCACCTACGCCAATCTCTCGGCGACCCGGGGGGCGACGCGGAAGGAGCTGGAGGCGTATACGCTTTTCCAGCGGGACCGCTTCTACACGGACGGGCTGACGGAGCTGCCGAACATCAACTACATGCACGAGTATGGCGACGAGAAGATCGCCACCATCCGGGCCGACGGCCATACCCCGTACCTGATCTATACGGACATCGAATCCATGCAGTCGTACAACAACCAGTACGGCTTCAAGGAGGGCGACCGGCTCCTCTGCCTGACCGCCGAAGCCCTGAAGAGCAAGTTTCCGAAGTCGCTGGTGATCCGGGGCTCGGACGACCACTTTGTCGTCATCTCCTGGCAGGACGATCCGAAGGTGCTGAAATCCCGGCTGTACGAGGTCAACACGCTGATCCGGAGCAGGGCCAGGGGGAACACCTCCGGGATACGCTCCGGCGTCTGCCCCGTGGCCGAGGGCAGCAAGCTGAGCGAGGCGCTGGATCACGCCAGGCACGCGCTCAGACGCATCGAGAACGACCTGAACCGCAAGGTCGCGTTCTTTTCGCAGGAGGCGGACAACGCCTACTGGCAGAGCCGCTATATCGTGGAGAACTTCGACCGGGCGATGGAGGAGGGCTGGATCAAGGTCTACTACCATGCGCTCTACCGGATGGAGAGCGGGAAGATCTCGGCCTTCGAGGGCCTGGCCCGCTGGGTCGATCCGGAGCGCGGCGTCGTCTCGCCGGGGGACTTCATCCCGACGCTGCTGAAATACCATCAGCTCTACAAGCTCGATCTGTACATGTTCGAGCAGGTGTGCCGCGAGATCCGGCTCCGTCTCGAGGGCGGCCTGCCGCTGATGCCGGTCTCCGTGAACTTCTCCCGGCAGGACTTCGACCACGCGGACGTCGTGGGCGAGATGGACCGGCTCTATGAGAAGTATGGGCTTGACCGCTTCGTGGACAAGAGCTATTTCATCGTCGAGATCACCGAGCAGGACCTGGCCGTCGGGGCGGAGCATCTGCGCGGGCAGCTCCGGCAGATCCGCGAGGCGGGCTACCAGCTCTGGCTGGACGACTTCGGCAGCGGCTATTCCGCCATCAACATGTTCAGCCGCTTCGAGTTCGACCTGATCAAGTACGACATGGACCTGCTGCGGCATCTGGACGACCACGGCGGCGTGAACCGGCTGATCCTGAAGGAGCTGGTCTATGTGGCGCGCGAGCTCGGCATCCACACGCTGATCGAGGGCGTGGAGACGCAAGAGCAGTTCGCGTTCGTCAAGGAGATCGGCTGCGAGCTGGCGCAGGGCTTCTACTTCCAGAAGCCGGAGTCGCTGGAGCAGATCCTGCACAGGATACGCGGCGGCGACGCGATCCGGGACTGCGAGACGCCCGAGGAGCGGGAAGAGCTGAACCGCAAGTGGTTCCGGAAATAATACACGACCCCAATACATGACAACGCCGTCGGCTGTTTGGCCGACGGCGTTTCCGTGTTCCGCTTATTCTTCCTTTTCCTCCGCCTGACGCTCTTCCAGCAGCGCCTCGTTGAGGGCGGCGCCGTAGAAGAGGATCATCGT
Organism: Oscillospiraceae bacterium; assembly: GCA_902802215.1. Classification (GTDB taxonomy): domain Bacteria; phylum Bacillota; class Clostridia; order Oscillospirales; family Oscillospiraceae; genus Limivicinus. The sequence goes on from CADCLH010000027.1 coordinate 17,087, forward strand.
GATGCTCTTGAGCCACATGGCCGCGAGGAAGATCGCGGCCAGCGAGCCGTAAAGCGACGAGGCCTTCCAGAAGCGGGTGATGAAGATCTCGAAGAAGGCCGAGAAGGCCAGCCACAGCACGGTCGTGAACACCGCCCCGGGCAGCTGGAGG
>CADCLH010000028.1 GCA_902802215.1 Oscillospiraceae bacterium
CATCCGCCACGCCATCGAGGTCGCGTGGGACCGCGGCGACGTGGAGACCCTGCAGAAGTTCTTCGGCTACACGGTCTCCGGCATCAAGGGCAAGCCCACGAATTCGGAGTTCATCGCCATGATCGCGGACAATCTCTCCCTCAAAAGAAAACACAGCGCCATCCGGTGAAGGCTCCGCCTGAGCCGAATGAAACCTCCCGTTTTCTGCCCGACCGGTCCGGGCGGCGAACGGGAGGTTTTTTGTCGGATATCAGATTGTGTTTGTCCCCGGAGTGTGTTATCATGTTCCCAAATCTACCGGGAAGCGGACCGGTCCGCGTCCCGGCGCAGGGGGACTTTGCGATGGATGAAAACCGAATCGGAGACAGGCCGCAGAGCGCAAAGCCGGGCCGCAATTACGGTATCGATCTGCTGAAGGTGATCGCCATGCTGATGGTGATCTGCGGCCACCTTCTTGTTCACGGCGGCGGTTATGCCGGATCGAGCCCCCTTACGCTCCGCTTTGAAGCGGTGAGCGTGATCCATGCCTTCACCTTTTCCTGCGTGGACGTGTACGTCATGCTTGCGGGCTTCCTGCACCAGAACAGGCGGACCAGACCGGAGGCCCCGATCGGACTGTGGTTTACCGCGGTCTTTTATTCGGTGCTCTGCCCGGCGGTCCTGAAGCTCTGCGGCGTTGAGATCGGCGTATCCGACATCCTCAAGGGCTTTCTGCCGGTCACGACCGAGCAGTCCTGGTTCTTCTCGGCGTTTTTCGTGCTCTTCTTCCTGATGCCCGCGCTCAACCGCGTCGTCGAGGACAGACGGCTGGCGCGCGTGACGCTGGCGGGGGCGCTGTTCTGCTTTTCGCTGCTGCCGATCTTGGCGCGGAACGTCGAGCTGTTCGGCCTGAGCGGCGGCTATTCGCTGCTCTGGTTTATGGTGCTGTACCTGTGCGGCGCCTGTCTGGGCCGCTGGGGACCGCCCGCCTGGCTGACGCAGCGCCGCGCGGTCCTGCTGTTTGTGCTCAGCCTCCTGCTGACGGTCTTTGCCGGAAACCTCCTGTATCTTCTGCGCGATACGCCGGTCGGCAGGATCTGGCCGAGGAACTTCTTCTACAACCACACCTCCCCGGCGGTCCTGCTCTGCTCGGCCTGCCTGGTCTGCATCTTTTCCCGGACGGAGGTCCGCTCGGAGAAGCTGCGGCGCGCGCTGCAGACGCTGGCCTCCTGCACCTTCGGGGTGTATCTGCTCCACGACAATCTCTTTGTCCGGGACCTGCTGATCACGGGGCGCTTTGCGACGCTGTCGGAGCAGCCGGTGCCGAAGATCCTGCTGGTGCTGCTGACGTGGACTCTGGCGATCCTCGCCGTGGGGACGGCGGTGGACCTGCTGCGGGACCGTCTGTTCCGCGCGCTGGGGGTCCCGCGTCTGGCGAAGAGGATCGCCCGTCTGGCGGAGAGCTGCTTTGCGAAGCTGTTCCCGTAAAACCGCTGCGCGCTCCGGAAAGGGGGGAGAGGGGATGGAAAACAGAACAGAGACCTTCCGCCGGGAGCTGCCGGCCGTCCTGCTGCTCCTGGCCGCTCTCGCCGTCGTGCTTTGGAAGGCGCCCTTCGGCATGGCGATCCCGGACGAGGCGCTGTACCTGACGATCCCCTACCGTCTGCTGCAAGGCGACAGCCTGCTGCTGCACGAGTGGCACGTCACCCAGCTGGCGAGCCTTCTTCTGCTTCTCCCGCTGCGGCTCGTCCTCGCGCTGCGCGCTTCGACGGAGGGCGTCCTGCTCACGTTCCGATACCTGTATGTGCTGTTTCACAGCCTGACCACGCTGTACCTCTACCTGCGCCTGCGCCGTCTCTCGCGCTCCGGGGCGCTGTGCGCGGCGCTGCTGTACCTGATCTACGCGCCGATGAACATCGCCGCCCTGTCCTACAACACGATGGGGATCGGTCTGCTGGCGCTCGTGTTCGTGACCCTCGCCGTCGGCAAAGGGCGCGCGTGGGAGGCGGTTCTCAGCGGGCTGTGCTTTGCGGGGGCCGTGCTCTGCAACCCCTATTTCTTCGTCCTCTACCCCGTCTACGCCGCGGCGGCGCTTGTCCGCGCGCTGCGGGGGCGGGAGGGCGCGCCCTGCCTGCGCGGCCGCTTCGTGCTGCTGCTGACGGCGGCGGGCGCTGCGGCGGCGCTGCTGGCCTTCGGGCGCGGTCTTTGGGGCGCGGATCTCCGGCTTCTGCGCGAGACGCTCCCCGCCGTCCTGCACGGGGACACCGCCGAGCACCCGGACCGCGGCCTGCTCAGCGTCCTCCACGGCATGTTCCTGAGCTTCGGCAGGAACCGCCTGTTTCTCCCGACGCTGGGGCTGAGCGCCGTTCTGGTCCTCTGCGCGCGCTTCGACAAAAAACGCGCCGCGCACGCCTGGGCGTATCTGCTGACCGCGGCGCTGCTCTCGCTCGCCTACGGTCTGTGGTTCCGGCTGTACGCCAACGTCAGCCTGAACTTTTACATGTTCCCGATCAATATCCTGGGCTTTTTCGCCTGGCTGATCCCGGAGAAAAGGCGGGACCGCCTGTTTGCCTTCGTGTTCCTGCCGGGCGTGCTGTGCTGGTTCTGCTCGGCGCTGGCCTCCAATCTCGGCTTCATCAACATCGCCTCGGTGTCGACGCTCAACATGCTCGCCTCCGCCGTGTTTATATGCGAGGCGGCGGCGGAGCTTTGGCGCGCGGATGCCCGGGGGCGCGCCGCGGCGGCCTGCATGCTGCTTGCGGTCGCCGTCCAGCTCGGCCTGCTGACCGAGGGGCGGGTCCGCTTCGTCTATCCGATGGCCCCCCGTGCGGCCTGCACGGTGCGCGTGGAGCACGGGGCGCTGCGCGGCCTGCTCGCGGAGCCGGAGGACTGCGCCCGTCAGGAGGCCGCCTGGGCGGCGGCGGAGCCGATCCGCGCGGCGGAGGGCGGCTTTGTCGCCTACCTCACGGACGTGCCGGGCCAGTATCTGGACGACGTCAAGCGCTGCGGCGTATACTCGGCCTGGTTCCCGGCGAGCTCCGCGGCGGACAATCTGCCGCGCCTGCTGGAATTCTGGGAGCTCTTTCCCGAGCGCGTCCCGAAGCGTATCGCGGTCGGGACGGAGAACGCGGCGGCGGCGGAGCTGCTGCTGCGGGAGCTGGAAGCGCGCGGCTGGCGGGAATTCGCCTCGGGCGGAGGGCTCGTGCTGCTCACGGCGGAGGAAACGGAGGGCATGCCATGAAATTCGAGACGCTGTTTCGCTACCGGAAGCAGTGCATGGCGGCGGCCATCGTGCTGATCCTGCTCAACCACATGAAGGCCTCCTGGCCGGAGAGCCCGGCGAAGATCGCGGCCTCCTTCTTCTACGGCGGCGTGGACCTGTTCTTCTTCCTCTCGGGCGTCGGCTGCTTTTTCTCCTGGCGGCGCGACCGGGACCCGGCGGCCTTTCTCCGCCGCCGCGCTCTGCGCATCCTGCCGTCCTACCTGCCGCTCATTCTGGTCTGGATCGCGGTGCAGGCCGCGGGAGACGGGATCGGGCCGACCGCGGCGCTGGCCGAGCTCCTCGGCGTGCACGGCTTTTTGAAGCTCGAGCCGTCCTTCAACTGGTACGTCTCGGGCATGTGGCTGAGCTACCTGCTCACGCCCTGGCTGGCCGCGCTGGCGGAGCGCTGCGACACGAAGCCGCGCGCCTTCGCGGGACTCGCGGGCCTGCTGCTGCTGAGCGCGGCGTTCTGGTACGACTATGAGCTGGTCATCATGCTGACGCGCCTGCCGGTCTTCTTCGCGGGGATGCTCTTCGCCGCGGAGAGCGAGCGCCGGGAAGCGCTGACGCGGACGGAGACCGCCCTGCTGCTGGCGCTGATCCCGGTCGGCGCGGTGCTGCTTTGGGAGTTTGCCAAATACTGGCCGGACCGGCTCTGGAACTGCGGCCTGCACTGGTATCCCTTCCTGCTGATCGCGCCGGGAGCCTGTCTCGCGATCGCCGCGGCGGCCTCCGCGCTCGAGCGCGGCCGGACCGGCCGCGCGCTCAACCGGGCGGCGGGCTTCGTCGGCGGCTACACCTTTGAGATCTACCTGACGCACCTGTGCCTGCCGCGGCTTCCCGCGCCGGCCTTTCTGCTGTGCACCGCGCTGAGCACGGCGCTGCTGGCCGGCGTGTCAAAGCGGCTGCGCCGCATGCTCGGGAGCCGGCAGACGGCGGGAGCGGCCCCGTGATCCCCCGGAGAAGGAGGCCGCCCGTGAGGAAGGCGCTCGCGCTCATTTTGCTGCCGGCGCTCGCGCTGACGCTCTGCGCCTGCGCGGCCGCCGCTTTGGCCCCGGCTCCGACAGCCGCGCCCGCGGCCTCTGCGCCGAGGCCCACCCGGCCGCCCATCCTCCTGCAAAGCCCGGAGGCGGCGCCGACGCCCACGGCAAAGCCGGTCGTGATGCCGGAGGGGAGCCGCTATCTCCCGCCCACGCCCTCGCCGGTGCCGCTCAACCCGCTGGGGCAGGAGATCGCCGACTACGCGCGGGAGTTTCTCGGCTGTGAATACCGCTACGGCGGAAAGAGCCCGGAGACCGGCTTCGACTGCTCGGGCCTGGTCTGGTATGTGTACGGCCGCTTCGGCATCCCGCTCAACCGGACGGCGGCGGATCAGGCGAAAAACGGCGTGCCCGTCCCGGCCGAGGAGATCGCCCCGGGCGACATCATCCTCTTTTACCGCGGCGGCTGGATCGGGCACGCGGGCATCTGCCTGGGCGACGGGCAGTACATCCACGCGATGGACGTGGGCATCGGGGTGGTCGTCTCCCCGATGGACGAGATCCGCACGAAATATGTGATCCGCCGCGTGTTCGCGGACGAGGGACAGGAGTAGACAGCATGGACATACGCCTTATCAGCTTTGATCTGGACGGGACCTTCCTCGACGACGGCAAGGGCATCCCGCCCGCGAACCTGCGCGCGCTGGAGCGGGCGGCGGAGAAGGGCGTCTGGATCGTCCCGGCGACGGGGCGCATCGTGGCCGGTCTGCCCGATCCCCTGCGCACGCTGCCCTTCATGCGCTACTACATCACCGCCAACGGCTCCTATGTCTACGACGCTGTGGAGGACCGGGCCGTGGCGCGCGCGGAGATCCCGCTTGCACGCGCGCTGGAATTTTACCGCCATGTCGACGGGCTGGACGTGCTCTACGACTGCTATCAGGACAACTGGGGCTTCATGACCGACTGGATGTATCACGAGGCCCTGCGGGTCATCCCGAACGCCGGGGTGCGGGAGCTGATCGTGCGCCTGCGCACGCCGGTGCCCGAGCTCAAGGCCTATCTGGCCGACAAGGGGGAAGACCTCCAGAAGCTCCAGCTCTTCTTTACGGACATGGAGCTGCGCGCCCGCCAGCTGAAGGAGCTGCCGGAGCGCTTCCCGGACCTCGCGTTCTCGACCTCCATGCCCTTCAACATCGAGATCAACGCCCGCACGGCCACCAAGGGCAACGCCCTCACGGCGCTGTGCCGCCACCTCGGCCTGGACCCGGCGCAGACGCTGGCCCTGGGCGACGGGACGAACGACTCCGACATGCTGCGCGCGGCGGGCGTGGGCGTGGCGATGGCAAACGCGGACGAAGCCGTCAAGGCCGCGGCGGATCATGTCACCGGGAACAACAACGACGCGGGCTTCGCCGAAGCGGTGGAGAAATTCGTGCTGAGCTGAACATACGGAAAGCACGGGGCCGTGAAACGATTTCGTTTCACGGCCCCGTGCTTTTTGCGCGCTTGTTCTATTCATCCAGATACCGGCAGGCGGCGAGGGCGGCGACGGCGCCGTCGGCCGCGGCGGTGGTGAGCTGGCGCACGCCCTTGGCGCGGCAGTCGCCCGCGACGAAGACGCCGGGGGTCGCGGTCAGGCAGTCCTCGCCCGAGGCGGCGTAGCCCGCGCGGTCGAGGTCCATCAGACCCGAGAAGATCCCGTTGTCCGGCGCGTGGCCGATCGCCACGAAGAGCCCGGCGACCGGGAGCTCCCGCCGCTGGCCGTCCTGCTCGACGACGACGCCGGTGAGCTCGTCGCCGCCCAGCAGCTCCGCAACGGAGGCGCGGAGCACGAATTCCACGTTTTCGCGCTTTTCCAGCGCCTCGACGAGCTTCCGTTCGCCGCGGAAGGCGTCGCGCCGGTGGATCAGATAGACCCTGCGGCACTTCTCGCTCAGCAGCAGCGCGTCCTGCAAGGCGCTGTTGCCGCCGCCGTTGACGGCCACGTCCTTGCCCGCGTAAAAGGCCCCGTCGCACACGGCGCAGAAGCACACGCCGCTGCCGACCAGCTCCTCCTCGCGCGCAAGACCGAGCATCCGGGGCTTCGCGCCGACGGCGGCGATGAGCGCGCGGCCCTCGAAGACCGCGCCGGAGTCGCAGGCGACGGTCTTGATCCCGTCGGGCCGGACCGAAACCGCAGTGACCTCGTCGAGCTCGACCTCCGCGCCCTGCTCCATGGCCTGTTCGAGCAGTTTGTCGCCGAGCTCCGCGCCGCTGACGGACACGAAGCCGGGGAAGTTTTCGACCTTGGGGCTCCAGGTGATCTGGCCGCCGAAGGCGTTCTTCTCGATCACGAGCACGGATTTGCCCGCGCGGCGGGCGTAGGTGGCGGCGGTCAGGCCCGCGGGCCCTCCGCCGACGATGAGGATATCGTAAAGCATGATGATTCTCCTTTTGATGACGACAAATGCCCGGACGACCCGGGCATTTGTCGTATGAATCGAATCTTACTGTCTCTTGTTCAGGAAGCCCTTGATCGCGCCCGCGCCGGCGAGCTTGGTGCCGTCCGGCAGGACCAGCGTGGGGGCCTGCTTGACGCCGAGCTTTTCGGCCAGCTCCGCGTTCTCGTCGGCCATGAGCTTGTCGTAGGCGAAGCCCGCCTTGTCGAGATAGGAGCAGGCGATGCGGCAGTTGGGGCAGGTCGGGGTGGCGAAGAGGATGGCCCTGCCGCTCTCCGCCGTGCCGACGGCCACGGGCTGCGCCTCGGGGATGACCTCGTGCTTTCCGGGCATCGGCAGCTTCTCGCCCTCCTTCAAGGGGCCCGCGTGACGGAGCGTGGAGCGGTCGATGACGTACTCCCTGCGCTCCTTGTACTCCTGGGTCTTGCCCTCGTTCCAGTTCTGCACCGGGCGGTAGTAGCCGGTGATGCGGCTGTAGACCTCGGCGGCCTCGCCGCAGGCGGGGCAGGTGAACTGCTCGCCGGTCAGGTAGCCGTGGTTCTTGCAGACGGAGTAGGTCGGGCTGAGCGTGTAGTAGGGCAGCTTGTAGTTCTCGGCGATCTTGCGCACGAGGTTCGCGGCGGCCTGCCAGCTCGGCAGCTTCTCGCCCAGGAAGGCGTGGAAGACGGTGCCGGAGGTGTAGCGGGTCTGGAGATCGTCCTGGATGTCCAGCGCCTCGAAGATGTCCTCGGTGTAGCCCACGGGCAGGTGGGAGGAGTTGGTGTAGTACGGGGTGCCGCCGGGCTCGGCCGCGGTGATGATGTCGGGGAAGGCCTCGACGTCGTGCTTGGCCAGACGGTAGGAGGTGGACTCGGCCGGGGTGGCCTCGAGGTTGTAGAGGTCGCCGTACTGCTCCTGATAGTCGCTCAGGCGCTCGCGCATGTGGTCGAGGACCTGCTTGGTGAACTCCTGGCACCGGGGATCGGTCATGTCGCAGCGCAGCCACTTGGCGTTGAGGCCCGCCTCGTTCATGCCGACGAGGCCGATGGTGGAGAAGTGGTTCTCAAAGGTGCCGAGGTAGTGCTTGGTGTAGGGGTACAGGCCCTCGTTGAGCAGCTTCGTGATGACGGTGCGCTTGACCTTCAGCGAGCGCGCGGCCAGATCCATGAGCTTGTCGAGGCGCCTGTAGAAGTCGGCCTCGTCGCTGGCGAGGTAGGCCAGGCGCGGCATGTTCAGCGTCACGACGCCGATCGAGCCGGTGGACTCGCCCGAGCCGAAGAAGCCGCCGGACTTCTTGCGCAGCTCCCTGAGGTCGAGGCGCAGACGGCAGCACATCGAGCGCACGTCCGAGGGCTCCATGTCGGAGTTGATGTAGTTCGAGAAATAGGGCGTGCCGTACTTGGCGGTCATCTCGAACAGCAGGCGGTTGTTCTCGGTGTCGGACCAGTCGAAGTCGCGGGTGATGGAGTAGGTCGGGATGGGGTACTGGAAGCCGCGGCCGTTGGCGTCGCCCTCGATCATGATGTCGATGAAGGCCTTGTTGACCATGTCCATCTCTTTCTTGCAGTCGCCGTAGGTGAAGTCCATCTCCTTCCCGCCGACGATCGCGGGCAGATCCTTGAGGTCCGCCGGGACGGTCCAGTCGAGCGTGATGTTGGAGAAGGGGGCCTGCGTGCCCCAGCGCGACGGGGTGTTCACGCCGAAGACGAAGGACTGCACGCACTGCTTGACCTCCTTGTAGCTGAGGTTGTCGACCTTGACGAAGGGGGCGAGGTACGTGTCGAAGGAGGAGAAGGCCTGGGCGCCGGCCCACTCGTTCTGCATGATGCCGAGGAAGTTGACCATCTGGTTGCAGAGGGTGGACAGGTGGCTGGCCGGGGAGGAGTTGATCTTGCCCGGGATGCCGAGGCCCTGCTGGATCAGCTGCTTGAGGCTCCAGCCGGCGCAGTAGCCGGTGAGCATCGACAGGTCATGCAGGTGGATGTCGCAGTTGCGGTGGGCGTTGGCGATCTCCTGGTCATAGACCTCGCTGAGCCAGTAGTTGGCGGTGATCGCGCCGGAGTTGGAGAGGATCAGGCCGCCGACCGAATAGGTGACGGTGGAGTTCTCCTTGACGCGCCAGTCCTCGATCTTGAGGTACTTGTCCACGGTCTCCTTGTAGTTGAGATAGGAGCTCTTGGTGCTCCTGAGCTTCTCGCGCTGCTTGCGGTAGAGGATGTAGGCCTTGGCCACCGCGTCGTAGCCGCCGCGGGAGAGCACGCTCTCCACGCTGTCCTGGATGTCCTCGACGGCGACCTTGCCGTCCTTGATCTTCGGCAGGAAATCCGCCGACACGCGCAGGGCCAGAAAGCCGAGGATGCTCTCGTTATACTCGGTCCCGGTGGCGTCGAACGCCTTCTGGATGGCGTCCGCGATCTTTTGCAGATCGAATTCGACGACCTTGCCGTCCCTCTTTACTACCTGATACATATCTCTTACCCCCATCTATCTTTCGTTCTGGTAAATAGCAAATCATTCCACGCCCCGCACCTGCACCGTCGGCACGATCGGCCGCACGGCGTCGGCGAGCGCGTGCATCTCCCCGGCGGAGAAAGCGCCGAGCCCCTCCGGCGTCAGCACATGGCCGGAGTCCTTGTACTGCTGCAAATAATACTCCCGCGCGCCCTCAATCCAGCGGGCCGCTCCGACCAGGCTCTCCGCCGTGTGCAGGCCCCGGACGACCGTGGTGCGAAACTCGTAATCCACCCCGCCCGAAAGCAGAAAGTCCTTCGAGCGCTCGATGGGCTTCAGGTCGAGCCCCGCCACGCCCGCGGTCTTCGCGTAGAGCTCCGGCGCGTTCTTGACGTCCATCGCCACACGGTCAACGAGTCCGGCGCGCACGAGCTCGATCAGCCGGTCGGGGAAGCTGCCGTTGGTGTCCAGCTTGATTTTGTAGCCCAGCGCGCGCACCTTTTCCAGAAAGGCGGGCATGTCCGCGTGCAGCAGCGGCTCGCCCCCGGTGATCGCCACGCCGTCGAGGATGCCGACGCGCTTTTTCAGAAACGAGAGGACCTGCTCCTCCTCGTTCTCCCGGTTCAGCTCCTCGGGCCGCACCAGCGCCGCGTTGTGGCAGAAGGGGCAGCGGAAATTGCAGCCGCCGGTAAACACCGTGCAGGCCACGGTCCCCGGGTAATCGAGCAGGGTCAGCTTTTGCAGACCGGAGATCAGCAACGTTATGTCACCTCGTTTCAATGTCCACGCTATCATAGCGCCGGCGGTCGGGAATGTCAACTTCAAAACTGTAACAAAACACAAGATATAGATTCATCATTTGTTACTTGACCGGTTTTCACACAAAATATAGTGTCAGCCCGGGCGATTGCCCGGGCTGGCTTTCCCGCATATAGTACCCGATTTTGCCTTGCTTTTCAAGGGTCTGCGCACCCCGAACGCATTTCTTGTGACAAGTGCCGATTTTCTCCGAAGAATTGCGGAACGTTTTCTACGTTCTGACAGGGGGCGCGCAGGCAACACGGATGCCAGAAATTACCTTGGGTCAGAGGGCTGTGTACTGCCGCAGGACCATCTCCCGGTGGAGCAGCTTCATGGCCTCCAGCGTCCGCTCGGGAGGGAGCGTGAGCGTGACGGCGTTTTCCTCGAGGGACCCGGCCTGCACCCGGAGCCCCGCCCCGGCGAGCAGCACCGTGCTCTCCGCGAGCGCCGCCGCGTCGGCCCCCGCGCCCGCGAGGGTCAGACGGCCCTGCTCCGGCCTGCCGGCGATCCCGGCGAAGCGGGGCCGCGCCTCGTCGGACAGGCGACGGACGACGGTCCCCGGCCCTCCGGTGAAGGAGGAGAGCAGCCGCAGCGGGACGTGGTTGGCCGCGGCCAGTTCCACGGAGCGGGGATGCAGGACCTGCGCCCCGGCGCGGGCGAGGGCCAGCATATCCCGGCAGTCCACGGCGTCGAGGCGGCGCGCCTCGGGGAGCAGGCGCGGATCGGCGGTGTAGACGCCGTCGACGTCGGTATAGATCTCGCACAGCTCCGCCTCGAGCGCGGCGGCCAGCGCCACCGCCGTGGTGTCCGAGCCGCCCCGGCCGAGGCTCGTGATGTCGCCCGCGGCGCACACGCCCTGAAAGCCCGTGACCACGGGGATGCGCCCGCGGCTGAGCTCGGCGCGGATGCGGTCGGGCGCGATGAAGCGGATCTCGCTGCTGCCGTAGTTGCGGTCGGTGAGGATGCCGGCCTGCCAGCCGGTGAGCGACACCGCCTCCAGACCCAGCTCCCGCATCGCCATGACGAGCAGGGCGGCGGCCTGCTGCTCTCCGGTGGTCACGAGCGCGTCGAGCTCCCGCAGGGGCGGGTCGGGCAGCAGCTCATGCGCGCGCTCGGAGAGGCCGTCGGTGGTGTCGCCCATGGCGGAGACGACGACGACCAGCTCATGGCCGCGGCGGCGCTCGAGGCACAGAGCTGCCGCATGGCGCAGCCGCTCGGCGTCGGCCAGCGAGCTGCCGCCGAATTTTTGCACGATCAACATAGAAACGATACTCCTCTATATTCCTCCGGCGGTGCGGCAAACGCGCCGCGCCGCGTCAAAATCCGGCTGCGGAGCGCAGAGCGCTCCGCTCGTTCCATTATATACGGGCGCGCGCGGGTGAGTGCGGCCCCCGCCGGTATAGCGGGGGCGAAATGCGGCAAAACTACATTATCAACATACTCGGGAGGTGCGCGCATGCAGGAGAGGCTGGCGCGGGGGCTTTTGGCCCTGGTCGAAGCGGCGGCGGTCGTGGGCGCGGTCTGGCTCTCGCTGCGCTTTCTGCTGCCCTGGACGGCGCCCTTTCTGGCGGCCTGGGCGCTGGCCGCCCTGCTGGAGCCGGCGGTGCGCTTTCTGGTCCGCCGCCGCTGGCGGCGCAGCGCGGCCTCGGCCCTGTGCTGCCTGACCGCGCTCGGTCTGCTGGGCTGGGGGCTTGCCGCCCTGCTCAGCCGCGGCCTCGGCGCGGCGACGGACTTTGTACGGGAGCTGCCGGAGCTCGTGCAGACGATCGCCGCGCGCATCGCGGCGCTCGAGACGCAGCTCGAGACCCGTCTGCGCGCGGCGGGGGACGGCAGCGCCTTCTTCTTCGAGCAGGGGCTGCGCACGCTCTCGGGCGCGCTCTCGGCCCTGCCCGCGCAGGTCTCGCGCGGGGCGCTGGGGCTTCTGAGCCGGGCCGCGCAGGCCAGCCCCGACATCCTGCTCTTTCTCGTGACCGCGTCCATCGGCAGCTACTTCCTCTCGGCCTCCTTCCCGAAGGTCCGGGCCTTTCTGCTGGCGCAGCTGCCGGACGGGCTGCGGCAGCGACTGGAGGAGCTGGGGACGGATCTGAAGAACGGCTTCGGCGGCGTGCTGCGCGCCCAGCTCATTTTGATGGTCATGACCTTCTTCGAGCTTCTGACCGCCCTGCTGCTGCTGCGCGTGCGCGGCGCGGCGGGGATCGCGGCGCTGACGGCGCTGATCGACGCCCTGCCGGTGTTCGGTACGGGCATCGTGCTGCTGCCCTGGGCGCTGGGGTGCCTGCTGCTGGGGGACGCGCGGCGGGGCGTGGGCCTGCTGCTGGCCTGGGGCGTGACCTGTCTGGTGCGCAGCTGCGCGCAGGCCAAGCTCCTGGGCGACCAGATCGGTCTGGACCCGCTGGCCTCGCTGCTGAGCGTGTATGTCGGCTGGCGGGTCTGCGGCGTCTGGGGGATGCTGCTGTTCCCGATTTTGCTGATGAGCCTCATCCAGCTCAACGCCCGCGGCGTGGTGCACCTGTGGAAGCAGACGGAGGACTGAAAGAACGCGGAGCATTTGCGCGGGAAGAGTATTTACAACCGGGAGGGTATGGTATAAAATGAAAAAAAGGAGAACGAGACCCGCGCAAATATGAGGAAAAGGAGAGACGATCATGAAGAAATCACTTGCCCTGCTGCTTGTCCTGTGCGTAATCCTGTCGCTGTGCGCCTGCGCGTCCAAGAGCGGCGGTGTGCCCGAACCGACGCAGGCTCCCGCCGCGACCGAGGTGCCGAAGGCCGAGGCGACGCCCGAGCCCACTCCTGAGCCGACCCCCGAACCCACGCCGGAACCGACTCCTGAGCCGACCCCGGAGCCCACGCCCGATCCGGAGGCGGAGGCCATGGCCGAGGTCGAGGCCGCCAGGGCGCTGTTCGACGACGGGGAATACTATGAGGCTTTTGCGGCTGCCGTCGCGTGCAAGTCGAACTGGCCCGACACCAAAGCCGCCGAGGAGTGCGACGCCCTGACGGCGGAGATCTCCTCCGTCTGCAACGAGAGCGCGCCCGAGACCGGTACGGAGCTGGAGCGCACCTTCCAGTATCAGGGCGGCGGTCAGCTGAAGGTCATCGGCAAGAGCGGCGCGGTGCTCGTGTATGTGGCCAACGCGAAGGACCCGTCGCAGTATTCCCGCTTCTATGTCCGCGAGGGGGAGACGGGCACCATCAATCTGACGGCCGGCTCCTACAAGGTCTCCTGGCAGCTGGGCCACGTCTGGTTCGGCGAGGAGACGGGCTTCGGCATCTTTGGGGAGCCCGGCGCGCTGAAGGACGAGCTGCAATTCAACAACTCCACCGGCGGCGGCTGGGTCACCAACAGCGTCTGGACGCTGACGATCTATCCGTAAAGCAATTACATAACGCACAGCAACAGCGGCCCCGAATGACTCGATCATTCGGGGCCGCTCAAGCTGTCGACAAAGTACCCTTTCCGTGTCATCTCGACCGAGCGAAGCGAGTGGAGAGATCTGAATAATGAGGATTACCAACATTTTAGATCTCTCGACTCCGGCTTCGCCTCCGCTCGAGATGACAGATACCGGGGATGTCTACAGCGGCCCCGAAACATCGGGGCCGCTGTTGCCGTATGTTTATTCTTTTTCCTCGTCGTCGAAGAAGGCGCTCATGTCGGCGGCGAAGTCGAAGCGGTCGTCGGGCCGCGCGAGATCGTAGCTGACGCGCTGCTTCGCGCGCGCCTGCTCCTGCTCGCGGCGGAGCTTCTCGGCGCGTTTGCGCTCGCGCAGATGCCGTCTG
>CADCLH010000029.1 GCA_902802215.1 Oscillospiraceae bacterium
GCGGCGCGCAGCTCGAGGATGTGTCCGATCAGCCCGTCGATCTCCGGCAGCAGCGCCTCGCGGTTCCAGATGAACAGCTCCGTCCAGGAGACCTCGTCCAGACAGGCGACGCGGGTCATGTCCTTGTAGCTGCCGCCCGAGAAGCCGACGTATTTGGCGGAGACGGGGCTTTTGACGTAGGAATTCGAGACGATGTGCGCCAGCTGCGAGGTGTGGGCGATCATGCGGTCCTGCTCCTGCGCCGTGGCCACGGTGATGCGGCCGAAGCCCGCGGCGCGGAAGAAGGCCCCGAGCTCCTCGAGATCTCCCTCCTGCGTCGCCTCGCTCGGCACGAGGATCATGCTCGCCCCGTCGAAGAGCTCCGCCGAGGAGCGGTCAAAGCCCGCGCGGGCCTTGCCCTGCATCGGATGGCCGCCGGTGAAGCGCACGCCGTGCGCCTTTGCCACGGGGCCCACGCTCCCGACGATGCGCGTCTTGACCCCGGCGAGGTCGATCGCCAGCGCGCCGGGGCGCATCTGCGGGATGCGCATCTGCAGGAAGCTCTCGATGGAGGCGGGGAACATCGCCGCGATCAGCAGGTCGCAGGCCGCAAAGTCCCCCTCCTCCGCCGCCGCGTCGATCGCCCCCTCGCGCAGCGCCTGTTCGGTCACGCTGCGCGTGCGGTTCCAGCCGAGCACGCGCCAGTCGGTGTTCTTTTTGATCGCCTTGGCCATCGAGCCGCCGATCAGGCCGAGGCCCGCGACGATGACGGTTTTCCGCCCTTCGTTTTCCATGGCTCAGCCCGCCTTCGGCGCATCGTATTCCCCGATGCTCTTGGAGATGATGAGGTTCGCGGCCACGTCGCCCTCGACGTTGATGGTGGTGAAGGCCATATCGAGCAGGCGGTAGAAGCCGCTGATCGGGCCCATCAGGTCGATGGGCAGGCCGAGGATGGACAGGAAGCTCGCGCCCAGGACCACGCCGCCGCCCGGAATGCCGGGGGCCGCCATGTTGATGAGCGTGGCGACGAAGACCAGAAACACCACGGTCGAGAACGAGAGGTTGACCGCGTAGAAGTCGGAGACAAAGACCGCGAGGCAGCAGAAGCTGCATGCCCCGCCGCACATGTTGATCGTGCAGCCGAGGGGCAGCGTGAACTTGCTGACGCCCTCCGGCGCGCCGAGGTCCTCCATCGAGACCTGGATGGTCGTGGGCAGCGTGGCCGCCGAGGAGGTGGTCGAGAGCGTCACGAGCGCGATCTTGCCGCAGGCGCGCAGCAGGCGTCCGACCGGCACCTTGGTGTACAGGCAGGTCGGCAGCACCATGACGAGGAAGAAGACCAGCACGCAGCACAGCCAGCAGCAGCCGATGTACTTGGCCAGCGCCGAGAAAATGCCAGCTCCGTACTGGGCCACCGAGTAGGCCATCAGCGACGCCACGCCCAGCGGCGACAGCTCCATGAACCAGCCCAGCATGCGGAACATCGCGTCGGAGAGGCTGTTCATGAAGTCCAGCACCGCTCTGCCCTTCTCCCCGGCCGAGACGATGGCGCAGGCGAAGACGATGGTGAAGAGGATCACCGGCAGGGTGCTGCCGTCGGCGGCGGCCTTGACGATGTTGGTGGGAACGATGGTCATCAGGAAGCTCGACACCGTGGGGTTCGTGACCGCGCCCTCGTAGACCGGGGCGTTTTCAAACACCGTGCCGAGGCCGGGCCGGACCGCGTAGGCGACGGCGAGGGAGACCGCCGCGCTGAATACGAACATCACGACGTAGAGCGCCACGGTGCGCACGCCGATCCTGCGCAGCAGCGCGCCGTCGCGGATGTTGGCGATGCCGCAGAACACGGCGCAGACCACGATCGGGATGATCATCAGCTTGATGAGATTGAGGTAGAGATCGCCCACGACCTTGACGGCGATCGAGAAGTCCGGGGCCGCGAAGCCCAGGACCACGCCCAGCGCAAAGCCCACGGCGACGCGCAGAAACAGGTTCTTTTTGCTGAAAAACGCTCTCATTTATTCTCCTTTGCGTACGGTTTTTTGACGGAATTCAACGGAAAAGGTTTCCGTTTTACCGGAAGAATACGGGGTCGACCGGGACGTCCTCTCTTTTCACCCGCTCCCACGAAAAATCCGCGAGCAGCCCCTGCGGCGTGACGGGTCTGTCCTCCTCCGACAGGCCGCAGAGGAAGGCGAGCTTCCCGACCAGCACCTCCGGCTTCATCCCCCTGCGCAGCTCCTGCGTCGAGAGACTGCCGAGGCGTTTGGAGAGCTTGCCGCCCTCCCCGGTCAGCAGCGGGGCATGGCAGTAGGCCGGGGCCGTGCCGCCGAGCGTCTCGATCAGCCACTTCTGCCGCGGCGCGGAGGAGAGCAGGTCGCGGCCGCGCACCACGCGCGTCACGCCCATCTCCATGTCGTCCACGCTGACGGCGAGCTGGTAGGCAAACACCCCGTCGGCGCGGCGGATCAGAAAGTCGCCCACGTCCCGCGCGGGGTTCTGGGAGATCGGGCCGTAATGGTAGTCCGTGAGCGTGATCGTCTCGTCCGGGCACTTCAGCTTCCAGGCGGGCGGGCGGGACGTGAGAAGCCGCGCCTCCCGCTCGGAGGGCGTCAGCCTCGCGCAGCGGCAGGAGCCGTCGTGCTCCGCCTCGCCGGGGTGGGGCGCAGAGGCCGCGGCCAGACGCTCGCTCCGGGTGCACCAGCAGGGGTAGACCAAACCCTTTTCGCGGAGCGTCCGAAAGGCCGCCTCGTAGTGCGCGGTGCGCCCGGACTGCGCATAGGCGGGGTCGGGCCAGCCGCGGTCCCAGTCGAGGCCCAGCCAGCGCAGATCCTCCGCGAGCGCGTCGATATACGCCCGCTTTGAGCGGGCGGGGTCCAGGTCCTCCATGCGGAAGATCAGCTCCCCGCCGAGGGAGCGGCAGTCCAGCCAGGCCAGCAGCATGGCGAGCAGATTCCCGATATGCAGATAGCCCGAGGGGCTCGGCGCAAAGCGCCCGACGATGTTCGCACTCATGCCCCGAGTATACCAGACGCCGCGGCAAATGCAAACAAAAAAAGCTTGTTCTTGCTGTCTTTCCCGTTCTATTTGTAAATTGACAGCCCCCGGCGCATGTGATACTCTGTTATTAATTAATGTAGGAACCATTCCAGATCTGAACAGGAGGACGCCATGGATCGTGCAAAGCTCATCTTCGGCAACGCGGTCTCGGACAGGGACTATCAGAAGGCCTGCCGCCAGAAGGAGAAATTCCGGAAGAAGTTCGGCGACGACAGCGGGACCGAATACCATTTCGCCGCCGCGGACAACGCGGTGCTCGCCCCGATCGGGGTCAAGAACCTGGTGCTGACGGACAAGCCCGGTCTCGTGCTGCCGGACAACGCCGTGATCGTCGGCAACATCCGCATGGGCTACGGCCACTACCGCATCTCCATGGCCATCGCCTCGGCCGCCCACGCCATGGGCTACGCGCCCTACTGGCTGGATCTCAACTCCTTCCCGGTCTCGACGGCCACCAAGCTCATCTCCCACCAGAACGATCTCTACTCCCTGGGCTCCCGCCTGAGCCAGAAGTTCGCTCTGTTCAACATGCTCGTGTGGGAGCCCATCAACTCCGAGGGCTTCCGCAAGCTCAGCTACAACGCGGGCGACCAGAAGAACGCCGAGCTCATGGCCCCGCTGCTGCGCAATCTGCCGAAGGACACGCCCTACGTCGCCACCCACGCCTGGCCCGCGCAGGCCGCGATCCACGCGGGCTTCACGCGCGTGGTCAACGCCATCCCCGACAACTGGCCCATGGCCCTGCATCTGGCCGAGGGCGCGGTCCACACGGTGCAGACGCCGTCGGCGTGGCTCGGCTACAAGATGCTGCGCGGCATGGACGCAAAGCGGCAGTTAAAGCCCATGCCCGAGGGGACGCTTTATGACGTCGGCCACTACGTCGACCACGAGCTGGTCTCGAACATCGAGGCTGACTGCGAGGCCCGCGCCGCTACCTGCTGTCGATCGGCGGGGCGGGCGCGCAGCAGAAGCTCTTCGAGGACATCATCCGCCATCTGATCCCCGACATCCGGGCGGGCAAGGCCATGCTGCTGGTCAACACCGGCGACCACTTCGAGGTCTGGGACTCCATCGCCGCCCGCATCCCCGAGCTCAAGGGCCTCTACACCTCGCACTTCGACGACTACGAGGCCGCGAAGGCCTTCCTCGAAAAGGGCGAGGGCCTGACCGGCATGCAGGTCTTCTGCCATAAGGACATCTTCGCCGCCGTGTATGTGACGAACCTGCTGATGCGCGTGTGCGACGTGCTGCTCACCAAGCCGAGCGAGCTGAGCTTCTACCCGGTGCCGTCGGCGGACACGAGGCCTGGGGCGCGATCCGCGCGGCCGAGGTCGGCGACGGCAGCTACGAGCTGGACAAGACCGAGGAGGTCCTGGCGATGCTCGACGAGATCACGAACGGGAACGAGATCCTGCCCGCGCTCTGCCGCGGCATTCTGCGGGCGAAGGCCGCCGGGATCTACAACGGTGCCTACGAGGCCGTGAAGCTCGCGGTCAACAAATAAACGGAGAACGGGAGAAACGGACATGCAAAAGAAACCGATCACCAACAAGCTGCTCTGGATCTTCGCCGTCGGCCAGTTCGGCTGGAGCCTTCTGAGCGGCATCATCTCCACCTGGCTGGTCCACCTCTACACCGGCTCGGCCGAGAGATTTCTGGACACCAACGGCATCCTGAGCCAGTTCATTTCGCAGAATCCCCTGCTCGCCTCGCTGACGCTGTTCGGCATCATCACCGCCGTCGGCCGTCTGTTCGACGCCGTGACCGACCCGCTGATCGCGAGCTGGTCCGACCGCTCGAACTACAAGGGCGGCCGCCGCATCCCCTTCATGAAGGCCGCGGCCATCCCCTTCGCGCTGATCACGGCGGCCGTGTTCGTCCTGCCGCAGACGGGCTCCGTCACGGCCAACAACACGATCATCTTCGCGCTGCTGATGCTCTTCTATCTGTTCATGACCATCTACTGCACGCCGTACAACGCCCTGATCGCGGAGCTCGGCGACACGCAGGAGCACCGCATCAACGTCTCGACCTTCATTTCCTTCACCTATATCGCCGGCTTCTCCCTGTCCACCCTGATCCCCTCCCTCGCCAATGCTTTTCAGGGCGGCAGGGTCAGCGCGATCCTCGCCCCGATCGCCGAAGCGAAAAACGTCAGTCTGGACGAGCTGATGGTCCTGCTCCAGGGGAACGCGGCGTCCGTCGTCAAGATGGATCAGGCCCGCGCCCTGATCGGCGACGGGGTCTACGCGCAGATCCTCCTTGTCCAGCAGAACGCCATGCGCACGGCCATCGGCATCATGTGCGCCGTCGCCTGCGCCGCCTGCCTCGTGCCCGCGCTGCTGATCAAGGAGCGCGCCTACATCGACTCCAAGCCCGTGCAGACCCCGGCCTTCGCCTCGCTGGTCAAGACCTTCAAAAACGGGCAGTTCCGCCGCTTCGTCTACGCGGACGTGATCTACTTCTTCGCCATCACCCTGTTCCAGACCGGCCTTGCCGATTTCGAGACCCGTCTCATGGGCATCCCGTCCGACAACACCTTCACCCTGACCGTCATCATGACGGTGGTGAGCCTCCTGCTCTACCTGCCGGTCAATAAGCTCGCGCCGCGCATCGGCAAGAAAAAGCTCATCATCGTCGGCTTCTTCACCTACGCGGCGGTCTTCCTCATCACCGCCCTGTGCGGGAAGGGCTTTGTCTGGGGCCTGATCGTCGCCGTCAGCGCCGGCATCCCGATGGCCATCCTCGGCATCCTGCCGCAGGCCTGCGTGGCCGACGTGTCGGAGCTGTCCACGCTGGAGACCGGCGAGGACCGCAGCGGCATGTTCTTCGCCGCGCGCACCTTCGCCATGAAGATGGGCCAGGCCCTGTCCATGCTGATCTACACCTCCGTCACGGTCAAGCACATCGTCAACGGCGAGGCCGTCGTCGAGGCGGGCCAATACCGCACCGTCGCCGTCATCGCGACCGTCACCTGCGTGATCGGCGCGTGCCTGTTCCTGCTGTACGACGAGAAGATGATCCTCGGAAGGATCGAGCAGCTCAAGGCAGAGCGGTCCTGAACTGCGTAAAATCCGGACCGCAGGCAACCCCCCCTGCACGTCATTCCGAGCCAGCGCTCACGCTGGCGTGGGAATCCGCATAACGCCTTGCCGGATTGCCACGTCGCTTCGCTCCTCGCAATGACGAGGGACGGGCTTTGTCTGCAAGCTGAGACCGGCCGCCCGTTTCGGGCGACCGGTCTTCGTTTTCCCTTATGCTTTTTTCCTGCGGATGTCCTCCCCGACGAAGGGGAAGCAGCGGAACTCGCCCAGGATGCGGGAGGCGATCTGGGGCGTGTAGCGCCGGGTCAGCTCGTCGTCGCTGAGGTTGGTGCTGACGATGGTCGGCTTTTTGTCGACCAGGCGGGTGTTGATCAGCGTGTACAGGGCGCTCTGCGACATGGACGTCGTCATCTCGGTGCCGAGATCGTCGAGGATCATCAGATCGCAGCTCTCCATGCGGCGCACGCGCACCGCCGCCGCCTCGCCCTCCTCCGTGTCGCGGGCGAACTTGGCGCGCTCGTACGCCTCCAGCGCCGCGGACGCGGTGTCGTAGCAGACCGAGAAGCCCGATGCTGCGACGACGCGGGCGATGCAGGCGGAAAGCCAGGTCTTGCCGAGGCCCGTGCCGCCCTGAAACAGCAGGTTCGGCGAGGCGGCGGAAAAGCCCTCGGCATAGCGGCGGCAGGCGTCGGAGACCCGGCGCATCGCGTCGCGCGGCGCAAGGCCCGTGGCCGGGTCCGGCACGTCGGGATAGAGCGTGAGATCGAAGCGCTCGAAGCTCTCGTCCCCGCGGCGCAGGAGAGCGCCGAGCTCCTTCGTCAGCTCCCGGTTGTAGCGCTTTTCGAGGCAGGGGCAGACCCCGCCCTCATAGATCCCGGTGTCGCGGCATTTGGGGCAGGAGACGATCTCGTCCAGATACCCCGCGCCGAAGCCGCGCTCGGTCAGCAGCTCCGCACGGCGCATTTGCAGGTTCAGGTTTTCCTCTTTGAGCTGTTCCAGCTCTTCGGCGAGCGCCGGGGATTTGGAGATCGTCAGCCGCACCAGCCGCGCCATCTGGGCGCGCAGCGCCGTGTCGATCTCCCGGACCTCGGGCACGCGGGCGTAGACCTCGCCCCGGCGGCGCAGCAGCTCGTCCCGGTTCGCGGCCCGGTCCTTTTCCAGCTCCGCCCGGGCCCGGGCCAGGAGCTTTCCGTCATAGGTCATTGACAACCCAGCTTTCAAATGGTATCGAGGGCGCTCAAAAGCTTGTCCAGATCGCGGGGCGGCTCCGCCTTCTTCGGCGTCCGGGCGGGCGAGCGCCTGTCCTTCGTCTCGACGTCCTCGGCGGTGAGCAGGCCCTTCTCGTGCCAGCTCTGGATGATCTTGTTCATGTAGCCCCATTTGAGCGCGCCGGTGTTCGTGACGGTGCGGTCGTAGGCGATGGCGATGAGCTCGGGCGTGTAGCCGAGGTCCAGCCAGGAGGCGATGTAGCGCTTCTCGGTGGCGGACAGCTCCCGCCCCGTGATGCCGAGCAGCCGCGCCGTCTCGGCGCTCTGTCCGGAGCGGCGGCGCTGCGCTTCGATGAAGGCCTCGGCCTGCTCGGCCGTGCGGATCTCGTTGTCGGCCCAGACGAAGGCCTCCTTCTCGATAAAGCGCATCGAGGGCAGCCGGCCGTTGGAGAGGGTCACGCAGTGGTGCAGCAGCAGCATGATGACCTCGGCCGGAAGCCGGAGGTAGTCGTAGATCCCGAAGAGCTTTTTGAGATCCGGCGTGGACAGCGCGTGGCCCAGCACCCGCTGCGCCTCCAGCAGCACGGCGGAAAACACCTTGTCGTCCCGGCTGACGATGTCGGCGGCGCTGTACTGCGGCATCTCGTCCGCTGGCGGGAAGCGGTCCTGCCCCGCGGGCTTTAAAGCCGGAACGTCGGCGAGCAGGCCCATGCGCCCCAGCTTTTCGAGCGCGGCCTCCATCTCGCCGAGGGTGCGGCACAGGGCGCGCGCCGCGCCCTCCGTGTCCGCCGAGCCGCTGCGGCGTATGTACAGATACAGCAGCGCCACGTCTCCGTCGTGGGCCGCGATCAGGCGGTCGGCGGCGGAGGCGCCGATCAGATTGTCGTCCTTTGCGCTCTGCATCCTGTCGTCCTCTTTCATAATTCATGCTTTGTTTACCGGGAGTACATATTATAGCACGAATCCCCCCTTGCCGCAAGTCGTGACATTGTGCTATAATAATGTGTATTTTTATGACGTTTTGCACAGAGATCAAAAAGGAGCGGAAACGGACATGATGGAACTGCTGTCGCCCGCCGGTTCGCCCGAGGCCGTCATCGCCGCGGTGCAGAACGGCGCGGACGCCGTCTATATGGGTCTGGGGAACTTCAACGCGCGGCGGGGCGCGAAAAACTTCACGCCCGAGGAATTCGACCGCGCCGTGCGCTACTGCCGCATCCGCGGCTGCAAGGTCTACGTCACGCTCAACACCCTCGTGGGCGACCGGGAGATCGAGTCGGCGCTCCAGACCGCGAAGCTCGCGAGTCAGGCCGGAGCGGACGCGATCCTCGTACAGGATCTGGGTCTCGCCTCCGCCATCCGCCAGTATCTGCCGGACATCCCCCTGCACGCCAGCACCCAGATGTCCATCCACAACCTCCAGGGCGTCGAGGCCGCGGCCGAGCTCGGCATGACGCGGGCCGTGCTCGCCCGGGAGCTCAATCTCGAGCAAATCCGCTACATCGCCAAAAACGCGCCCATCGAGGTCGAGGTCTTCGTCCACGGCGCGCTGTGCTTCTGCCACTCCGGACAGTGCTACATGTCGGCCCTGATCGGCCAGCGCAGCGGCAACCGCGGCATGTGCGCCCAGCCCTGCCGCCTGCAGTACAGCCTCGGCGGACGCATGGACGACCACCCGCTCTCCCTCAAGGACAACTGTCTGGTCGACAGGCTCTTCGATCTCGAAGACGCGGGCGTGGCCTGCGTCAAGATCGAGGGGCGCATGAAGCGGCCCGAATACACCGCCATCGTCACCCGCATTTACGCCAACGCCCTCAAGGAGCGCCGCCAGCCCTCGGCCGAGGAGCTGGAGGAGCTGGAGGCGGCCTTCTCCCGCCAGGGCTTCACGCAGGGCTATCTGCGCGGCGATCAGGAGGACATGTTCGGCGTGCGCGGCGAGCCCGACAAGGACTCCGAGCGCCTGTTCACCCTGGCCCGCAAGGGCTACTCCGAGGGGGAGCGCCGCCGCGTGCCCGTCCACTTCTACACCGTGGCCGAGAAGGGCCAGCCCATCAAGGCCATCGCCTTCGACGACGACGGCAACCGCGCCGTCGCCTCCGGGCGCGTCCCCGAGAAGGCCAGAGGGCAGGGGCTCACCGCCTCCTACCTGACCGAGCAGATGTTCAAGACCGGGGGCACCCCCTACTCCTGCGTGGAAAACCGCGCGCAGACCGACCCCGGCCTCTACCTCCCCGCCGCCGCCGTCAACGAGCTCAGGCGCGAGCTCGTCGCCAAGCTCAGCGAGCAGCGGGCCGTCCCGCCCCAGCGGCGCGTGGGGACCATCCCCTCCAAGCCCAAGGGCCGCCCGCAGGGCGCAGCGCCCGTGATGATCTTCCAGGTCCTCACCCCCGAACAGCTCACGCCCGAGCTCGCCGCGCTCGCGCCGCAGTACCTCTATGTGCCGCTGCCCGTGATGTGCGAGAATTTCGCCCTGCTCCAGCCCTTCGTCGAGCACGGCAGCGTCCCCGTGGCGGTGCTGCCCCGCGTCGTCACCGACAGCGAGGTCGACGAGGTGCGGAAAATGCTCGGCACGGTCTTCGACTACGGCGTCGGCGAGGCCCTCGTCGGCAACCTCGGCCACGCGATGCTCGCCCGCTCGCTCGGCATGCGCGTGCGCGGCGACTTCGGCCTCAACGTCTTCAACTCCCTCTCGATGGACATGCTGCGTCAGGCGGGCTTCGCCTCCGCCACCGCCTCCTTCGAGCTGCGCATCGCCCAGATCCGCGATCTGTCCAAGACCCTCGACACCGAAATGATCGTCTACGGGCGGCTGCCGCTCATGGTCTCGGACCAGTGCGTCATCCGCCACTCCTCCGGCCGCTGCGCCTGTCAGGTCCCCGCGCAGATGGCCGACCGCATGGGCGCCGTCTTCCCTGTCGTGCGGGAGTTCGGCTGCCGCAACGTCATCTATAACGCCCACAAGCTCTACCTCGCCGACAAGGCAGAGGACCTCTACGGCGCGGGGCTCTGGGGCATGCGCATGATGTTCACCACCGAGAGCGCGCGCGAGTGCCTCGAGGTCGCGAAGGTCTATCTCGGACAGTCCGACTACCAGCCCAACGTGCTCACCCGCGGCCTGTACTACCGGGGCGTGGAGTGAGAAGCGGCCGTCCTTCGCATACACCCGCCTGATTCTTTTTCTGGAGATTTACGACACATGGCAATCGTACTGGCCTCCGCCTCGCCGCGGAGGAAGGAACTTATGGAAATGCTCGGCGTCAAAGAGCTGGTCGTCCGGCCGGCCGAGGCCGAGGAAAAGGCCCCCGACGGCCTTGCGCCCGCGGAGCTCGTGCGGGCGCTCGCCTCGCACAAGGCGCGCGAGGTCGCGCTCCGCTCCGATCCCGGCGATATCGTCGTCGCCGCCGACACGATCGTCTGGCTCGAAAACCGGGTCTTCGGCAAGCCGAGGGACGAGGGCGAGGCCGCAGCTATGCTCCGCGCCCTCTCGGGCAGGACGCACGAGGTCTTTACCGGCGTCTCGGTGATCCGCGCGGGGCAAGAGCTCACGCGCGCCGTGCGCAGCGAGGTCCGCTTCCGCGCGCTCTCGGAGCGCGAGATCGCGGCCTATATCGCCACCGGCGAGCCCATGGACAAGGCCGGAGCCTACGGCGCCCAGGGCAAGGCCGCGCTCTTCGTCGAGAGCATCACCGGCGACTTTTTCAACGTCATGGGCCTGCCGCTGTGCACGCTCGGGCTCATGCTCCGCGAACAGGGGGTGGAGCTGCTGTGAAGGACTATCTGAAAAAGAACGGGCTGCGCGTCGGCATCCTCCTTGCCGCCGCCGCCCTCATCATCGGCCTGAGCGCCGCCGCCCGCGGCGGGCGTATCGGCTTTGTGCAGAACGCCGCCGGCGTCATCAAGGCACCCATGCAGAAGGTGCTCTCCTCCGCCGTCAACTGGTTCGACAGCATCTACGGCTACCTGTACAAGTACGACTCGCTGCTGGCCGAGAACGAGTCCCTGCGCTCCCAGCTCGCGGACGCGCAGAAGTCCGCCCGCGACGGCATCGAGGCCTCCGAGGAGAATACCCGCCTGCGCAGGCTCCTTGAGCTGCGCGAAAAGCACACCGACTACGTGCTCGAATCCTGCAAGGTCGTGCTCTGGTCCAGCTCCAACTGGTCCAGCTCCTTTACGATCTCCAAGGGCTCGTCCAGCGGCATCGAGCTGGGCGACCCCGTCATCACCGAGTACGGCGCGGTCGTCGGTCAGGTCACAGAGCTCGGCACCAACTGGGCCACGGTCAGTACCCTCATCGACGTCGACATGTCCGTCGGCGCCTTCGTCGGCGCGGCCGGCAACTCCGGCATGGTCGTGGGCGAGTACTCCTTCATGCGCCAGAAGCGCGCCAAGCTCACCTACCTCGCCGACGGCGCGCAGATCTTCGTCGGCGACGACGTGCTCACCTCCGGCTCCGGCGGCGCCTTCCCCGCGGGACTCATGATCGGTACCCTCGTCGCCGTGCAGACCGAGGCCGGCGGCCAGATCGAATACGGCATCGTCGAGCCGCAGGCCAAGCTCGACTCGCTGGTGCAGGTGTTCATTATCAAAGATTTTACGGTGGTGGAATAGGGCTTTGAACGACATTCTCGAAAAACTGGATCTGACCCGGCTGCTGCGCTACGCCCTGTTCATGCTGCTGACGCTGATGTTCCAGAACATGGTGCTCAGCCATATCCGGCCGCTCGGCGTCTGCCCGCTCGTCCTTCCTGCCGCCGCCGCCGCGGTCGGCATGTTCGAGGGCGCGACCTTCGGCCCGGTGTTCAGCCTCATCATGGGCTACTTTGCGGACATGAGCTTCGTGGAGAACCGCATCTTCTTCCTGCTGCTGCTGCCGGTGCTGAGCCTGCTGGCCGCCTTCGTGTCGCAGTTCTTCATCAACCGCCGCTTCTTCGCCTTCATGGGCCTGAGTCTGCTGAGTCTGGTCATCACCTCCGGACTCCAAATCCTCAAGACCATGGCGCTGGACGCCTGGAGCACGCAGCTGCTGCTCGTCGGCATCTTCCAGACGCTCTGGTCCCTCCCCTTCTCGGCGCTGGCCTATTTCCTGCCTGCCAGATGGAGCCGGGAATGACTTCGTTGAAACGCAGGCGGTTCAACGAGACTGAAATTCCTTTCGCTTGCGCGAAATCTGATTTTTGAAGGACCTTGCATGAAAAACAGACTGATGAGTCCCGGCAGACTCGCCGCGATGGCCGGCATCGCGGCCGTGCTGCTCGCGGTCTACCTGTACTTCCTCTATCAATTGCAGATCATCCAGGGCGAGGCCTACTACAACCGCGCCAACGAGCTGACGCAGACCACCCGCACCGTCACCGCCGCCCGCGGGAACATCCTCGACCGCTACGGCCGCGTGCTGGTCTCGAACGCCGAGTGCTACAACCTCCGCATCGACACCGACAAGCTCTTTGCCAACGAGGACCCCAACTCCGTCATTCTGGAGCTGGTGGGCATGGTGCGCAGCTACGGCGACGAGTACACCGACGACCTGCCCATCACCATGGAGCCGCCCTTTGAATACGACCCGAACATGACCGCCATCCAGCGGACCATGCTCGAGGCCTACTTCGTGCGCCAGGGCCTCAGCCCCAACTCCACCGCGGTGGAGCTGATGAGCTACATGCGCACGCGCTACAACATCGACAACCGCTATTCCGCCAACGAGATGCGCCTGATCGCGGGCGTGCGCTACTCCATCAACGTCCGCTACGCCATCAACACCGCCGACTACGTCTTCGTCGAGGACGCCAGCATGAACCTGATCTCCTCCATCATGGAGAACAAGCTCGTCGGCATCGAGGTCAAGCGCGCCTACATCCGCCAGTACGCGACCGAATACGGCGCGCATATCCTCGGCTACGTCGGATTGATGACCCAGGAGGAGTTCGAGAAATACTCCCTGCTCGAATACTCCACCGACGCCATGGTCGGCAAGGACGGCATCGAATACGCCTTTGAAAACTACCTGCACGGGACCGACGGCAAGGTGCGCGAGACCCGCAACGCCTCCGGAACCATCCTCGCCACCGAGTACATCAAGGAGCCCGTGCCCGGCAACCATATCTACCTCACCATCGACATGGTGCTCCAGGAGCAGACCGAGCGCATCCTCGGCAACGGCGTGGAGATCCTGAAAAAGAACATCGCCCAGAAGCGCGCCGAGGGCACCGCGCGCGGCGACTACAACGTCGACCTCAAGGACAACATCACCGGCGCCTCCGCCGTGGTCGTCAACGTCAAGACCGGCGAGCCGCTCGCCCTCGCGAGCTGGCCGACCTACGACGTGTCGCGCATCATCGAGGACTACCAGATGCTGCTCGAGGCAGAGAACGCGCCGCTGTTCAACCGCGCCCTGCTCGGCACCTATGCCCCCGGCTCCACCTTCAAGCCCTGCACCGCCATCGCGGGACTGACCAAGGGCATCATCAACACCGAGACCAAGGTCAAGTGCCAGGGCGTGTACACCCGCTACGCCGCTGAAGGCTACGCCCCGGAATGCTGGATCTGGAACGTCAACAAGAAGGAGCATCTGACCCACCCCGAGGAGAACGTCACCACCGCCATCCGCGACTCGTGCAATTACTTCTTCTACACCGTCGGCAACGACCTGGGCGTCGACGACCTCGGCCAGTTCGCCGCGGCCTTCGGCCTCGGCCAGTTCTCCGGCATCGAGCTTGTGGAGGCCAAGGGCAACATGTCCAACCGCGCCAACCACCAGGATTACGCCGGGAGCGAGTGGCGCATCGGCGACACGCTGCAGGCCGCCATCGGCCAGTCCGACTCCGTGTTCACCCCGATCCAGATGGCCGAATACTGCGCCACCGTCGCAAACTCCGGCACGCGCCACTCCGCCTCCGTCATCAAGGCCATCCGCAACTACGACTACAGCCAGAAGCTCTACGAGCGCGAGGCCCGCGTCATGTCCACCGTCGAGACCGCGCAGTACAACTGGGACGCGGTGCACGAGGGGATGTGGCTGGTGCTCAACGACTACGTCAACGAGACCAACGCCAACATCTGGGTCCCCTGCGCCTGGCGCTGCGCCGGCAAGACCGGCACCGCCCAGAAGGGCGAGGGCATCCAGAACGACGGCATTTTCATGTGCTACGGGCCGTACAAGGACCCCGAGGTCGCGATCTTCGTCGTGGTCGAGAGGGGCGGCGCGGGCGCCGACGTGCAGTTCATCGCGCGGCAGATCATGGACGCCTATATCACGATCAAGAGCTACAGCGACACCTCGGACCCCGAAATGACCCTTTTGCGGTAGGGTTTTGCGGCATTTTCTACAAATATTTCATGCTTCGTTTCAAAAAAGTTTTCTTTTTTGCTAAATAGTCATTGAAATTTATGGAAGCAGCGTTTATAATGTCGCCGTATTGAATGTGGATTTGTATATGGAATGAGAAACGGAGTACTCAATGAACATCGCTTTAATGGCACATGACAGAAAAAAAGAACTGATGGTTCAGTTCTGTATCGCCTACTGCGGCATCCTGGCCGAGCACAACCTGTGCGCCACGCACGTGACCGGCAAGCTCGTCGCAGAGGCCACCGGCCTGCCCATCACGCTCTACCTCCACGCGGAGCAGGGCGGCGCCCAGCAGATCGGCGCGAGGCTCTCCTTCAACGAGATCGACCTGGTGCTCTTCTTCTGCGACCCCACCAACCCCAAGGGCTTCGACGACATCAACAAGATCGAGAGACTGTGCGACCAGTACCAGATCCCCTTCGCCACCAACGCGGCCACGGCCGAGGTGCTGGTGCAGGGCCTGCGGCGCGGCGATCTCGACTGGCGCAACATCGTCAACCCCCAGAAGCGCTGAGCGGCGGCGCGATCCGACAAATAAACCGCAGGGGATGACTGCGCGCAAGCGCGGTCATTCCTTGTTGTCCGAAAGGAAACCAGATTATGGCAAAGGTGACGCCCCGGACCCTGTCCGGTTTTATGGAGCTGCCCCCGGCGCAGCAGATGAAGATGGAGCGCATGATGCAGATCCTGCGCGAGAGCTACGCCCTCTACGGCTTCACGCCGCTCGACACCCCGGTGATCGAGTCGGCCGAGGTCCTGCTCGCCAAGGGCGGCGGCGAGACCGAAAAGCAGATCTACCGCTTTCAAAAGGGCGACAGCGACCTCGCGCTGCGCTTCGACCTGACGGTGCCGCTGGCCAAATACGTCGCGGCCCACTACGCGGAGCTGTCCTTCCCCTTCCGCCGCTACCAGATCGGCAAGGTCTACCGCGGCGAGCGCGCCCAGCGCGGCCGCTTCCGCGAGTTCTATCAGGCCGACATCGACGTGATCGGCGACGGGAAGCTCGACATCCTCAACGAGGCGGAGATCCCCGCCGTCATCTACAGCACCTTCACGAAGCTCGGGCTGACGAAGTTCCGCATCCGCGTCAACAACCGCAAGCTGCTCAACGGCTTCTACCGCATGAACGGCATGCAGGAGAAGGCCGGGGACATCATGCGCACCGTCGACAAGCTCGACAAGATCGGGCCCGAGAAGGTCAAGCTCCTGCTGATCGACGAGGTGAAGATGCTGCCCTGCAAGGCCGAGAACGTCCTCGACTTCATGGCGATCCGCGGCACGAACGCCGAGGTGCTCGAAGCGCTCGAGCGCTACCGCGGCATGGACGAGGTCTTCGATCAGGGCCTCGACGAGCTGAACACCGTGGCGAAATATCTCACGGACTTCGGCGTGCCGGAGGAAAACTTCGCCGTCGATCTCACGATCGCGCGCGGCCTCGACTACTACACCGGCACGGTCTACGAGACCGAGATGACCGAGCACCCCGAGATCGGCTCCGTCTGCTCCGGCGGGCGCTACGACAACCTGGCCGAGTACTACACCGACAGGCAGCTGCCCGGCGTGGGCATCTCCATCGGGCTGACGCGGCTGTTCTATGTGCTGGGCGAGCAGGGGCTGCTCAGCGACGAGATCGTCACCGCGCCCTGCGACGCGCTGGTGCTGCCGATGACCGAGGAGCTGGGCTTCGCCGTCTCCGCCGCCACCGCCCTGCGGCGCGCGGGCGTGCGCACGCAGCTCTACGCCGAGAAGAAGAAGTTCAAGGCGAAGATGAGCTACGCCGACAAGATCGGCGTGCCCTTCGCGGTCTTCATCGGCGAGGACGAGGTCAAGGAGGGCCTGCTGTCGGTCAAGGACATGCAGACCGGCGAGCAGGTGAAGCTCTCCCCCGACGAGGCGGCTAAGCGGATCTCCGCGCGCGTGGCCGAAAAAAACGCGGGCAGCGTGATCCGGGAGTAAGGGCTGCCTTCCCCTCAATACATGAACTGGATTTGCCGAGGTGGGAGGCTCCACCTCATCAGTCGCTTCGCGACAGCAAAGCTTGGAATGTCGCACGCTTCCCGCGCGTCAGCAGGCTTCTCCTCAAGGAGAAGCCTATATGGAAAGGATGAATCGGAAATGACACAGATGAGAACGCATACCTGCGGCGAGCTCCGCATGGAGCACGTGGGGCAGAAGGTCACCATCGTCGGCTGGTTGGAGAACGTCCGCGAGGTCGGCAGCAACTTCGCCTTTGTCGTCGTGCGCGACTTTTACGGCACCACCCAGGTCGTGGTGGAGACCGAGGAGATGATGCGCGCGGTCAAGGCCATCAACAAGGAGTCCACCATCTCCGTCGAGGGCACGGTGCGCGAGCGCGCCAGCAAGAACCCCAAGCTCCCGACCGGCGATATCGAGGTCGTGCCCGAGAAGATCGAGGTGCTGGGCCGCTGCCGCTACAACGAGCTGCCCTTTGAGATCAACCGCAGCCGCGAGGCCGACGAGCAGCAGCGCCTCAAATACCGCTATCTCGACCTGCGCAACCCTGCCGTCAAGAAGAACATCATCCTGCGTTGCAGCGTGATCTCCGCCCTGCGTCAGGCCATGAGCGAGCACGGCTTCCTGGAGATCACGACGCCCATCCTCACGGCCTCCAGCCCCGAGGGCGCGCGCGACTATCTGGTCCCGGCCCGCAAGCACCCGGGCAAGTTCTACGCCCTGCCCCAGGCTCCGCAGCAGTTCAAGCAGCTGCTGATGACCTCCGGCTTCGACCGCTACTTCCAGATCGCGCCCTGCTTCCGCGACGAGGACGCCCGCGGCGACCGCTCCCCCGGCGAGTTCTACCAGCTCGACATGGAGATGGCCTTCGCCACGCAGGAGGACGTGTTCGCGGTGCTCGAGGACGTGCTGCCGCCGATCTTCGCCAAATACGGCAGCTACGATATCGCCTCCTCCGCGCCCTTCAAGCGCATCCCCTATCTCGAAAGCATGGAGACCTACGGCTCGGACAAGCCGGACCTGCGCATCGACCTTGTGCTTCAGGACATGACCGCCCTCGTCGCGGGCTCGGACTTCGGCCCCTTCGCCGCGGGCAACACCGTCAAGGCCATCGTGGTCGACGGCTGCGAGCTGACGCGCAAGCAGATCGACAAGCTCTGCGCCGACGTGGAGGTCCAGGCGGGCGCGAAGCCCTTCTGGTTCCGCCTCGACGAGAAGGGCGAGCTGGTCGGCGGCGTGTCCAAGTTCCTC
>CADCLH010000030.1 GCA_902802215.1 Oscillospiraceae bacterium
GGCTGGGTCTTGCTCTTGAACAGGGTGACGACGATGGCGACGATGGTCAGAAGACCGAGAATGCCGACGAGTGTGTTGCTCATAAAATCCTCTCTTTTCATTAAATATTAGCGGGGTCCGGCGCAGCCGTCCCGGAATGCGAGAGTTGTTTTGCGCGCGTCAGTCGACGGTATAGGGCTTGATCTTGCGGATGACGTCAAGGATGGTGCCGTCGCGGGCCTCGAGCACGGCCACGACCTCGTCCTCCCACTGGAGGTCGTCGGGTCTGCCGACGAGGGAGTAGGCCTTCTCCTTGAGCGCCTCGATGGGGACATGCTTGATGCCGGCCTTGTCAAGGCACTCGACCAGGTCGGGGCGCAGAGGGTTGACCGCGATGCCGTAGTCGGTGACGAGCACGTCCACGCAGTCGCCCGGGGTGGTGACGGTGACGACATGCTCGCACACGGTCGCCATGCGGCCGCGGATCAGCGGGGTGACGATGATGCAGCACTTCGAGCCCGCCGCCGTGTCCGGGTGGCCGCCGGGCGCGTGAGCACGTTGACGTTGAAGCCGGTGTCGATCTCCAGCGCCGCCAGCACCACGAAGTCGAGCTTGTTGACAAACGCGCCCTTGTTCGCGGGGTTTGCGTACTGGGAGGCAGACATCTCAAAGTGGTTCGGGGTCTGGTTGATGGAGTTGACCGCGTCCAGGTCGAAGTCCTGCACGTCGATGACCTTGCCGACCTTGCCCTTCTTCAGCATCTCCACCATCGGGCCGCAGATGCCGCCGATGGCCCAGCC
Source organism: Oscillospiraceae bacterium (assembly GCA_902802215.1). GTDB lineage: Bacteria > Bacillota > Clostridia > Oscillospirales > Oscillospiraceae > Limivicinus. The sequence continues at coordinate 780 of CADCLH010000030.1, forward strand.
CATCTTGATGCCGCGCTCGTCCATGTACTTTTCAAGGAAGAGGTTGGCCGCGAGCGACGGACCGCCCACGCCGGTCTGGAAGGAGAAGCCCTCCTTGAAGTACGGCGTCGCGGCGATGACCTTCGCCACGTTCTCGGCCATCATCAGATCGCGCGGGTTCTGCGAGATGCGCGCCGCCGCAGAGGCGATCTTCTTCGGGTTGCCGATGGAGTCGACCACCACGACCGCGTCCACGTCGATGGCCTCGACCGAGGCGGGCATGTTCGGGAAGTCCACGAGGCAGTCGGTCACGACCACGACATGGTCGGCGTACTTGGCGTCGGTCATGGCGTAGCCCATCGAGCCGCAGTTGGACTTGCCGCCGATGCCGCGGCAGTTGCCGACGCAGTCGCTCGTCGGGGCGGCGATGAAGGCGATGTCGATGTGGACCTCGCCCGCCTCGATGGCCCTCGGACGGCCGCCGTGGCTGCGGATGATCGCGCGGGTCTTCAGCTTGCCCTTCGACACGACCTCGCCCATGCGGCCGCGGATGCCGCTGGTCTGGATGCCGACGACCTTGCCCTGCTCGATGTAATCGGCGATGGGGTCGTGGGCGTTGCCCAGCGAGGAGGCCGCGATGGTCAGATCGTCCAGGCCCAGCTCCTCGATGGCGGCCTTCATGACCATGTTGACCACAAAGTCGCCGTCGCGCAGATGGTGGTGGAAGGAGAAGGTCATGCCGCTCTTCGCGCCGCACTGTCTGAGCGCGTCGGCGATGCTCTCCACCAGCTTGCTCTCCTGCGGCTTCTCATAGCGCCTGGTGCACGGGGACGCCTTCCGGACGTACTTGCCGTCCATGTAATTCTTCCCCTGATAGACTTCCTTGCCGTCGACCAGCAGGAAATCGGGGATCTCTCTGCCTACTGCGTTTTTCATACCAGATCTCCCTCCCAGAGCCCGCAGGCGCGGGCCAGCTTCAGAGTCCTCTCGGCGCCGGGGATAAAGGCGATGTCGATCATCTTGCCGTCGACCGTGAACACGCCGACGCCCGCGGCGCTCTGCTCGCGGTAGGCGCGGACGATCTTCTCGGCCTGACGGATCTCCTTCTCGGTGGGAGCGAAGACCTCATGCACAAAGCGGATCTGTTTGGGGTTGATGAGGCTCTTGCCGTCGAAGCCCATGGCCTTGTTCTGCCGGACCTCGGCCTCGAAGCCCTCGGTGTCGTCCAGATTGGTGAACACCGTGTCAAAGCACTGGATGCCCGCCGCGCGCGCCGCCAGCAGCATCTGACCGCGGGCAAACAGCATGTCCACGCCGTCGCGCTGGGGCGTGGTCTGCATGCACTTGCGGAAGTCGCCGCCGGAGATCGCCACGCCGAACATCCTCTCGGACGCGGAGCAGATCTCGTAGGCGTTGAGGATGCCCTTCGGGCTCTCCAGCGCGGCCATCAGGAGCGTGCGCCCCACCTCCACGCCGAACTCCACCTCGGCCGCAGCGACCGCCATCTCGACCGTCCACACGTCCTGCGCGCTCTCGCACTTGGCGATGCGGATGCCGTCGGCCCCGCCCGCCACGCACACGCGGACGTCCTCCTGCCAGTGGGGGGTGTCCAGCCCGTTGATGCGGACGATGACCTCGGTGTCGCCGTAGTCGATGGTCTTGAGCGCGTGGTACAGCGAGAAGCGGGCCGCGTCCTTCTGGTTCTCGGCCACCGCGTCCTCCAGGTCCAGCATGATGCTGTCGCAGCCGTAGATGTACGCGTCCTTGATCAGCCCCGGCTTCTGCGCGTTCATGAACATCATCGTGCGGCGCAGCCGGAAGCGCTCGGGTCTCGGTCTCGGGATCATCTCACAGCACCTCCCCAGGGAATGTCCTCCGCCGATGCGCCGCAGCTGCGGAACACCGCGCACTCGACACGCGCCTTGATCGTGCAGTCCAGCGCGCCCTTGTCGACCACGGCCACGCGGGCGTTCTCAACGCCCAGACGCTCCAGCGTCTCCAGCACCGTGGCCTTGATCTGACGGCCGTACTGGTTCATCACGCTGCTCTCCAGCGTCAGCTCGATCCCGTCCTCGCCGGGCTCGACCATGACCTGCGCGTCGCTGGATTCCAGCGTCCCTGCCATCGCGGGTTTCAGAATTTCCATAAGCATTCCTCCTGACTGCTTATATTACAGTTTGTTGCGCTGTGTCAATGGTATCACGCGCGCCGCATTCCTGCAAATGCCTTTTTTGTTTCCGGGGCATAGGATAATTATTATATAGCTTGACAGACATAGGGAAACAGTTATATACTCATAACACATAACTTATGTTTCTTGGACAAGCTGCAAAAAAAGAGGGCGGTTTTTATGAATCTCAAGCAGGCAAATTATATCCGCACAATCGTGCGCGAAGGCAGCATCAGCGCCGCCGCCAGAAAACTCTTCGTCAGCCAGCCCTCGCTGAGCCAGATGGTGCGTCAGGTGGAGGCCGAATACGGCGTCGCGCTCTTCGACCGGTCCGTCTCGCCGCTGCGCCTGACCTTCGCCGGAGAGCGCTACCTCGAGGCCGCCAACCAGATCCTCACCGCCAACGAGCGCATGGAAAACGAGCTCACCGAGATCCGGCAGGAGAACAGCGGCCTGCTGCGCCTCGGGCTGAGCGTGCAGCGCGGCATGCAGGTGCTGCCGGAGGCCCTGCCGTGGTTCGCGATGCAGTACCCGCGCGTCACCGTCAAGCTCACCGAGGAGGGCAGCGCCCGGCTCGAGGAGCTGGTCGAGGCCGGGCAGATCGACCTCGCCCTCGCCGCCATCGAGTCCACAAGCCCGCGCCTGAGCTACACCCTGATCGAGAAGGAGACCGTCGGCATCCTCGCGGGCAAGGGCTCGTCCCTGGCGGAAAAGCTGCCGAACGGCACGCCCGTGACCCTCGACGCCGCGCGCGAGGACAGCTTCGTGTCGCTCAAGCCGGGCCACAGTTTGCGCGTCGTGCAGGACAAGCTCTTTCGCGAGAGCGGCCTGCGGCCCCATATCCTGCTGGAGACCGACTCGCTCGAGATCGCCAAGCAGGTCGCGCTCAAGTCCGGGGCCTGCATGCTCTGCTCGGACATCTTCGTGGACGAATCCGTGCGCCGCTACGGCGCCTTCTTCCCGCTGCGCGACTATGAGAACCACCGCCACTTCTACGCCTGCAGCCGCAAGGACGAAAAGCTCCCCCGCTACGCGGAGGACTTCATCAAGATCGTCTCGCGGGTGCTGAACAAGAACTGAACAAGGAGAAAACGCACGATGAATCTCTACCTCGATTCCATCCTGTTCGCCCTGATCGTCCTCATCTACTGGGTGATCTCGGAGATGTTCACGATCCTCTTCCGCTTCGCCGGCCTGCCGGACGAGAAGGCCCGCTTCCAGGTGCTCAGCCTCCTGACGGGCACCGGCTTCACCACGCACGAGAGCGAGATGATCCTCACGACCCCGCGCCGCAGACGGCTCGCGCGGATCACGATCCTGTTCGGCTACGTGTTCAACCTCACGATCGTCACCATCATCATCAACGCCTTCCTGGCCCTGCGCCTGAGTCAGGCCGAGCACGAGTTTCTGGCGGTGCTGGCCCCGCTGGGCTCGGTGGCGCTGATCTTCGCCTTCATCCGCAGCCCCAAAATGCGCGCCTGGAGCGACGAGAAGCTCGAAAAGCTGGCCGACACCTACTTCGGACGCGAGACCGGCAACACGGTGATGCTGCTCGACTACATAGGCGACAACTCCATCGCCCAGGTCAGACTCAAATCGGTGCCGGAGGAGCTGCGCGACAAGCCCCTGTCCGCCTCCGGCCTGCGGGAGAGCGAGGGCCTGACGGTGCTGCTCATCGAGCACCCCGGCGAGACGCCCGAGCCCGCGACCGGCTTCGCGATCCTCACGGACGGAGACAAGCTCACCGTGTTCGGCAACTACGACTCCATCCGCCGCGCCTTCCGCGCCAAGGAGCGCTTCTCCGAGGACGAGGACGCCGTGCACCGGAAAGTGGGATAAAAACCCATATTCTGTCTATTGTTTTCTTTTACCGCGGGTATATAATAAGAAATCCATACAGACCGATACGGGCAGCATCCGCCGCAGCAACGGAGCATATCATTCGATATGCTTCGTCTGTGTTTCCCGCTCTGCGGCCTGCTGCTGAACATCAGAAAATCGGAGGAACCAAATCCGATGGAACAACAAAACGCCGCGAAACCCAATGTGATGATCCGCGTTGCGACCTTCATCGTCGACAAGCGCAGCCTGATCTTCCTGCTCGTGGGGATCGCCATCGTCTTTTCCCTGTTTTCAAAAAACTGGGTCTCGGTCGAAAACGACCTGACGGCCTATCTGCCCGCGGGCTCGGTCACCAAAGAGGGACTGGACCTGATGGAGCAGCAGTTCATTACATACGGCTCGGCCAAGATCATGGTCGCCAACGTCTCCTACGAGGAAGCGGAGGCGCTGTATGAAAAGATCAAGGCGGTCGAGGGCGTGCAGAGCGTCGACTTCGACCGCACGACCGAGCACTACAGCAAGGCCTCGGCCCTGTTCTCGATCACCTTCGACTACAAGGAGACGGACGACGCCTGCCTCGACGCGCTGGCCTCGGTGAAGGCGCTGCTGGCCCCCTACGACACCTACGTCTCCACCACCCTCGGCGACACCAGCGCGGAGCTGATCGCCCAGGAGGTCAACATGATCACCGCCTTTGTGGCCGTGATCGTGGTCGTGGTGCTGGCCTTCACCTCCCTGACCTACGCCGACGTGCCGATCATCGGCCTGACCTTCATCGTGGCCGCGGCCATGAACATGGGCACGAGCTTCCTGATGGGGACCATCTCCTTCGTCTCCAACTCCGTGACCACGATTTTGCAGCTGGCCCTGTCGCTGGACTACGCGGTCATCTACTCCAACCGCTTCAAGGAGGAGCGCCAGACCCACGAGCTGCGCGAGGCCGTCATCATCTCCCTGTCCAAGGCCATCCCCGAGGTCGGCGCGAGCAGCCTGACCACCATCGGCGGCCTGATCGCCATGATGTTCATGCAGTTCAAGCTCGGCCCCGACATGGCCGTGAACCTCATCAAGGCGATCTTGTTCTCGCTGCTGTCGGTGTTCACGGTGATGCCCGGGCTGCTGATGCTCATGGGCAATCTCATGGAGAAGACGCGGCACAGGAACTTCGTGCCGAAGGTGCCCTTCGTCGGGCGCTTCGCCTACGCCACGCGCGCGGTGATCCCGCCGGTCTTCGTGCTGGCCGTGGTCTTTGCGATCTCCCTGTCCAACAACTGCCCCTACGTCTACGGCTACGACACGCTGGTCACGCCCAGGCTCAACGAAATGCAGATCGCCGACAAGATGATCGCGGAGACCTTCTCCTCGCGGGCCATGGTGGCGCTGGTCGTCCCCGGCGGCGACTACAGCGAGGAACAGAGCCTGATCCGCGACCTCGAGGACTACGCCGAGGTCGACTCCGTGACCGCCATCGCCAACTCCGACGCGATCGGCGGCTACAAGCTGGCCGACAAGCTCTCGCCGCGCGAGTTCGCGGAGCTGATGAAGCTCGACTACGAGACGGCGGAGTTCGTCTACGCGGCCTACGCGGTCAAAAACGAGAAATACGACAAGCTGGTCAGCGGCATCGCCAAGTACCGCATCCCGCTGATCGACATGCTCCTGTATATCAGCGACAAGGTCGACGAGGGCTACATCACCCTCGAGGGCGATCAGGCCGACACGCTCTCCGACGCCAAGGCCCTGATGCTCATGGGCAAGCAGCAGCTCGAGGGCGAGGACTACGACCGCATGCTGGTCTACCTCACGCTGCCCGAGGCCGGGGAGGAGACCTACCGCTTCACCGACACGCTGCGCGCGGCGGCTCAGGAGCACTACCCCAAGGGCAGGGTCTACGTCGTGGGCAACTCCACCAACCAGTATGAGTTTATGAAGTCCTTCCAGATCGACAACATCGTCGTCAGCGTCGTGTCGATCCTCATCGTGCTGGTGGTGCTGCTGTTCACCTTCAAATCCGCGGGCATGCCCGTGCTGCTGATCCTGGTCATCCAGGGCAGCGTCTGGATGAACTTCTCGTACCCGACGCTGGCGCACAAGGACGTGTTCTTCCTGACGCAGCTCGTGGTCAGCTCCATCCAGATGGGCGCGAACATCGACTACGCCATCGTCATCGCCAGCCGCTACTCCGAAAACGTCAAGACCATGGACCGGAAGGAGGCCATCATCGAGGCCATGAACTTCGCCTTCCCGACCATCCTGACCTCCGGCACCATCCTCGCGGTCTCCGGCATCCTCATCAGCTTCCTGACCACCGAGTGCACCATCAACGGCATCGGCGAGGCGCTGGGCCGCGGCACGATCATCTCCATCATCCTGGTCATGTTCGTCCTGCCGCAGATCCTGGTCCTCGGCGGCAAGATCCTTGAAAAGACCTCGTTCTCGATGCCCAACGTCTCGCGCGAGCAGCGCGGCAGCGGCCTTGTGGCCGTCGACGGCCTGATCGTGGGCGAGATCCGCGGCACGGTCAACGGCGTCTTCCGGGGCACCATCGACGGCGACGTGAACGTCCGCCTGCTCTCGGGACGCGCGGGCCCGCCCGCGGGGACGCCGCCGGAGGCCCCGGCGGACGCGCCCGCTCTGCCGGAGGGGGACGTCGAAAACGCGCCCGCCCCGGAAAAACCCGCCGCTCCGGCGGAGGACAGGGGAGAGGAGGCGTCCCATGAATAAGACCGCAAAGCGCCTTGCAAGCGCCCTGCTCGCGCTCCTGCTGCTGGCCTCTCTGGTCCCGGCGGCCTTTGCCTCCGCCGAGCAGGGGGAGATCCACATCAAGACGGCCGAGGACCTGCTCGAGCTGGCGGCGAACTGCTCGCTCGACACCTGGTCCGACGGGCTGAGGGTCGTGCTCGACAACGACCTGAGCCTCGCCGGAGCGAGCTTCGATTCCATCCCCATCTTCAACGGCAGCTTCGACGGACGCGGTCATACGATCTACGATCTCAGCCTGACCCACGCCCAGTCCCCCTGCGGCTTCTTCCTTGAGACCGGGCCCGACGCGAACATCATCGCCCTCAACCTCAGCGGCACCGTCGCCCCGCGCGGCGACGACAGCATGGTCGGCGGGCTCGTCGGCCGCAACCGCGGCACGATCACCGCCTGCTCCTTCACCGGCACCGTCAGCGCCAAGACCCAGGTGGGCGGTCTGGTCGGCCTCAACGAGGCCAGCGGCTTCGTCACCGCCTGCACGGCCTCCGGCTCGGTCGCGGGCCTGAGCGCCACCGGCGGCGTCTGCGGCGCAAACGCCGGCACGCTGGCCGCCTGCACCAGCAGCGCCTACGTCAACACCGAGAGCGTCGACCCCGCCCTGCGCCTCGACGCCATCGACACCAGCTCCATCCTCAACTTCTTCAAGAGCATCACCACCGACAACGCCGGCGTCACCACCGACACCGGCGGCATCGCGGGCAGCTCGACGGGCTTTATAGAGCGCTGCGCCAACAGCGGCCCGGTCGGCTATCTGCATCTGGGCTACAACGTGGGCGGCGTGGTCGGCCGCTCCAGCGGCTATGTCAACGCCTGCACCAACAGCGGCGAGGTGTACGGCCGCCGCGACGTGGGCGGCATCGTCGGCCAGCTCGAGCCCTTCATCGAGATCCAGCAGGCCCAGGACATGCTGGCGGGGCTGAACTACCGCATCAACGCCCTGCACAGCGCCATCGACGACGCCATCACCGACGCGAGCGCGTATTCGGACGCGCTGGCCTCCCAGCTCTCCACGCTGCCGGGCTATCTCTCCCCGGTGGCCGAGGCGGTGCGCGGCATCGACCCGACGGACCATGAGGCCATCCTCGGCCTGAAGGACGTGATCGCCTCGTGCATCAGCTCCATGTCCGGCACGATGTCGACCATCGCGGAGGACGTCGGCGGCGGGTCCTCGGTGATGACCGGCCACTTCGAGGAGATCAACGGCAGCCTCTCCGCCCTGTCCGGCGCGGCCATGCAGACCCTGACCCTGCTCTCCGGCGACGAGGAGCCCGATATCCTCTCCGACGACTCGGATCTGGACGAGGGCTCGGACATCATCCTCGGCAAGATCGAGGACGGCGTCAACGGCGGCGAGATCAACGGCGACAGCAACGTCGGCGGGATCGTGGGCTCGGTCTCGATCGAGAACGACCTCGACCCGGAGGGCAATCTGAACGTCTCGCACAGCCGCCTGACCAAAAACAAGCTCAGCATGCGCGCGGTCGTCAAGCACTGCGTCAGCCGCGGCGCGGTCACCGCCAAGCGCGAGTGCGCCGGCGGCATCGCGGGCCGTATGGACATCGGCCTCGTCGCCAACAGCGCGGGCTACGGGACCGTCGCCATCGAGGACGGCGCCTACGCGGGCGGCATCTGCGGCCTGTGCTACGGCAACGTCCGCAGCAGCTGCGCCAAGTGCTCCCTCTCCTGCGCCAAGTACGTCGGCGGCATCGTCGGCAACGGCTACGACGCCAAAAAGGACGACGAGAGCTCCAGCCAGGTCACCGGCTGCTACAGCCTCGTCGAGATCCGGGACGACCCCCAGTTCGCCGGCGCGATCGCCGGCGGCAGCGAGGGCGTGTATATCAACAACTACTTCGTGCCCGCCGGCTGGGCGGGCATGGATAAGCTCTCCATCCACGGCAAGGCCGAGCCCATGGACTTCGAGACCTTCGCCGCCGTGGAGGGCCTGCCGGACGAGTGCAGGAGCTTCACGCTCTCCTTCGTGGTGGACGGGCAGACCGTCAAGGAGCTGCCCTTCGCCTACGGCGACTCCTTCGACCGCTCCGTCTTCCCGCAGGTCGAAAAGCGCGACGGCGCCTACGCGGTCTGGGACCGCACCGATCTGAATGACCTGCGCTTCGACACGGTGGTGACGGCGGAATACCGCATGGACGAGACCGTGCTGCGCTCGGAGCTGTCCCGCGAGGACGGCCGCGCCGCCGTCTATGTCGACGGCCAGTTCCAGTCCGGCGACAGCCTCAGCCTCGAAACGCTCGAGATCCCCGAAAACGCGATCGAGAACTTCCGCGGCGACTGGAAGCAGACCGTGCGCGAGCAGCTCGACTCCTTCTTCCGCGACCATGAGCCGGACTGGTCCGTCTGCGTGGGCGTGGAGGAGATGCTGCGCCTGAGCTTCCCGGACGACGGGACGGCGGTGCACACGATCCGCTATCTGACGCCCGACGCCCGGACCGTGAACCACCGCCTCTATCTCCGCGGCGGCGACGGCTATGTGCGCGTCCATCCCGGCACCTTCGGCAGCTACTACACCGTCGACGTGGAGGGCACCGGGGCCGAGCTCGTGCTGGTCGACACGATCCAGTCCTGGTGGATCGCCGCCTACATCGTCGGCGGCCTGCTGGTGCTGGCCCTGCTCATCGTGCTGCTCGTGAAGCTCTCGCGCTGGCTGAAAAAGCGCAAAAAGAAGGAGCGTACGCCGCCTGCCTGGGTGGTGCGCGCGCGTGAGTGGCGCGCCTCGCACCGGAAGGCGCTGCGCCTCGGCGGCGCGGCCCTCCTGCTCGCCGCGCTGGCCGCGCTGGTCATCCTTCGCTTCAGCAGCATCTCCACCGCCATCGACACCTACCGCATCCTCAGCGACTTCGCCGCGCAGGAGACCGCCATCCAGACCGACATCGAGGTGCACAGCGACGCGCGCGATCTCGTCATCTCCGACAGCATCGTGCGTGTGCGCAAAAACGGAAAGCTCATCGGCTGCACCGACCAGTACGGCATCCCCCTGTATTTCTCGAGCGGCATCGTCTATCTGGAAAACGGCCGCGCCTTCGAGGTCTCCGGCGGCGATCTGGACCGCAACGCGGTGCTGGATCTCGCCCGGCAGATCTTCCGCCGGGGCGAGATCAAAAAGACCCGCAGCGGCGACGAGAGCCGCTATGAGGCCGTGCTCGGCCCGGAGACGGCCAACGAGATCCTCGGCCTCATCCTCTCGGGCGACAGCGCAGACCTCCTGCGCGCCGAGAGCATGACCGTCGCCATGACCGCGCGGGGCTCGCAGCTCACGGGCCTGTTCTTCTCCGGCGGCGGCGAGACCGAGAGCGGCAAGCGCTTCACGCTGGGCGCGTCGCTGGTCCCCGGACCGGTGGAGCAGCGCCCCGTCATCCCCCAGGCCGTGCTCGACGCGATCGAGCTCGGCGGCAAGGGCAGCCGCGAGATCCTCTCGGAGGATCTGCTGATGCTGCTGGCCGCCTGGATGAAGTACGACAGCGACGAGACCGCCGCGGCCAAAATCGCCGTGCGCGCCGATTGCGGCCTGCTGAGCGTCAATTCCGATTACGACTACCTGCGCACCCGCGTCGACGGCACCGACGTCCACCGCATCGGCAGCAGGCTCTTTACGCTCTACTTCACGCAGGACGCCGCCTGCACCGAAAACGGCGCGGAGCTCGGCCTCGCCCAGCAGCAGGTGGTCGACACGGCAAAGCTCATCCCCATGGCCAAGGAGATCTGCCTCAAGGGCGACTTCGACTGCCACACCGTCGGCCGCCGCCGCGTCTACACCGTCTCGCTCGGCAAGGACGCGGCCGCGGAGCTCGCCTCCATGCTCATCCCGGAGCTCAAGACGCTCAAACTGGAGCTCGACGAGTGCAAACTGACCCTCACGGTCGCGGACAGCGAGCTGACCCAGATCGAGCTGAGCTGCGCCGGAACGGTCCGCGTGGTGTCCCGCGACGTGGACAGCTCCGTCAACGTCACCGCGAGCTTCTCCGAGCCGCCCGCGAATCCCTCCGTCCCCACCGCGGTCCGAAAGGTCCTGCTGGGGGAGGGGAAGTAAAGCAATAAACACAAAACCGCCCGGGGCGTTCGCCCCGGGCGGTTTCTGTGCGGTTTTCGATTAATCCGTCTCGTACAGCTCGCCCTCGCAGACAACGCAGGTCGGGCCGGTGAGGAAGATGTCGCGGATGCGGCCGGCGTCGTTCGTGACGCTGACCGTGAGCGTCCCGCCGGGCATTTCGATCGCCACATCCCGGCCGGAGACCAGACCCTCCTTCGTCAGCGCCGCAGTGATCGAGCCGCAGCCCGTGCCGCAGGCGAGGGTGAAGTCCTCAACCCCGCGCTCGAAGGTCACGGCCTTGAGCCGGTCCGGGCCGAGCACGCGCACGAAGCTGACGTTCGCGCCCTTCGGGAAGACCGGCGCGAAGCGCAGCGCGCGGCCCAGCTCGCGCAGCCTGTCGGGCTCCCGCGCGTCCCAGTCGTCAAGCAGGACGACGGCGTGGGGGATGCCCGGGTCGCCGAGCTCGGCGTAGCGGCAGGGATACGCCGTATCCCCGACGCGGGCCGTGCGCTCATCCAGCACCGACGGGTCGTTGAGGCGCACGCGGTAGCGGCGCTCGTCGATGCGCTCGCCCGTGACGAGGCCCGCGGTGGTCTCCACGCGCTGCGTCTGGCCCGCGAGGCCGTGCTCGTATCCCCAGCGGCAGATGCAGCGCGCGCCGTTGCCGCACATCTCGCCGAGGCTGCCGTCGGCGTTGAAAAACAGCATCGCGTAGTCGCCGCCGTATCGGGCGGGCTGCACCGCCATCAGGCCGTCCGCCCCGACGCCGGTGTGCCGGGCGCAGTAGCGGAGCGCCAGCGCGGACAGCTCCGCCTCCGAGAGGGACAGGGCGCGGTTGTCGACGATGAGAAAGTCGTTGCCCGCCCCGTGCATCTTGACAAAACGCATCGCCTTACCCCCAGAGCGCCGTCAGCGTCGGGATGAGCTGCTTCTTGCGGCTCATCATGCCCGGAACAAACAGCATGTTGTCCTTCGGCTCGGTGTTGAAGGCCTGACGCATGATCTCGTCGCTGCCGACGTACAGCAGGTGCGAGCCCTCGGAGAGCACGTCCGTGAGCATCAGGATCACGATGTCGAACTCGCGGTCGCGGCGCAGCTTGTCCATCACCGCCAAAAACTCGTCCTTGCGGCTGAGATAGGCCGAGGCGTCCACACAGGTGATCTGGCTGACGCCGAGGTCCTTTTCGGCGATATGGAACTGCTTGTAATCGGTCTTGAACAGCTCCTCGGCGCTCTTGCCGTCCGCGCCCGCGGAGGTGAACAGCTCCTTGCCCAGCTGCTCGAGCGAGACGTGGGCGATGCGCGCCAGACGCTCGGCCATGGCGACGTCGCGCTTGGTGCAGGTCGGAGACTTGAACATGACCGTGTCCGAGAGGATCGCGGCCGCCATCAGCCCCGCCATCGCGGGCGAGGGCATGACCCCGTGCTCCTGATACATGGCCGTCAAAATCGTGTTGGTGCTGCCCACCGGCTCGTTTCGCACGGCGATGGGCATTTTGGTCTGGATGTCCGCCAAGCGGTGGTGGTCGATGATCTCCAGAATCTCCACCTGCTCCAGACCCGGCACGGACTGGGAGGCCTCGTTGTGGTCCACCAGCACCACCCGCTTGCTCCTCGGCTTGAGCAGGTGATAGCGGGACAGCGACCCGACCACGCGCTCCTGCTCATCGAGCACGGGGTAGTAGTGGAAGCGGCTGTTGATCATCGTCTCGCGCACGTCGTCGAGGTAGTCCGACAGATGGAAGGAGATCAGCCCCTCCGTCCGGCAGAAGCGGGACACCGGGATCGCCTGGAAGATCAGGCGCGCGGCCTGCCGGGCGTTGAGCGGCGTGGAGAGGATGCAGGTCGGCGCGCCGCTCTCCTCCAGCTCCTGCGGGACCTCCGTCTGGCAGAGGATCAGACAGTTGACCCCGCTTTGCAGCGCCGCTTCGATGATCTCCGGCTGGTTGCCGCAGATCAGGATGGTGTCCGGGTCGGTGAAGCTCGCGTCGTCGTAGGCCTTCGGCAGGGCGATGATGACCTTGCCGGACACGGTCTCGGTGAGGTTGGAGTACTCGTTGACGAGACGGCCCTCGAGCACGCTGATGAGGTTGAACACCGGCAGGGCGTCCACCTGACACTCGAACACCGTGTGCAGGTCGTAGGCGGCGATGTCGCCCGACGAGAGCATGCCGTAGAGCGTCCCGTCGTCGTTGAGGATCGGGATGGCCGAGACGTTGCTGTCGCGCATCGTGCGCCACGCGAGGTCCAGCGGCACGGACTTGTTGAGCTCCGTGGGGCGGTCAAAGTCGAGGTCGGAGACCTGGGCGCGCATGTTCTGGATGTACATCGGCGGCTCGAAGCCGAAGCGGTCCAGCATGCGCTGGGTCTCGTCGTTGATCGAGCCGATGCGCACGGCGCGGTACTCCCGGTCGCCGAGGGCGTTGCGCAGGTTGGCGTAGGCCAGACAGGCGAC
>CADCLH010000031.1 GCA_902802215.1 Oscillospiraceae bacterium
GGTCCAGGGCGCTGTTGCGGTAGTAGAGCACCATGTCGGTGAGCACCATCAGGATGTCGGCCACATAGAACCAGGTCGAATACGGCAGCACGCCCGTCCGGCTGAAGGTGATCAGCTTGCCCAGAAGCCCGATCAGATAGCCGATGACGACGAAGTATTCAAAGACCACGCTCTTGCCCTTGGCCGTCCGGGAGCGCCACGACTTGGCGATGTTGAAGGGCCAGGACAGGCCGAAGAGGACCAGCATGGCGATCTCGCAGAGCTGTACGGCGTCCATGGGCTCACTCCCCGTCCTTTCCGCTCTCCGCGGGAGGCTCGGTCTGCGGCGCGGGCTGTTCCGCCTCCGCCTGCATCGGGGCAGGCTCCGCGGCGGGCTCGGACGCGGGCTCGGCGCTCTGCTCCGCCTCCGGCGCGCCGCCGTCGGTCATGGAGATCTTGCGCGCGGGGCGCTCGATGGTCCTGTCCTCCTTGACCTTGCGCAGCTTCTGCGGCGGCATGGGCATGAACTCGCCGTGCTCGAAGAAGTAGTTGAACTCCTCGGCCTCCATGGTCTCGTGCTCGAGCAGGTACTCGGCGATGGCGCGCAGCTGGTCGGCGTGCTCGAGCAGGATCTTCTCGCAGCGGGAGCTTGCCTCGTCGAAGATCTTCTTGACCTCCTCGTCGATCATGCCGGCGGTCTCCTCGGAATAGCTCTTGGTCTGGCCGAAGTCGCGCCCGATGAAGATCGAGTGGGCGGAGTTGTCGTAGGAGATGGGGCCGAGCCGCTCGCTCATGCCGTAGCGCATGACCATGTCGCGCGCGATGGAGCTGGCCTGCTGGATGTCGCCGGAGGCGCCGGTCGAGATATCGTCCAGAAACAGCTTTTCCGCGGTGCGGCCGCCGAGGGCCATGACGATGCTCTCGAACATCTCGGCGCGGGACTTGAAGTTCTCCAGATCCTCCTGCGGCCGGAAGAGCGTGAAGCCGCCCGCCGCGCCGCGCGGGATGATCGTGATATAGTGCACGGGGTCCACATGCTCGAGAAAACGCCCGGTGACGGCGTGGCCGGCCTCGTGGTAGGCGGTGAGCTTTCTGGCCTTCTCGCTCATCTTGCGGCTCTTCTTCTCGGGGCCCATCTGCACCTTCAGGATGGCCTCGTCGATGTCCTCCATGTTGATGAAGCGGTGCCTGCGGCGCACGGCCAGCAGGGCGGCCTCGTTCATCAGGTTCTCGAGGTCCGCGCCGGAGAAGCCCGGCGTGCCCTTGGCGATGGAGTTGAGGTCGACGTCCTCCGCAAGCTGCTTGTCGCGGGCGTGGATCTTCAAGATCGCCTCGCGGCCGCGGATGTCGGGCAGGCCGACATAGACCTGGCGGTCGAAGCGGCCCGGACGCAGCAGGGCGTTGTCCAGAATGTCGGCGCGGTTGGTGGCCGCCATGACGATGACGCCCTCGTTGCTGCCGAAGCCGTCCATCTCCACGAGCAGCTGGTTAAGCGTCTGCTCGCGCTCGTCGTGCCCGCCGCCGAGGCCGCTGCCTCTCTGACGGCCGACCGCGTCGATCTCGTCGATGAAGATGATGGCCGGGGCGACCTTCTTGGCCTGCTCGAACAGGTCGCGCACGCGGCCCGCGCCGACGCCGACGTAGAGCTCGACAAAGTCGGAGCCGGAGATCGACAGGAACTGCACGCCCGCCTCGCCCGCGACGGCCTTGGCCAGCAGCGTCTTGCCCGTGCCCGGAGGGCCGACGAGCAGCACGCCCTTGGGGATGCGCGCGCCCATGGAGGTGTAGGCCTTGGGGTCCTTGAGGAAGTCGACGATCTCCGCCAGCTCCTCCTTCTCCTCGTCGCAGCCCGCCACGTCCTTGAAGGTCTTCTTGTTCTTCTCCTCACTGCCGAGACGGGTGCGGGCCTTGGAGAACTTCGCGATCCCGCCCGCGCCGCCGGAGCGGCTCATCATGAAGTACCAGAGCACCATCGCCCCGCCCATCACGAGGATGTAGGGCAGCATGCTGGCCCACCAGGGGACGACAAAGCCCTCGTCATAGTCGTACTGCTCCAGCACGCCGGATTCGTACTGCTCCTTGATGACGTCCTTGAAGTCCTCATAGAAGACGCTGAAGCTCATCAGGTCGTAGGTCATTTCCTCCGTCGGCGGTTCGCCGCTGTCGGTGCGGACCTGGAGGATGATGGTGTTGCCCTCGGTGGTGAAGGACTGGACCTTCTTGTCGTTGAAGAGATCCACGAGGTCGGAATAGGTCTTGACTTTTTTGGCGTCGGAGCTCTGGGTCATGGTGAAGATGACCGCGATCATGATGACGATGAGCAGGACGTAAAAGCCCAAGTCGCGGGCGCGTTTCTGGTTCAAGTGTATGTCACTTCCTTTTCAGTCGATTGCGAAACGGTGTTTCGCAATCGAGGACTCGCGCTTATCGCAGCGGGCTTGTGGCCCGCTTTGGTCGGCGCGAGGCCTCGCAATGCTCGGCTCAGGGTGTTTTTGAGGCGGCAAAGCTGCCTCAAAAACGAATTAAAATAATCAGGAATAAACTTCGGGTTTCAGGACCCCGATGTAGGGGAGATTGCGGTAGTGCTCGTTGTAGTCGAGGCCGTAGCCCACGACGAAGGCGTCGGGCACCTCGAAGCAGGAGTAGTCGGCGAAGACGTCGGCCTTGCGGCGCGCGGGCTTGTCCAGCAGCGTCACGATGTTGATGGAGGCCGGCTTCCTGCCCATCAGGTAGCGCTTGAGGTAGCTGAGCGTCACGCCGGAGTCGAGGATGTCCTCGACAATGATGACATGGCGGCCCTCGATGTCCTGGCTGAGGTCCTTGTTGATCTTCACCGCGCCCGTGGAGCTCGTGCCGCTGTAGGAGGAGACGGCCATGAAGTCCATCGAGCACTTGATGTCCACATGGCGCATCAGATCCGCCATGAAGATGAAGCAGCCCTTCAAAACGCCGACGAAGATGGGGTCCTTGTCGCGGAAATCCTCGGTGATGCGGCGGCCGACCTCGCTGACCTTGTCCTCGATCTCGTCACGGGTGAGCAGGATTCTCTCAATATCTTGTGTCATAATTCTGTATCTACTCCTGTTTGTATTTCGGAAAACGTGAGCTTCCACACCGGATCGCCCGGCCGGGGCAGGGCGCGCTCGTCCAGAGCCAGACCGTAGACCCACAGCGGCCCGGAGGCGCAGCGGATCACGGGCGTCAGGTCCCGCGCGGCGCGGGGAAGGGCGTGTTCGGAAAAGAGGGCCTTGAGCGTCTTGGTGCAGCCGCGGCCCGGGGGACGGAGCCGATCGCCGGGCATGCGCCCGGTACAGAAAAGATCGGAGCCTATCATCTCATATTTAAGATAAGAAGTCTTGAACAAGTCGTGAATTTCTCCCGCATAAACGGCCTTTTCGGCCCAAAGCGACAGACCCGCCTCGGGCAGGAGAAGCGCTTCGCCGGGGACCACGCGGCGGACCGGGAGCGACCCTTCGGCGGCGGGGGCGAAGTACAGCCGCCCGCACTCGCGCCGGAGCACCGCGCCCGGCAGCTCGAGCAGGGCGTATTCCGTGCCGGAGAGGAAGGCGAGGACCCGGTCGGTGTGCAGGGAGGACAGGCCCGGCAGCAGCGCGCGCACGACGCGGGAGGCGACGGCCGGGTGGAGCGCTTTGAGCGCGTCGAGCGGGAGACTGTCCTGCCGGAAATGGACCGCGAGAAAGCGGTCCGCCTCGGCGCGGAAGTAGTCCTCGTCCCGGGCGCAGAGCGCGGCGGCGCGGGCGGCGGCCTCGGCAAAGCGGGGGTTGATCCGCTTCAGCGCCGGGACGGCGTGATGCCGGATCAGATTGCGGGCGTAATCGTCGCTGCGGTTCGTGCTGTCCTCCACGTGGGGGACCTTGTGCTCGGCGAGATACGCTTCGACCTCGGCGCGGGAGACCTTCAGCATCGGCCGCACGATCCGCCCGCGCGCGCGGGGGATGCCGCGCAGCCCGGCGCCGCCGCTGCCGCGGGCGAGGTTGAAGAGCATCGTCTCGGCCAGATCGTCGAGCGTGTGGGCCGTGACGATCTTATCGCAGCCGAGGGCGTCCGCCGAGCGCTCGAGAAAAGCGTAGCGAAGGGCGCGCCCCGCCTCCTCGAGACCGAGACCGTGCGCTTCGGCGTACGCGGGCACGTCCGCGCGCTCGGTCACAAAGGGGATGCCGCGCTCCCGGCAGAAGCCCTCCACGAAGGCGGCGTCGCGCCGGGACTCCTCGCCCCGGATGCCGTGCTCGAAATGGGCGGCGGTCACGTCGAAGCCCTCCGAGATGAGCAGATGCAGCAGGCACATGGAGTCGGCCCCGCCGGAGACGGCACACAGCAGCCTTTTGTCCGCGATCAGAGCGCGGTCCAGCTCAATACTCGTCATCGCGCCGCTTTTCCAGCATCGTGAAGCTGGTGTACTCGGGCAGCCACAGGAGCTCGACCGTGCCGGTCTGGCCCTTGCGGTTTTTGAGGATGATGGCCTCGGCGAGATTGGGGTTCTCGCTCTCCTTGTTGTAATAGCCGTCGCGGTAGAGGCCGATGACCACGTCCGCGTCCTGTTCGATGGCGCCCGACTCGCGCAGGTCGGAGAGCATGGGGCGCTTGTCCTGCCTGGACTCGTTGGCGCGCGAGAGCTGCGACAGGCAGACGACCGGCACCGCCAGCTCCTTGGCCATGATCTTGAACATGCGGCTGATGCTGCCCGCCGACTGCATCAGCTGCAGGTAGTCCACGACCACGAGGCCGAGATTCGGCACGCGGCGGCACTGGGCGTTCATGTCCGAGACCGTCAGGGTGGGGTTGTCGTCGATGCGGATGTCGGTGGCGCTCAGGGCCTGGGCGGCGGTCGTGAGGTCCCGCCACTGCTGGTCGGTGAGCTGACCGGTCAGCAGGTTCTGCGAGGGGACCAGAGCCGCGCGGGACAAAAGGCGCATGACCAGCTGCTCGCGCGACATCTCCAGCGAGAAGATCGCGACGGTCTGATGCTCGTTGAGCGCCGCGTGCAGGGCCATGTTCAGCGCGATGCTGGTCTTGCCCATGCCGGGGCGCGCCGCGACCAGGATCAGCTCCGAGCGGTTGAGGCCCAGGGTCACGCGGTCCAGATCGGCAAGACCCGTGGACAGGCCCGGGATCGCCTTGCCGGAGGCCGAGGCCTCGGACAGATTGTCGAACACGGTCTGCACCACGGAGGAGACGGGCACCAGCCCGCCGATGCTGCGGCCCTGGCGCAGCGCGTAGATGCGCCGCTCGGCGGCCTCGAGCATGGCGTCGGCCTCGCCCGCGCCCTCGTAGACCATCTTGTTGATCTCGTCGGCGGTCTCGCCGAGACGGCGCAGCAGCGCCCGGTCGCGCACGATGGCCGCGTATTCGAGCACGTTCGCCGCGGTGGGCGTGACGCGCATGATCTCCGCCAGATACTCCTCGCAGTTGTCCTGATACACGCCGCGGACCTTCATCTGATCCAGCACCGTGACCGGGTCGATCGCCTGCGCGTACGAGAACATGGCGTAGATCGTCTCGTAAATGCTGCGGTTGAGCGGGAGATAGAACTCGTCCGCCTTCAGCTTTTCCAGCACCTCCGGAATGCACCGGGGGTCGATGAGCATGGAGCCGATGACCGCCTGCTCCGCCGGAGCGGAGTAGGGCACCTTCCTGCCCAGCAGTTCATCCATGAGTTTTTCCTCTCAGACGTCCTCAGGCCTCGATGACCAGAAGATTGATATTGCCGCTGGTTTCAAAGCCGAGCTTGGCCTTGACGGTGTAGCTGCCGAAGGTCTTGATCGGCTCGGCCTGGACGATCTTGTTCTTCTCGATCTCAATGCCGAACTGCTCCTTGAGCGCGTCGCTGATCTCCTGCGAGGTGACGGCGCCGAAGAGCTTCCCGGCTCCGCCGGCCTTCGCGCGGATGACGACCTGCACGCCCTCGAGCTTTTTCGCGTTCTCCAGAGCGAGCTGCCGGTCGCGCGCGATCTGGGCGGCCTTCGCCTTCTCCCTGAGCTTGAGCGCGTTGATGTTGTCGGTCGTGGCCTCGGCGGCCAGCCCCCGGGGGATCAGGTAGTTGCGGGCGTAGCCGCTGGAGACCTCTTTCATCTCTCCCTTTTTGCCCTGACCCTTCACGTCGACGTTGAAGATGACCTTCATCTATAATCTTCCCCTTTCACTGTAGATAGTCGTCTATGGCGCTGTAAACTTTTTTGAGCGCGTCCTCCGGCGCGGTGTTGGGCATCTGCATCGCCGCCGCGTTGCGGTTGCCGCCGCCGCCCAGCATCTCCATGATGAGCTGGACGTTGACCTCGCCGATGGAGCGGGCCGAGGCGAAGCAGTTGCCCCTGCCGTCGGGCGCGAGGACGATGGAGGCCTTGACCCCCGCGATGTTCAGCAGCTCGTCGGCAGCCATGGCGGCCACGACGCGGTCCTGCGCCTCCTTCGGCGCGGCGACCGCGATCTCGCGGTAGACCCTGACCTGCTCGAGGATGCGGTATTTGGCGAGCGCGTGGTCCAGATCGGCCTGGAACAGACGCTTGACGTCGCCCGTCTCCGCGCCGGAGCGGCGCAGCCAGGCCGCCGCGTCGAAGGTGCGCTCGCCCGTGCGCAGCGTGAAATTCTTGGTATCCAGCACGATGCCGGCCAGCAGGGCCTCCGCCTCGCAGGGGAGGATGGAGCTGCTCTCCGGGAGCTCCTGGAGCATCTCGGTCAGAAGCTCGCAGGCCGAGGAGGCGTAGGGCTCGATGAAGCTGATGGCGCTGTCCTGAATATAGGTCGCGGCGACGCGGTGGTGGTCGATGACGGCCACCCGTCTGCACGCGCTCAGCAGGGCGGGCGCCTCCACCTGCTCGGGACGGCTGGTGTCGACCACGACCAGCAGCGCGGCGGGATCGATGTGGGCGGGCAGCTCCGACGGCGCGAGCACCGCGTCGCGGTAGGCGTCCTCAGAGCATACGCGCTCGGCCAGCGGCGTCGCGGCGGTGTGCTGCAAATCGGCGACGATCTCGGCGCGCACGCCGAGCATGCGGGCGATGGCGCACACGCCGACCGAGGCGCCGAAGCTGTCCAGATCCCCGAAGCGGTGGCCCATGACGTAGAGACGCGACGAGTCGCGCACGAGCTCGGCAAAGGCGTTGGCCATGACGCGGGATTTGACCTTGGTGCGCTTCTCGACCTCGCCCCCGCGGCCGCCGTAGAACTCAAAGCCCATGCGGTTTTTGATGACGGTCTGGTCGCCGCCGCGCGAGAGCGCGAGCTCCGCCGCGTTGTCGGCGGCCTGCAGCGCGTCGCCCAGTGTCTCGCAGTCGGCACCGAGGCCGATGCTGATGGTCGCGGCGATGCCGAAGGGGTTGACCACGCTGTGGACCTCCTCGACGATGGAGAACTTGCCGGGCTTGAGCCTCTCCATGGCCTGGTGCTCCATCATCAGCAGGTAGCGGTCGCGGTCGTAGCGGCGGAAGATGCCGTGAAAGACGGCGCACCACTGGCTCAGCTTCTCCTCGATGGCGTCGCGCAGATCGTTCTTGACGCGGTCGGGGACGTTCTTGACCAGCTCGTCCAGATTGTCGATGACCACGATGCCCGCGACGGGGCGGGTCTCCTCAAAGGCGATGCGGATGTTGTCATAGTCCGTGACGTCCACCCAGTAGGTGATGCCCATGAGAGGATGATTCTCGGCCGGCGGCTCGAACGCCTGCTCGGAGCGGATGATGCGGCCGTGGAGGCGGTATTTTTTCCCGCGGACCTCCAGCAGCGTGGGATAACAGCTCTTGCCCTCCAGCAGCCAATTGCCCGAAAACTCCGGGACAAGCTGCGCAAGACTCGCGTCCAGCCTGGTCCCGACCTCGCCGCACATCTCGAAAAAGGCGGCGTTGCCCCAGATGATGCGCGAATCCTCCAGCGAGAAGATCACAATCGGCAGAGGAAAGTTCATGAGCGTGCTGCTCTTGGCGCTCTCCGTGTCGTACAGGGCCGCCTCGAGAAAGGCCGCGAGCTGTTTGGTCCGCTGATGCCAGATGATCAGCGTGACGACAAGCAGCAGCAGGATGGCCGCGCCCGCCGCGGCCGCCAGGTGATACAGACGCAGATACAGCGCCGCCCCCGCACATGCGGCGAGCAGCACGAACGGAAGCCAGCCGGGTCTTGTGAGCCGCCGCAGCGTCTTGTTCAATCGGGACACCTCCCCAACAGATATGGCTAAATGACAGTTTTTACAGTTAGGATGTTACATTATACCAAATCTGGCCGCTCTTTACAATCATAAATTCCGGAAGCGCTCCCATAATAAAGAAAAAAGACGAAGGGAAGCGGGACAATGAAAGCGATCATCCTCGCGGGCGGTCTCGGGACGCGGCTGAAAAGCGTGACGGGGGAGCACCCCAAGCCCATGGCGGAGCTGCTCGGAAGGCCGCTGATGGAGCATATCGTCGAGCTGCTGAGAGAGAACGGCTTCTGCGAGATCTGCTGCACCCTGCGCTACCGGGCGGGGGAGATCATGGCGCATTTCGGCGACGGCGGGCGCTTCGGCGTCTCGATGCAGTACCGCATCGAGACCCGCCCCCTCGGTACCGCGGGCAGCGTCGGCGGCTGCCGGGACTTCATCGGCGGGGAGGACGTGCTGGTCATCAGCGGCGACGCGGCCTGCGACTTCAAGCTGCGCGCGCTCATGGACGAGCACCGCGCGCGCGGCGCGGCCGCCACCGTCGCCCTCTGCCGCAGCGCCGTCCCCCTGCGCTACGGTCTGGCCGTGACGGACGGGGCGGGCGATATCCGCGCCTTCATCGAAAAGCCCGCCTGGCCGCAGGTCGTGACGGATCTGGTCAACACCGGGATCTACGTGCTCTCGAAGCGCGCCGTCGACGCGATCCCCGCCGAGGGGGCCTTCGACTTCGGGAAGGACCTGTTCCCCCTGCTGCTGCAAAAGGGCGAGCGCCTCGCGGGCGTGGCGCTCGACGGCTACTGGTGCGATATCGGCACGCCGCAGGCCTACTACCGCTGCTGGGCCGACGCGCTCGAGGGGAAGCTGCGCCTGAACCCCGGCGAGGCCTTCCGCACGCCCGAGGAGCCGGAGACGCCGGACGAGGACGAGGAGGGCGTCTGCGAGCGCTGCGCCTGCACCGACCGCGCGCGGCTCATGGGCGCGCTCTCGGAGCTGATGCTCGACATGGGCGCGCGCTTCGACGACGGGATCCGCCTCGAGGGGAAGGGCTACCGCCTGCATATCAGCCCCAGCGCGCAGAGCTCCGCCGTGCGCATCGCCGTACAGAGCGAGGACGCGGAGTTTGCGCGCGCCCTCTGCCTGTCGGCCAGAGAGCTGGCGGAGGCCCTGAAGCTGTAGTTTCGTGAAAGCCTACAAATCGTATAGGAAATATTTGTTGAAAATGCCGCTTTAATTCCTACTGAAATTATAGTAGATTAAAGAAACAGAAAGGGGCGATGCCTTTGCAGGTGACAAGCAGAGGGCGCTACGCCCTGCGGGTCATGCTCGATCTGGCGCAGCGCCGGGACGAGGGCGTCGTGTCCCTCAAAACCGTCGCCGAGCGGCAGGGGATCTCGCTGAAATATCTGGAGACCCTCGTCTGCGCCCTGCGGCGGGCCGGGCTCGTCGAGAGCGCCCGCGGCAAGGAGGGCGGCTATCAGCTCAGCCGGGAGCCGGAGGCCTACAGCGTGGGGGAGATCCTGAGCTGCGTGGAGGACTCGCTGGCGCCGGTGGCCTGCATCCGCGGCGGGAGCGCCGAATGCGAGCGGGCGGGGAGCTGCCCGACCCTGCCGATGTGGCGGGAGCTCGACGGACTGACCCGGCACTATCTCGAAAGCGTGACGCTCCGCGATCTGATGAGCGGGGAGCGCTGGAAAAACACATAACGAAAGGAACAGAGACATGTTTGTTTACGCAGACAACGCAGCCACCACCTGTGTCAGCAAGGCGGCGCTGGACGCCATGTTGCCCTATCTGACGGTCAGCTACTTCAACCCCTCGAGCCTGTACTCCTCGGCGCAGAAGGTGGCCGAGGCCGTGGCCGAGGCCCGCGAGACCGTGGCCGCCTGCCTCGGCGCGAAGAGCCCGCGGGAGATCTACTTCACCTCCTGCGGCAGCGAGGCCGACAACCAGGCGCTGGTCTCCTGCGCGAGACTCGGCGCGAGAAAGGGCAAAAAGCACCTGATCTCCACGAAATTCGAGCACCACGCCATCCTGCACACCCTCAAGGCCCTGGAGAAGGAGGGCTTCGAGGTCACGCTGCTGGACGTGCACGAGGACGGCGTCGTCCGCGTCGAGGACGTCGCGGCCGCCATCCGCGAGGACACCTGCTGCGTGTCGGTGATGTTCGCCAACAACGAGGTCGGCACCGTGCAGCCCATCAAGGAGATCGGCGCGCTCTGCCGCGAGAAGGGCATCCCCTTCCACACCGACGCCGTGCAGGCGGCGGGACATATCCCGGTCGACGTCGAGGAGATGAACATCGACCTGCTGAGCCTATCGGGACATAAGTTCCACGCGCCCAAGGGCGTGGGCGTGCTCTACTGCCGCAAGAACATCCCGCTGTTCTCCTTCATCGAGGGCGGCGCCCAGGAGCGCGGCAAGCGCGCCGGCACCGAGAACGTGGCGGGCATCGTCGCCCTGGCCGCGGCCCTCAAGGAGAGCTGCGACCACATGG
Organism: Oscillospiraceae bacterium; assembly: GCA_902802215.1. Lineage (GTDB taxonomy): Bacteria > Bacillota > Clostridia > Oscillospirales > Oscillospiraceae > Limivicinus. Next base: position 10,620 of record CADCLH010000031.1, read on the forward strand.
AGGAAAACGCCGCGAAAATGATCGCCATGCGCGACCGGCTCTTCGCCGAGCTCGGCAAGATCCCCCACAGCAAGATCAACGGCAGCCTCGAGCACCACGTCCCCGGCACGGTCAACATGTGCTTCGAGGGCATCGAGGGCGAGAGCCTGCTGCTCCTGCTCGACAAGAACGGCATCTGCGCCTCCTCCGGCAGCGCCTGCACCTCCGGCTCCCTCGACCCGAGCCACGTGCTGCTGAGCCTCGGCATCCCGCACGAGCTGGCGCACGGCTCGCTGCGCCTGTCGATCGGCGAGTACAACACCATGGAGGAGATGGAGTACATCATCGAGACCGTCCCGAAGGCGGTGCAGTACCTGCGCGACATGTCCCCGGTCTGGGACGAGCTGCAAAAGGGCACAAGGCAGCATCTCTGCTGAGACTTCGGCAACAAGGAAGGAGATACAAAATGGCTTTATACAGCGACAAGGTCATGGACCATTTTCAGAATCCGCGCAACGTCGGCAAGCTCGACGACGCCGACGGGATCGGCGAGGTCGGCAACGCCAAGTGCGGCGACATCATGCGCATGTACATCAAGGTGGAGGACAACATCATCACCGACGTGAAGTTCAACACCTTCGGCTGCGGCAGCGCCATCGCGACCAGCTCCATGGCGACCGAGCTCATCAAGGGCAAGCCCATCGAGGAGGCGCTGGAGCTGTCGAACAAGGCGGTGGTCGAGGCGCTGGACGGGCTGCCCGCCTACAAGCTGCACTGCTCGGTGCTGGCCGAGCAGGCGGTGCGTGCCGCGGTGATCGACTATTACGAGAAGCACGGCATCCCCTACGACAAGGAGAAGTTCAAGATCGTCGACTGCGAGGACTGCGAGCACGCCGAGGGCTGAGACCGCGCGCAGAAGAAAGGCTCCGCCCGGGAATCCCCGGGGCGGAGCCTTTCGCGCGCTTGACTTGCCGGGACAAAACGGCTACAATACGGGCGTAAAGAAGTTCGACAGAGGAGAAACGCCGTGCAGCTTTCGGAACTCAAGCTGGTATTCGCGAGCAACCTGATCCGCCTGCGCAGCAAAGCGGGCATGACGCAGGCCGAGCTCGGCGCGATGCTGAACTATTCGGACAAGTCCGTCTCCAAATGGGAGCGCGGCGAAGCCATCCCCGACGCCTGGGTGCTCACGCGCCTTGCGGAGCTCTTCGGCGTGACGGTGGACTTCCTGCTCTCCGAGCACGACGCCTGGGTCCCGCCCGACGCCGAGGAGGAGGCGCCCCAGTACAGCCGCGGCATGATCTATGCCGTGGCCGTTCTCGCGGTCTGGACCATGGCGCTGATCGCCTTCGTCGTGCTCTGGTGGGTCGGCATACTCTGGTGGCCGGTCTTCGCCGTGGCGCTGAGCGTGTCGCTGCTGGCGGTTCTGATCCTGACGGTCTATTTCAAGCATACGAAGCATTTGCAGTATGTTCTGGCGGGCTTCGTGCTGAGCGTGTTCGTGATGCTCTACGTGCTGATGCTGCCGTGGCGGAACAACTGGCAGCTGTTTCTGATCGCCGTGCCGGCGCTTGCGCTGGTGTTCCTCGGCTGCAACATCCGCAAGCGGCCGCGCAGGAGCGCGAAATAACGGGAATACGCCGACTCTACGATTCGTAGAGAGCCGGGGAAGGACGGGTAGAGTTCGCTCTGCCCGTCCTTCCCGCTTTCGTGGAGTGCAGGGAGGCGCGCACGCGGGTACAATGGAAGCATCAGGAAAACAGAAAGGAATTTGAAACCATGGCTGATTACGTTCTCTCCGGCTGCTCCTCGGCCGACCTCTCGAAGGAGCACTTCGAGGCGATCGGCGTCCGCTACATCTGCATGCACTTCACGCTCGACGGCGTGAGCTACCCCGACGATCTGGGGCAGTCCATGCCCGCCGACGAGATGTACGCCCGCATGGCGAAGGGCGCCACGACCTCCACCTCCCAGATCAACATCTCCGAGTATGTCGACTACTTCAGCGCCTTCTGCGAGCAGGGGCTGGACGTCGTCCACGTCTCCCTGTCCTCCGGCATCTCCGGCACCTACGGCTCCGCGGTCAGCGCGGCCCTCATCGTCCGGGAGCGCTACCCCGAGCGCGAGATCTACGTCATCGACTCGCTCGGCGCGTCCTCCGGCTACGGCCTGATCCTCGACACCGCGGCGGCCATGCGCGATAAGGGTCTGAGCGCGAAGGAGCTGGCCGACTGGATCGAGGCCAACCGCCTCAAGCTGCACCACTGGTTCTTCTCCACCGACCTCTCGAGCTACGTGCGCGGAGGCCGCATCTCCAAGACCGCGGCCTTCTTCGGCGGGGTGTTCGAGATCTGCCCCCTGCTGAACATGGACAATCTCGGCCGGCTCGTCCCGCGCCGGAAGATCCGCACCAAGAAGAACGTCATCCGCGAGATCGTGCAGAGAATGGTCGAAAACGCGCAGGACGGCACGGACTACAGCGGCAAGTGCTACATCTCCATGTCCGCCTGCCGCGCCGACGCCGAGGAGGTCGCGCGGCTCGTGGAGGAGAAGTTCCCGAAGCTTGACGGGAAGGTGCTCATCAACAACATCGGCGGCCTGATCGGCGCGCACACCGGACCCGGCACCGTGGCCCTCTTCTTCTGGGGCGGCGAGCGGGTCGACTGAGGAAAAAGCAAACACGGAAACGGGGATCGCTCAGCGAGCGGTCCCCGTTTTTTGCCTCTGCGGGGATTGCGCGGGGCGGATGCTTTTGTTATAGTATATCATGGCGAAATCGGTACACTTATGCGCTGCGATTCACAGCGCAATTCAACGATAAAGGACGGGATCGGTATGGCATACACGGCATTTGAACAGATGCGGCTTGACAATCTGGAGCGCTTCGGGGAGGATCTCGGCCCCGTGCAGCCCGCGTTTCCGGCGTGCGGGGAGCCCAACGGGCTCAAAAGCGCCGCGCTGCGCTTCCTGCGCGAGGAATGCGAGGGCCTGCGCTTCGACCGGAAAAAGGAGCTTCTCGAACGGAAAACCGGCGTGCTGCTCGGCAAGAGCCTGCGCAAAGGACAGATCCCGTACAACATGCAGATGGACGCGGACCGCCTGAGCCTCGAACGCGCGCTGGGCGTCTTTATCGACTCGGGCGTGTCCGAGGACGCCTACATGGTCTACTACTGCTTTCTGGAGATGTTCCTCGGCTGCTACGGGCGCTCCAAGAAGATGGTGGAGCTGCTGAGCGAATACGAGGAAAACGGCAGCTCGCTGCTGCTCAAGCACCGGGACCACTACTCCCACTCGGTCTACGTGTTCGCGCTGGGGCTGGCGATCTACGAGTCGAACGCGGCCTTCCGCCGGGAGTTCAAGCGCTTTTACGGCTTCGATACCGACGAGGGCAACCGCCGGCAGCGCCGCAGCGCGGCCAACGCCTTTCTGGAATTCTGGGGGCTGACGTCGCTGTTTCACGACATCGGCTACCCCTTCGAGCTGCCCTACGAGCAGGTGCTCAGCTACTTCGAGGTGGACCGGCAGGAGCGCGGCGCGGGCTGCCCCTATCTGGTCTACCGCAACATCGGGACGCTGACCGGCCTCGACGAAGCGGCGCAGACGCGCTTCCGGGAGCTGTACGGCCGGCGCTTCGAGACCGTGGGCGCGCTGCTCGCGCACGATCTGGCCGGGAAGCTGGGCGGGGCCTACGGCTTTGACGAGGCCTTCATGCGGGACGTGATCGAGTCCAAGCCCGTCTCGCCGGAGGACTACGGCTATTTCATGGACCACGCGGTGTTCAGCGCGGCGCGGCTGTGCAGGGAGCTCTGCCGCGGCGGCGCCCGCGACCTGACGAAGATGCATGTGGACGCGCTGTCGGCCATCGTGCTGCACAACAGCATTTTCAAATTCAAGGTCAACTACTACAAGGACAAAAACCCGAAGCCCCCGCTGCGCATGGACCAGCACCCCCTGGCCTGGATGCTGATGCTCTGCGACGAGCTGCAATGCTGGGACCGCACCGCCTACGGGCGCAATTCCCGCACCGAGCTGCACCCGCTGGGGGTCCGCTTCGACTTCTCGAACGAGGCCATCCGGGGCTCCTACCATTACGATCTGGCCGAGCGGGAGAAGATCGACGCCTTCATCGTCAAATACAGGGCCTGGGAAGAAGGGGGCGAGAAGGGGAAAGCGCCGCGGCTCAAGGCATACAGCGACATGGCCGAGAAGGAGCAGCGCTTCGTGGCCGACATCCGGAAAATCGTCGACACCGCGGAGTGCCCGCTGTCGGTCGAGCCGGACCTGCGCCCGGTGAACCGGGAGAACAAGCACACCTATCTGTCCGACAGCAGCTTCATGCACCTGTACGATTTCGCGGTCGCGCTGCACGGGCGCAGCCTCCCGCCCACCGCCACCGTGCAGGAGATGGAGCGCCGCTTTGAGCGCATGTCGCTGGCCTACCAGCTCTCCACGCTCGGCCGCGCCCGCAGCTTCAGCGGTTTTCTCGACGCGCTCGGCTGCTTCTTTACCGACCGGCCCGTGGACTACGACATGGTGACGCAGTTCACGCCCGAACAGGTGGAGCTCATCGCCCCGATGGAGCATGAGCGCTGGGTGCGCGAGCATCAGGAGAGAGGCTGGCAGCAGGGCGACGACTATCAGCACCTGCCGGTGCGCGCCTCGCTGCGGGAGAGGAAAAAGGCGCGCGCCGCCCTGCGCGAGCAGCTGCGCATGCACGAGCTCGCCATGGACGGGGAGCTCACGCCCGAGGCCGTCTACGCCCACTATCTCGCCCTGCCGGAGCGGGAGCAGGGGAAGGACTGGAAGCCCTTCAACACGATGCTGGCGCTTCTGAAAAAGTTTGACGGCCTGCGCATCTACAAGCTGTGACGGAGAGCACTGATGAAAAGCTGGCAGAAGAAATACCCGCCCTATGAGGGGGCGGAGCCCTATCTGTATTTCGCCTTCGCGGACGCGGACGCGGCCAGAGTGTGGCCGCTGCTGCGCCTGCTGCTGACGCGCGGCTGCCGCGTGTGGTACGCCGCGGGCAGGGCATCCGGCGCCGAAGAGCTTGTGCGGCGCCAGAAGCGCGCGGCGGGCGCGGCGCTGACGCTGGTGTGGCTCACGGACGCGGCGCGCGAGGACGCCGACCTCAAAAGCGCGCTGCTCACCAACCAGAGCGCGGGAAGACCGATCCTCTGCCTGGACGCGGACCGGGGCGATCCCGGCCTCTCCATGGGCCTGTACGAGAGCGTCCCGCATCTGCGCGCCGACTCGAGCGTGCGGGCAGCCTCGCTCGAGGCGGAGCTGGTCCGCGCGCCCGGCTTTACCCAGGAGATCCTCGGCGAGCCGCAGACCGTCCGGGACCGCGGCTGGATCGGGAAGCTGGTCGCGGCCCTGCTGATCCTCGCGGCCCTGCTGCTGACGGGCGCGTTCCTCTTTCTGCGCGGCCGGCGGCCCGCGGACACCCTCACCGTGCAGGACCCCGTCCTCCGGGAGGCGGTGCGCGCCGCGGTCGGCGGCGGGATCATCACGGAGGAAAACGCGCGGGACGTCACGGTCCTGCGCCTCGAAAAGCTGCCCGGCGGCTGGGAGGAGCTCTCCCTGCTGCCCGCGCTCGAGAAGATCGAGCTGACGCAGTCGGCCGCGCTCGCGGGCCCGCTTCCGGACGGGGACTACACCCTCGTTTTGAAAGGGGGCTGAGCGCGTGAACCGTTTTTTCAAGCCCTATGAGGGCAAACGCCCCTTCCTGTTCATCAGCTATGCCCACGCTTCCTCCGAGCAGGTCGTGGAGACCATCCGCATCCTGCACGAGGGGGGCGTCCGCCTCTGGTACGACGAGGGCATCCCAGCCGGCAGCGACTGGCCGGCGAACATCGCCGGACACATGCGCGACTGCGAGCGCGTGGTCTTCTTCCTGTGCAAAAGGGCGCTCGTCTCGCCCAACTGCTTCAGCGAGATCCGCACCGCCGCGCGACAGAAAAAGCCCATGCTGGTCGTGCGCCTGGACGAAAGCGAGCCGACGGGCGAGTGGGCGGAGCTGCTGAAGAACGCGCCGTGCATCGACGTGCTGCCCGACGCGCGCTCTCGCGCGGCGGCCATCCTGAAAACCGGCTTCGTGACGCGGCGCTTCCGGCATACCTGGCGGGAGCGCATCCCGTGGCGCGCGATGGGCCTTGTGCTTGCGCTGGCCCTGTTTCTGGGCTCGGCCGCGCTGTTCGCCGCGGTCGCGACGGGGCGCTGGTCGCCCCTGCCCGCGCTGTCACCGCCGCCCGCCGTCAGCGCCGCGCCCGGGCCCTCGCCCTCGCCGACGCCCGAGCCGGAGCCGCCGGCGGAGCTGAGCGGGGCCGAGCACTTCTTCAAGATCGCCTTTCCCGACGCGCTGCAGGAGACGGCCGTGCGCCGCGCGCTCGGCAAAGCCGAGGACGAGATCGACCGCGGGGAGCTCGCACAGATCCAAAGCCTGCATCTGGCCGGGAACATGGTGCTGCGAAGCAGACAGGGCCTGGAGATGGAGGCCGACGGGAGCTGCCGCGTCAACGGCGCGCCGGCCGGACAGGGGAAGGTCACGGACCTGAGCCTGCTGCCCTACATGACCAGGCTGGAGGAGCTGACGCTGGTCTGCCAGCCGCTGGGCGCGCTCTCGCCGCTGGCGGACCACGTCCTGCTGCGCGAGCTGGACCTCGCGGGCAGCCGGGTCACGGAGCTCGGCGCGCTCACGGGCCTGCCGAGTCTCGAAACGCTGCATCTGGAATACACCGGCGTGAAGGACCTCACGCCGCTTGAGAAACTCCCGGCGCTCAGAACGGTGACGGTCAGTCTGGACATGCTGCCGCTGAGCTGGGACCGGGACGCGCGCTTTGAAGTCGTACTGGTCAGATAAAGGAGGAACCGCCATGGGAAAGAGACAGAAGATCCGCCTGCTGTGCGCTGAGGGCGACCGCAGGGCGCTGCAGCCCGTTCTGGACGCGCTGCAGGCGCGCGGCGTGGGCGTGTCGGAAAAGGCGGACACGCTGCTCGCGGTGCTGTCGGAGCGTTTTTACGCGGACGAGGCGCTGAAAACCGCGCTGCTCGAGGCCGTGTCCGCGGGCGCTGCGGGCGTGCTGCCGCTGCGTCTGGACAAGGCGGAGCAGCCGCCGGAGATCAAAACCGCCCTCTACGCGCGCAATATCATCCCCGCCGACGAGCGCAGCGCCGAGCAGACGGCAGAGCGCATCCTCGCCGCCCTGCCGGAAAAGAAAAACCGCATGGGCGCGGCGCTGATCGCGGGTGCGGCCGCGCTGGCCGTGCTGGCTGGCGTGCTGATCTGGCGCGCCGTGCCGAAGGAGGAAGCGCCCGTCGAGACCGCCGCGCCCGTTATGGCGTCGGAGATCGAGATCCCCGCCGGGATGGGACTGAGTCTTGAGGACCTGCAGTACGTCCGCAGCGTCGTCATCGTCGGAGAAGAGGCCCACTTCCTCAGCAATGGGACGCCCCAGCCGAACCAGAGCGCGCCCAACGTCCATGAGTATGCCGTCGACGACGGGGACGGCTGGTTCAGCAAGGCCGACGGGCACTGCGGACGGTGGAGTTCTTCAACTGCACGATCGACCGGCTCGACTGGTTCGACACGGAAAAGCTGGAGAACGTCACGATATACGGCTGCCCGGTGACGGACTTTTCGCCCCTGAATGCGAGCACCCGGACGCTGCGGGCGGAGTTCGGGTTTTCCGATGAGATCAACCCGGACCTCTCCGGCTTTCACCCCGAAAACCTGATCAGCCTGAACCTGAACGGCAGCCCGCGGGAGATCAGAATATCGGACCTCGGCCAATGCGGCAAGCTGCACGACGTGCGTCTCAGAAACCTGTCGGTGGAGAATCTGGACTTTCTGCGGGGCGGCGACATCTATCAGCTGGAGATCGACGGGCTTGGCCGCCTGCGCGACCTCTCCGGCCTTGCCGGGATGGCGCACCTGAGCGAGCTGCAGATCCACAACTGCCGACAGCTCCGGGACTATACGCCCATCGGCGCCTGCACCGGCCTGAAAAAGCTGTTCATCAGCACCGGCGACGACGTCATCCGCGACGCTTCCTTCCTCGAAGGACTGACGAGCCTGCGTGAGGTCGAGCTGCAGGGGAATCTGCCGGATCTGAACTTCCTGCGCGGCATGGGGGAAAAAAAGCTGCCGATCGTCTTTTGCTTCCGCGGCCGCTGTGCGGACCTTTCGGCACTGGAATCGGTAAAGAAGTATGAACGGCTCTTTCTCCTCCTCTACGACGCCGACTTTTCGGCCGCCGCGCCCTATCTGGAGCATGCGGAGATCAACTCGCTTTCTCTGTGCGCTTTCCGCAATCTCGAACTGAGCCTCATCCCCCGGGACACCATGCATCTGGAGCTGATAAACTGCAGCATCGGCCAGGATCTGACCGGCTTCCCGGAGCTGTATCTGACGCGGCTGACGCTGCAGGACATCCCCGCGCTCCGGAGCCTGAAGGGGCTGCAGAACCTCAAACGCTTCGAGGAAGTCGGCAAGGGCACGCTGGAGATCCGCAATTGTCCGCGTCTGACCGACTGGAGCGCGCTCGAGGGGAAGAGTCTGGACGGTCTGGAGCTGGCGGGCGTGTACACGCTGCCGGATTTCTCCAAGCTGCGCTTCCACGCGCTGAAGCTCGACAGTCTCGACTGGATCGAGGACCTGAGCTGCCTGGACGCGCTGGACGGCAGCTACAAGAGCTACCAGACCTTTTCGCTGCCGGGCATGGGGCAGATCCGGGATCTGAGTCCCATCGCCCGCGTGATCGACAAAAGCGGGCGGCTTGAGGTCCCGCCCCAGCTCGAGGAGCAGGCGCGGGATCTGATGCAGGGCGGCAAGATCATGTGGTACGAGGTCGTCTACCCCGAGGGCGGATGGGAGCTGGACAACGCCGAGCTGAGCCTGCTGAGCCTCGACGAGCTGGACACCCTGCCTCCGGCCCTGCTCCGGCGGGTGACGACCCTGGCCGTCGCGGGCGACACCGTATTCGACCCCAACGAGTACGAGGTCTGG
>CADCLH010000032.1 GCA_902802215.1 Oscillospiraceae bacterium
TTGAGGCGCTTGCCGGGCTGGCCGATGGACATCATCTCATGGAGCGTGGCCTCGATCTCGAAGCCGTTGCGCACAAAGTCGGTGGCGAGGCCGCCGGGCATGTTGTGCTTTTCAAGGATCAGGATGTCCTTGATGCCCCAGGCCTGCAGCTGCAGGCAGGCGGACATGCCGGCCAGAGCGCCGCCGATGATGACCACGTCGTAATGGTCCTTGTAGAATTTCATACCCTCATCCTTTCAAAAGGTGCGGAGCGGTCAGGCCGCTCCGCACGGGATCGTTTCAGAAGAAGCGCTCGACCAGCTCGCGGGAGTACTCGGCCGTCTCGTCCATATCGCCGAAGGCCATGATCTCGCCCGCGTAGTAGGTGTCGTACTTGCCCTGCATGGCCTCGACCTTGTCGTACCAGCCGGCGGCGTAGTCCTCGGAGAAGACATGGGGGAAGTAGTAGACCGACCACTCGTTGACGACGTTGGAGGCGGGGTTGCGCATGGTCTTGAGGTCGTCCAGCACCATCTGGCGGCAGGTATCGTAGGGGACCTCCTCCATCTTCTTGTGCTTGCGCAGCGCGTAGGTGGTGATGACCTGGTTGATGTCGTCCTTCCAGCGGCGGTAGTAGACCATCAGATGGCCGAGCTTCTCGGGCACCATGTTGTCGAAGACATAGTAGGAGATCTCGGGGTGATCCTCGGGCTTGGTCTCGACGGCGAGCACGTCGTAGCGCTCGTAGTCGATCTTGGAGAAGAGCGCCTTCTCATCGTCGCGGGCGTCGAAGTACTCGACCATGCCCTTCTGGGCGCGGTGACGATGATCTTGTCGTACTCCTCGACCTCGCCGTTGACGGTGACAAAGACCTTGCCGTCCCTGCGCTCGACCTTCTCGATCTTGCTGTTGAGGCGGGCGGGGTTCTTCAGGTGGGCGTTGAGCTGCTCCCAGATGTACTGGGTGCCTTCCTTCCAGGTCCAGAGGTTGACCTTGACGAAGTTCATGCAGGTCTGGAAGTCCAGATACTTCAGGACGTAGGCCGCGGGGATCTCGTCAAAGTAGCCGTAGCCGAAGGAGGTGAAGGGCCCGATCCAGATCTTCTGCACGAGCTCGCAGCCGTTCTTCTTGCAGAACTCGCTGAAGGGCAGGGCCAGATCCTTGAGGTTGGGGTTCTCGCCCTGGACTCTCTCGCGGCCCGGGGTCACGGCGTAGCCGTCGTAACGGCCCTCGGCGACGCCGCGGTGGCCGTTGAGGTCATAGCCCTTGTACTTGGTCTCCAGCAGCTCGCCGAAGGTCTTGAGCTGCTTCTTCATCTTCAGCAGCCAGGGGTTGCGGATGATGTTGCCGAGCGTGCGGGCAAAGGGCTCGATCACGTTGCCGTTGGCGTCCTTGTAGTTGCGGTTGAGCTTGGGGCCGTCGTGCGTGATGCCGCAGAACTTCTCCACGTCCTCCACGGCGTAGTAGGAGGGCACGCCCATGATGGGAGACCAGCACTTGCCGCCGACGCGGTCGAGGCGCTCGAGGATGGTGTAGTTCTCATAGCCCTTCTGCTCGAGGTACATGCCCGCGGACAGGCCGGCAGGGCCGCCGCCGACGATGCAGATACGAATGTTTTTGTCCATAGTTACCCTCCGTTTTGTATTAGAATGTGCTGAGTTTGCCGAAGACATTTCTTCTATGATAAAGATACAACAATCTCCCCAAAAATTCATTATACAATTATAAAAAAATGTCAGGTTTTTGACAGATCCTCCAAAATAACGCTTTGCAAGGCGGGTTCCCTATGGTATAGTAGAGACACAAAATCAAAAAATGGGGAGGCATGCGCATGCGTTTTGAATCCTTTTCCCATATGTTGCGGCACTGGGCCGAAACGAGCCCGGACCGGCCCGCCCTGCTCTTTGACGACGGCGGCGGGGTCGGGCAGCTCAGCTTCGCGCAGCTGAAAGACGCGGTGGACAAACGCGCCGACGAGCTGCGCGCGGGCGGGAAAACCTGTCTCGGCGTCCTCGCCGACGGCAGCCTCGGCTGCGTGATCGAGATCTTCGCCGCGGCGCAGGCCGGGCTGCAGATCGTCATGCTCGACGCCGCCCTGCCCGACAAGGTGCTGACGGGACTTCTCGGCTACGCCGACGTGGACAGCCTCTGGGGCGACGAGGAGCTCCGCGAGGAGCTCGCGCCCGCGCTCACACCCGGCGTCAAAGATGGGGCCGGGAAGCTCCTGTTCTTCACCTCCGGCACGACCGAGCGCTCCAAGGCCGTGGTCCTGACCGACCACAGCCTCTGCCAGAGCGCGTACAACGGCGGTGAAAAGCTCCCGCTCTCGCCGGAGGACAGGCTGCTGTGCATGCTGCCGCTGGGCCATGTGTTCGGCTTCGTGTGCGGCCTTTTGTGGGGCCTGAGCTGCGGCGCCGCCGTCGCCCTCGGCCGCGGACCGCGCCACTACGCGGACGACTGCGTGTTCTTTAAACCCACGGCGCTGTCGGCCGTGCCGCTGCTTCTCGGCTTTCTGATCCAGCGCCGCCTCTTCAATCCCGAGCTCAGGCTCGTGCTTGTCGGCGCGGGCGACTGCTCGCGTCCCCTGCTCGAGGCCGCGGCCCGGATGGGCGTGCGCGTCAGCTTCGGCTACGGCCTGACCGAGACGAGCTCGGGCGTGGCCATCAGCGTCTCGGGCGACCCCTTCGCCATGGAGATCTGCCCGGACGACACGATCACCCTGGCCGAGGACGGGGAGATCCTGATCCAGGCGCCCACCTGCATGATGCAGGGCTACTACAAGCGCCCCGCCGACACCGCGGCGGTGCTGACGGACGGCGTGCTGCACAGCGGCGACCTCGGCCGCTTTGACGAGGACGGGAAGCTCCACATCACCGGACGCAAGAAGGACATGCTGGTCCTGCCCGACGGAACGAAGCTCTTCCTGCCCGAGTATGAGGCCGAGCTCATGCGGGCCCTCGGCCACCCCGAGCTCGCCGTGATCCTGATGAACAGCCGCCCCGTGCTGGTCTACTCCGGCGAGGCCGACGAAAAAGAGCTCGCGGAGAAGCTCCGGCCGCTGATGGCCGAGCGGCCGAGAGGCCAGCAGCTCGCCCGTATCCTGATCACAGACGACCCGCTGCCGCGCACGGCCACGGGAAAAATCAAGCGCTGGGAGCTCCAGCAGAAGATGGAGAGAACGCTATGACAAGAGAAGAAGTACTTGAAAAGATCCGCAAGGTCATCCGCGACAGCGTGCCCGAGATGGTCGGCAGCGAGCTGAACGAGGACACCGTCATCAACACCGAGACCGCCATCGACTCCATGGGCTTTATTCTGGTCATCTGCAAGCTCGAGGCGCTGTTCAACGTGCGCATCCCCGAGCGGCAGTGGTCGAAGCTGTCCACCCTGGGCGACGTGGCCGACGCCATTATGAAGCGTCTGCCCCAGGCATGAGCGTCTATCGGAAGCAGCTCCGTCTGCGCAACCGCGACGTCAACCTCCATCGCACTCTCCGCACCTCGACGATGTTCGAGTGGATGCAGGAGGCCTCGATCCGCCACACGGAGGAGCTCGGCATGGGCCGGGAGATGACGCTCGACCGCGGCCTGCTGTGGGTGGTCACGCTCCAGCGCGCCGAGATTGCCCGCATGCCCGAATATGACGAGTGCGTCACGCTCGAGTCCTGGCCGGGCGAGACCATGCACCTGCTCTTCCCCCGCTACTACCGCCTGCTGGACGCGGAGGGCGGGACCCTCGTCGCCGCCAGCGCCCTCTGGGCGCTGGTCGACAGCGAGTCGCGGCGCATGGTTTTCCCCGACCGCTACGGCGTGCGCGTCGACGGCGTCGTGACCGGGCATGAGATCGCCCTGCCCTCTCCCCCGCGCCGGGCCGAGGGCGGCGTGAGCATGTCCTTTACCGTCCCGTTCAGCTATGTGGATCTCAACGGCCACATGAACAACACCCGGTATTTCGATCTGGCGGAGGACTTTCTGCCCGCCGCTGCCGAAGGCCGGGCGCTGAAGGAGCTGTCGGTGGAGTACGCCAACGAGGCCAGGCTCGGCGACACGCTTACCCTCACGCGCGAGCAGACGGAGGACGCCGTTTTCCTCAGCGGTGAGACCGACCGCAAGATCTTCCGCATGCGCCTCAAATACGAATAAGTCAATATACACCATAAAGGAGAGAGATCATGGCACATCTGAGACCGAAAATCGTAAAACTCTGTCACGTCATCGGCGGCATTTCCGGCGTCGTCAACAAGATCGACGAGAACGCGCCCGAGTACTACGCTCTGGCCGACATCGTCAGCGACGACGAGGCCGATCTCGCCATCGCGGCGGGTCTGCGCAAGGAGAGGACCGCGGGCTGGCTCGCCAAAAAGGTTGGCAAGAGCGTGGAGGAGATCATGCCCTCGCTCGACAATCTGGTGTCCTACGGCGTGTTCCGCCGCACCTTCAGCCAGAAGGACGGCGAGGACGTCTACTACATGCAGATCTTCGCCCCCGGCATCCTGGAGATGATGGTCAACAACGTGGAGCTGATGAAGGCCCACCCCGAGGTCGGCCGCGCCTTTGAGGAGTACACCCGCATCCGCATGCAGACCATGGGCCCCATCCTGCCCGACGGCTACGGCCTGATGCGCGTCATCCCCGTGGAGAGCGCCCTCGAGGGCATCCCCAACGTCAGCCCCTACGAGAGGCTGAGCTACTATCTGGACAAGTACGACATCTTCTCCGTCTCCCCCTGCTCCTGCCGCGCCTCCCGCACCAGCATCAACGACGGCTGCGGCCACCTCGATCAGGAGATGTGCATCCAGATGGGCAAGGGCGCGGAGCACTACATCCGCTCCGGCCGCGCCAAGCAGATCACGAAAGAGGAAGTGCTGGAAATCATCAAGCGGGCCGAGGAAAACGGCCTCATGCACGACATCCCCAACATTGAGGAGGCGGGCGACTCCGCCGCCATCTGCAACTGCTGCGCCTGCGCCTGCTTCGGTCTGCGCGCGGGTCTGATGTTCGGCGCGCGCGACGCGATCCGCTCCAACTTCGTGGCGGAGGTCGACGAGGCCAAGTGCGTGGCCTGCGCCCAGTGCGTGGAGAACTGCCCGGCCAACGCCCTCAAGCTCGGCCAGAAGCTCTGCTCGAGCGAGGAGATCCCCGTGCCCGAGTACGCCTCCATCGTCAACACCTTCAACTTCAAGAACGCCTTCAACCCCGGCTACCGCGAGAACCGCGAGGACGTGCTGCCCTCCGGCACCGCGCCCTGCAAGACCGCCTGCCCCGCGCACATCGCCGTGCAGGGCTATCTGAAGCTCGCCGCGCAGGGCCGCTACACCGACGCGCTGGAGCTCATCAAGAAGGAGAACCCCTTCCCCGCCGTCTGCGGCCGCATCTGCAACAAGCGCTGCGAGGCCGAGTGCACCCGCGGTCAAGCGCTTCATCGCCGACCACGATCTCAACGAGGAAACGCGCTTCATCCCCAAGATGGTCAACCAGATCGGCAGACCCTACACCGAGAAGATCGCCGTCATCGGCGCGGGCCCCGCGGGCATGAGCTGCGCCTACTACCTCGCCAACAAGGGCTACCCCGTCACGGTCTTCGACCGCAACCCGGTCCCCGGCGGCATGCTGGTGCTCGGCATCCCGAGCTTCCGTCTGGAAAAGGACGTGCTCAACGCCGAGATCGACATCCTGCGCGAAATGGGCGTGGAGTTCAAATGCGGCGTCGAGGTCGGAAAAGACGTCACGATCCAGCAGCTGCGCGACGAGGGCTACAAGGGCTTCTATCTCGCCATCGGCGCGCAGAAATCCTCCCCGCTGAACGTCAAGGGCGACGATCTGCAGGGCGTCTGGGGCGGCGTCGAGTTCCTGCGCGAGGTCAACCTCGGCGCGCGGCCCGACATCGGCAAAAAGTGCGCGGTCATCGGCGGCGGCAACGTCGCGATGGACGTCTGCCGCACCGCCGTGCGTCTCGGCGCGGAGGAGACCTACGTCCTCTACCGCCGCTCCGAGGCCGAGCTGCCCGCCGATCCCGACGAGGTCAGGGAGGCCGTGCGCGAGGGCGTGAAGTTCCGCTACCTCGTCGCGCCCGCCGAGATCATCGGCAGCGAGGGCAGGGTCAGGCAGATCATGGTCGAGCTCATGGAGCTCGGCGAGCCCGACGCCAAGGGCCGCCGCAAGCCCGTCGGCACCGGGAAGTACGAGTTCATCGACGTCGACAGCGTGATCTCCGCCATCGGCCAGACGGTCGACTGGGGCGAGCTCGACGTCGGCGCGCTCAAAACCGACAAGCGCGGTCTCGCCCAGGCCGACGCCCTCACCTATCAGAGCGCCCAGCCGGACATCTTTGTCGGCGGCGACGTGCTGACCGGGCCGAAGTTTGCCATCGACGCCATCGCGGCCGGCAAGGAGGCCGCCATCTCCCTGCACCGCTTCGTGCACCCCGGTCAGACCCTCACCATGGGCCGCGACCGCCGCGTCTACCGCGAGCTCGACAAGGAGCACGCGCTGGTCTCCCTCGGCGGCTTCGACACCGACCGCCGTCAGGAGCCCGGCTACAACGAGGCCAAGGCCAAGACCTTCTCCGACGCGCGCGTCACCTTCACCGAGGAGCAGGTCCGCAGGGAGTGCGCCCGCTGCCTCGGCTGCGGCGCGACCAAGGTGGACGAGTACCTGTGCATCGGCTGCGGCCTGTGCACCACCAAGTGCAAGTTCGACGCCATCAAGCTCAAAAAGGTCAGAGACTGGCACGCCGGCGCCTTTGAGACCATGCCCATCAAGGTCGCCGAGGGTCTTGTCAAGCGCACCGGCAAGATCATCCGCAACAACCTGAACAAGTAATGCACGAGCTCGGGATCTGCGACGCCGTCCTCAAAACCGTGGACGGCATCGCAAAGCAGGAGCAGCTCACGGTCGTGAGCAGGGTCACGCTGGAGGTGGGCATGCTCTCCGGCGTCATCCCCGCCTTCCTGGCCGACTGCTGGCAGGCGGTCATCGACGGCACGCCCTACGCGCAGACGGAGCTCGCGATCGAGACCATCAACGGTCTGGCGCGGTGCGAGGACTGCGGGCACGAGTTCAGCGCCGATCTCGAGCGGCTGTACTGCCCGAAATGCATGAGCCGCCGCCTCACGCCGCTGACCGGCACCGACCTGACGATCAAGGAGATTGAGGGGGACTGACGATGGAATTCCGACCCATGCGCCGGGGCCGTCAGGCCCTCGGCGAAAAGGAGATCGACGCGATCCTTACGCGCGGCAGCGCCGGGACCCTGGCCGTGCTTGGCGACGAGGGCTGGCCCTACGCCGTTCCCCTGAGCTATGTGTACCACAGGGGGCGTCTCTATTTTCACTGTGCCTCCAGCGGCCACAAGCTCGACGCCGTCCGCGCCTGCGACAAGGCCAGTTTCTGCGTCATCGACAGGAACGACGTCGTGCCCGCCGCGTTTACCACCTTCTATCGCAGCGCCATTGTCTTCGGTCGGGCGCGGATCGTGGAGGACCCGGCGGAGCGGATGGATGCCATGCGGGCCCTGGCCGCCAAGTATTCCCCGCACGAGTCCGAGGACGCCTTCCGCATCGAGATGAAGGTCTCCGGCTCCGCCTCCCTGTGTGTGCTGGCGCTGGATATCGAGTACAAGAGCGGCAAGCAGGCCAAGGAGCTTATCGGAAAAGAGCAATAAGCAAAACCGCCTGTCCCGTGTAAGGGACAGGCGGTTTTGCGTTTCAGCGGATGAAGTTCGTTGCGGGGCCCTCTTCCGTCTCGGGTCTCGGGATGCCCGCACGGTCCCCCGCCTCAAAGCATTTGAGCATCCAGGCGAGATTGCGCGCGAGATTGCGCATGGTGCGCAGCCCCTCCTCGTCCAGCTCGACCTCGCCGGGCCTTCTGCCGTGGGCGATGTTCCAGTAAGTGGAGCCCGCGACGGGCATTTCGGAGATGCCAAAGTACTTGTTGAGAACATCGAAGGACGCGGTCGTCCCGGCGCGACGCGCGATCGCCACCGCCGCGCCCGGCTTGTGGGCGAAGAGTTCCGAGGAGCTGAAAAACACGCGGTCCAGGAAAGACAGGATGCGTCCGCTCGGATGGGCGTAATAGACGGGCGTGCCGAAAACGAAGCCGTCGGCCTCCTTCGCCTTGGCGATAAAGGCGTTCACCCCGTCGTCGTCGAAAACGCAGCCGGCTTCCGTGCACTGTCCGCAGCCGATGCAGTCGCGCACGGGCGCGCCGCCGAGCTGGAAGATCTCATATTCGACCCCTTCCCGCTCGAGCTGCTTTCCGATCTCCTCCAGCGCAAGTCCGGTATTGCCTCTGGCCTTCGGACTTCCGTTGAGCATAAGGACTTTCATAAGCATTCTCCTTTTCTGTCTGTTGCCCGCATTATAACCCGCGTTTCGTTTTTTCACAAGTCCCCGTTGAAAGCGCCGGGAAAACGCGCTATGATGGTCCCATCACCCGCCACGGAGGACGCCATGTATACGCTGCATGAGATCACCGATTTTTCCGACCCGGCGCTGGACGTCTACGCCCGGCTGACCGAGAATCAGCTCGTCAATCGCGCCGACCCTGAAAACGCCGTCTTCATCGCCGAGAGCCCCGTCGTCATCGAGCGCGCGCTGGACGCGGGCTGCGTGCCGGTCTCCATGCTCATGGAGAGCAGGCACGTCGCGGGCAAGGGCGCTCATATCCTCGCGCGCTGCGGCGAAATTCCGGTCTATGCCGCCGAGCTTCCGGTCCTCATCCAGCTCACGGGCTTTCACCTCACGCGCGGGATGCTCTGCTGCATGCGGCGCCCCGCCCTCCCCTCCGTTGAGGCGCTGTGTCGGGACGCGCGGCGCGTGGCGGTGCTCGAGAACGTGATGAACCCCACGAACCTCGGGGCGATCTTCCGCTCCGCCGCGGCTCTGGGCGTGGACGCCGTGCTGCTGACCGAGGCGGGCAGCGACCCGCTCTACCGCCGCGCCGTGCGCGTGAGCATGGGCACGGTCTTTCAGGTGCCCTGGACCTATCTGCCGGAGGGCGACTGGCAGGAGCTGCTGCACGGTCTGGGCTTTCAGACCGCGGCCATGGCGCTGCGGGACGACTCGCTGTCCATTGCGGACCCCCGCCTGCCGGGGATCGAAAAGCTCGCCGTTGTGCTCGGGACCGAGGGGGACGGCCTCGCCTCCGACACGATCGCCCGCTGCGATTACACCGTGCGCATCCCGATGCGGCACGGCGTGGACTCGCTCAACGTCGCCGCGGCCAGCGCCGTCGCCTTTTATCAGCTCTGCCTGCGCGCGGAGGGATGATGCATTTTCTTCTTTACAAGCCGTCCGATATCCGCTACAATAACAGCAGTTTTTTACGCCGGACGGTCCGGCGAAGGGAGAGACAGAACAATGAGTTCCCAAAACATGGTCATCGCCGCGGCAATCATCGTCGCGCTTGTCATGGCCTTCAAGCCGGAAATGTGCATCCCAAACCCCAAGCACAGGACCCCGCGCTTTGTCGCCGTCATCCGGTCCATCGGTACGGCGGTCGCCGCCGTGCTGATCATCATGCTGCTGATCTCGCTGTTTCGCTGAGAAGCTGAAAAAGTGCGTCCGGTTTTCCGGACGCACTTTGACTGTAGGCAAACCCCTGCAATCAAGACAGACTTGTAAGGGGGAATTGTGAAAGGGGGGGCGGCGAGCCCCCCTTCACGTTCAATCCACGCAAAAATGGGAACTTCTGAAAAAGTTCCCATTTTTGCCGCTTAAGCTGTCGACAGATTGCCGACAGCTTGAGGGCGTCCGGTTTTCCGGACGCCCTTGGTTTTTCATTTCTGTATCAGTCCCTGTCCCCGATCTCCTCGTCCAGACCGAGCTCCTGCGGGCGAAAGCGCGGGCAGACGTTTTCCGAGACCTTGATGACCGAAGCGGCCAGCCGCGTGCCGATCTCCACCGCCTCGCGCATAGGCTTGCCGTAGGTCAGGCCGATCACGACGCCCGCGCAGAAGGCGTCGCCCGCGCCGGTCGTGTCGCGGACCTTGACGTGCTCGGCCGGGAAAAAGCCCTTCTCGCCGTCCCGGCTGGCATAGACCGCGCCGCGGCTGCCCATGGTGACCACGATGGAGGGGATGTTCGCGCTCTCGAGGCGCTGCGGCAGATCCTCGACCAGCTCCTCGGGCGTGGCGTCGGCGTAATCCGTCACGAAGAGCAGCCCCGCCTCCGCCTGGTTGCAGACGAAGCAGTCCATGCGCTGCAAGAGATCCCGCCGCTCCGTGGCGATGCCCATGTTGGCGACCACGCCGTAGACCGGCACATGGTATTTCTCGCCGTAATCGAGCACCCGCTTGACGATCCTCTTGCCGATGTCGACCTCGACGACGATGCTGTCGGCATGGCGGAAGATCTCATCCCCCTGCCTGTCCAGGACCTCGGTGAGAACGTCCAGATCGGGCCGCTTGGAGATCGAGCCCGCCAGATCCCCCGTGTTGTCGAACACCGCCAGCCACATCCCCATCCCGTCCGGGACCGCGCGGATGTATTTGGTGTTGACCTTGTGCTTTTTCAGCCTGCGGACGACCTCTTCCCCCTGGGCGGTATCGTCGACCACGCTCAGGAACGTGGGGCGCAGCTCGACATTGGCGATATCCTCCGCGACGTTCCGGCCGACGCCGCCGTGGACGATCTCCACATCGCCGGCGTTGCGCCCTGTGGGCAGATACAGGTCGTGCGGGAAGCCCTTGACGTCCACGAAGACCGCCCCGACAACTACGATGGCCATATGCTTCCTCCCGTTTTCTCTCTGTCGCTCGTTTCTGACATGTTTTGACAATCACAATATAAAAAGAATGTGAACTTTTGTCAAGGAGCCGGGAAAAAGCATTTTCTTTTTTTTCGTTCTATGCTACAATTTATTAAGTAATCCTATCATGTTTGGGAGGAATACCCATGTCTGTTTCTGTTCGGCCCTTCGGCTCCACCCGCGCGGGCGAGGAGGTCAGGGCCTATACCATCACCAACGCGGCAGGCGCCTGCGCGGTGCTGCTCGACTACGGCGCGACCGTGCAGTCGCTGCTGGTCCCGGACCGGGACGGGAAGCTTACCGACGTGGTGCTCGGCTATGACAGCGTCGCGGGATATGAGGACGGCGGCGCGTTCATCGGCGCGACCATCGGCCGTGTCGGAAACCGCATCGGCGGCGCGTGCTTCTCCCTCGGCGGGAAGACCTACGCGCTTGCGAAGAACGACGGGGAGAACACCCTGCACGGCGGCAAAAAAGGCTTTGACCGCCATATCTGGCAGGCGGAGATCGTCGACGCGCTCTCGGTCCGCTTCTCCCGCCTCTCCCCCGACGGGGAGGAGAATTTCCCGGGGAACCTGCGGGTCTCGGTCCTCTTCACGCTGGACGACGACTGCGCGCTCCGCATCGTGTACGACGCCGTCTCCGACGCGGACACCCTGGTTAATCTCACGAACCACAGCTACTTCGATCTCTCCGGCTGCGGCCGCGCCATGGAGCAGACGCTCTGGCTCAACGCCGAGCGCTTTCTCGAGCTCGGCGCGGGGACCCTCCCCGACGGGGTACAGCTCCCCGTCGAAGGCACGCCCTTTGATTTCCGCACGCCGAAGCCCGTCGGCCGCGACATCGACGCCGACGATAAGCAGCTGCGCGCGGGCGGCGGCTACGACCACAACTTCTGTCTCGGCGGCGGGCACGCGGCGACGCTTGAGAGCTCCGTGACGGGCATCCGCATGGATACCTTCACCGATCTGCCCGGCGTGCAGTTTTACTCCGCGAACTGTCTCGGCGAGCAGACCGGCAAGGGCGGGCGGAAGATGCAGGACCGCTGCGCCGTCTGCCTCGAGACGCAGCTCTATCCCAACGCCATGAACTGCTGGGGCTTCCCCTCCCCCGTGCTCCGCGCGGGGCAGCGGCTGCACAGCACGACCTGCTACGCATTCAGCGTGGTGAAATGACCGCAGAAGGAGGGTAACAGCATGGACAACAAACCTCACGGCAGAGAAAAGAAGGTCGGCACCGGCTCGGCGAGTGTCGGCAAGGGCCGCAAGGTCGACACGGGCGGCCGTCCCGTCGGCGGCGGCAGTCAGAACGGCAGGCCCTCCGGCAACCAGACCTCGCCCCAGCGCGGCCAAACCTCGCCTCAGCGCGGCGGATACGAGCCGCAGCGCAGAGTCGGCAAGAAAGCGGGGGCGGTCGGTCTGCTTGCGCTGTTCGCGTTCATTCCCAAGAAATACCGCGGGCTCGTCCTGATCGCGGTCGTCGCTTTTCTGATTTACTCCTTTATGGGCGGAGGCGGCGGACAGAGCTCGGCTCCCGTCGTCACACAGTCCCCCGCCTACACGATGCCGCCCCAGAGCGAGCAGGTACAGGCGGTCGACGACGCGAACATGCTGTTCAGCTCCTCCGACCTGTCCGAGCTCTTCGGTTCCTACGGGCTCTTCGGTCCCTCGGGCAGCAGCTACTCCGGCTCGCAGCCCTCGGGCTCGAGCTCCGCTGTCGGCAGCGGCGGCCTGCTACAGGGCCTGCCCGGCGTCGATCTGAGCACCCCGAAGCCGACGGCCACGCCCAAGCCGACCGCGACGCCCAAGCCCGCCTCCACGGCGAAGCCGAAGGCGACGCCCAAACCGGCCGCGACGCCCAAGCCCGTGCAGGCCAGTGTCCGCGACAAGCGGGTCACGCCTCTCGGCGGCGGCAAGGACACGGTCACGCTCATGATCTACATGTGCGGTACGGATCTCGAGTCCAAGTACGGCATGGGCACCTCCGACCTGTCCGAGATGGTCAAGGCCAATCTCTCCGACCAGGTCAACGTGATCGTGCTCACCGGCGGCTGCCGCCAGTGGAAGAACAGCGTCGTCTCCAACTCCGTCAACCAGATCTACCGCGTGCACTCCGGCGGTCTGGAGCGGCTGGAGGACAACTTCGGCAAGGGCTCGATGGTCGACCCCGCGAACCTGACGAAGTTCATCAAGTACTGCGACAAGAACTACCCCGCCAACCGCAACTTCCTGATCCTCTGGGACCACGGCGGCGGCTCGATCAGCGGCTACGGCTATGACGAGAAGGTCGGCCGCACCACCATGACCCTGCCGCAGATCGACAAGGCGCTCGGCGACGCGGGCGTGACCTTCGACTGGATCGGCTACGACGCCTGTCTGATGTCCACGCTCGAGACCGCGCTGGTCTCCGCGAAATACGCCGACTATCTCATCGCCTCCGAGGAGGTCGAGCCCGGCACCGGCTGGTACTACACCGAGTGGCTCAACGCCCTGTCGCGCAACACCTCGATCCCGACCGAGACCCTCGGCAAGACCATCATCGACACCTACGTCAGCGCCTGCCGCGCCAAGTCCTACTCGGCGCAGGTCACGCTGGCCATGACCGACCTTGCGGCGCTGGAGGGTTCCCTGCCGCAGGCCTTCCGCGATTTCTCGGTCTCGACCAACGAGCTCATCTCCTCCGACGACTACAAAACGGTCTCCAACGCCCGCGCGGGCGCGCGCCAGTTCGCGCAGAGCACGCGCATCAACCAGGTGGACCTCACGGACCTCGCCCTGCGCATCGGCACTGACGAGGCCAAGGCCCTGGCCGAGACCCTTCAGCGCTGCGTCAAGTACAACGGCACGACCATCTCCCGCTGCTACGGCCTGAGCATCTACTTCCCCTATGAGTCGCTCAGCTCCGTGTCCAACGCGATCAACACCTACGACACCCTCGGTATGGACGAGGAATACGCCAAGGTCATCAAGAGCTTTGCCAGCCTCGAGTACGGCGGCCAGGTCGGCTCCTCTGCGGGTCAGGGCAGCTACTACGGGAACTGGGGCAGCCTCTTTGGAAGTCCCTACGGAGGCTCGACAGGCGGTTCGACCGGCGGCTCCACCGGCGGGTATACGGGCGGCTCGTCCTCCGGCGGCGGCTACTACGATCTGCTGGAGGCCCTGCTCAGCGCCTCCTACGGCGGCGGGTCGACCGGCGGCTACGGCTACGGCAGCTCGCCCTACGGCTCCTCCTCCCCCTCCGGCTCGCTCTCCGGCGCCTATCCCAATTCCGCCGCCGGCAACACCATCGACGTCTCGGATCTCTTCAGCCTGCTCTCCGCCTTCTCCGGGCGCAGCATGCCGGCCGACCGGAGCTGGGTGGACACCGAGCTGATCGCCGACCGGGCGCAGACCATCGCCGACAGCTTCCTCGATCCCGGCCGCATCCGCGTCAGCTATCAGAACGGGCAGCCGGTCCTCGCCCTCACGCCGGAGGAATGGGCGCTGGTCCAGACCGTGGAGCTCAACGTCTTTGTCGACGACGGCGAGGGCTATATCGACCTCGGCCTCGACAACGTGTTTTCCTTTGACGGCGACAGCCTGGTTCTCTCCTATGACCGCACCTGGCTGACGCTCGACGGGCAGGTCGTCGCCTACTATCTCGTCTCCGACACGCAGAATGAGGACGGCAGCTGGACCACGGTCGGCCGCATCCCGGCCCTCTTGAACGGCGAGCTTGTCAATCTCCAGGTCGTCTTTGATCCCGAGACGCCCTCCGGGACCGTCACCGGCGCTTACCCGCTCTACGCGGACGGCGAGACCGACACGGTCGCCAAGGGCCTGATCCCGCTGCAAGCAGGCGACACGCTCGAGTTCCTGTGCGACTATTATGGCTACGACGGCAGCTATTGGGACAGCTACACGCTCGGCACCTCGCTGACCGTCTCCGGCAAGCCGGTGATCGAGAACCTCAGCCTCGACGCCGACAGTCTCATTCCCAGCTACCGCATCACCGACATCTACGGCAACACTTACTGGCTCAGCTTCTGAGTCAGGTTGACATTCTTATTTCAGGAGGTATTATCATGGGTATCATTTCTTCTCTGATCAAGCTCGGCCTCGTCGCCGGCGCCAGCATCACCGCTTATCAGGCTTCCGAGAAGGCCAAACAGGAGACCGGCGCCGTCAAGGGCGACGCGTTCGTCAAGAACTTCAAGGATCTGGCCGTCCAGAACACCAAGCTCGTGGTCGACACGGTCAAGAGCATGGTCGGCGGCAAGCAGGACGGCGGCTACCGCTATTCCGACAAGGGCGAGAACGGCTACACCTATGTCGACGCCGAGCCCGCGGAGGACAAGGCCGGCGACAAGCCCGGCGACAAGGTCGGCGACAAGGTCAACGAGGTCTTCGAGGGCATGAAGGAGAAAGCGCCCGAGGTCATCGGCAAGGTGCAGGACTTCGTCGAGGACGTGCGCGAGCACGCGCCCGAGTACAAGGAAAAGGCGCAGACCTTCGTCGAGGGCGTCAAAGACGCCGCCAAGAAGGCGCTCGACGACAACAAAAAGGACGAGTGACCGCTTGTCCGCGTGAAAAAACGTCAGGCAGATTTGCCTGACGTTTTTTCATGCCTTTTCCCCGGCGGCCAGCGCTTCGCCGCGGTACTTGCGCCGGGTGGCGAGGCCGCCGCGGATATGCCGCTCCGCCTTGTTCAGATCCAGCAGAACCCGCACCTGCCGATACAGGCCGGGATTGACATGCGGCAGCCGCTCGGTCAGATCCTTATGGACCGTCGACTTGCTCACGCCGAATTGCTTTGCGGCGGCGCGGACGGTCGCCCTGTTTTCGATGATGTATACGGCCAGATCACAGGCCCGCTCCTCTAAGCTGCTTTGCACATACACCACTCCCCCGCACGGTTGATCCCGTGTTTTGCCTGAGACATGTATATGTGAAGCAGCGCCGGGGTATGAGGGCCGTTATCGCCGGACCTGCCGATCGGCGCCGGAAAGGATACCCTCTGAGCAGAACGCTCAGAGGGTATATATTATATCTTCCTGAGGCAAAAATCGCAGCGCCCGGCCCCTTTGCCGAGCGTTCCCGTCCGCTCGAAGCGCAGCCCCGGCAGACGGCCGTAGATACGCTCGTCGTTTTCGCAGAAGATCTTCGTAAGCTCCGGGCAGCCCAGCTCCGTAAAGGTGCGGCAGTACGGACAGGCGGTGACGTCCATCCGGTATTCGCCCTTCTTCTTCGGATAGAACACGTTCTGAAAGCCGTTGCCCGCGCCGAACAGCTTCTTTGTCATCGGGTCCCAGGCCTTGAGGAACAGGCCCGGCATCCCCGGCAGCTTCATGAGCTTCTGAAGCTTTCTTTCGATCACCGCGCAGCCATGAACGGCGGCGTCCTCGATGATCCGATACGCCTTCTCCGCTCCGACGGCCTCCTTCACGGTCAGATAGATCGCCGCGGACGGCAGGATGCGGCTGTCCGTATGCATGTGCACGCCCTTGGGGAGCGCGCTGTAGCGGGCCAGAAGGCCGTCGAGCTTCGCCGTCGCCTCCCGCCACAGCGCGTCGCTTTGGGGTTTCGGCAGAGCCTTGTCCATCTCGGCCTTGATGACGGCCTTCTTTTTCATGATCTTTTCCGCGGTATTCATCAACAGTTCTCCTGTTCCTTATTTCTTTCCCACCAGCAGCGCGGAGCCGGAGAGGGCCATCCACCCGGCCTCCCACGGGGACATGAACTTTCCGTTCGTGGTGTCGATCAGCTCGACCTTTTCATAGCCCATTTTGCGGAGTTTGTCAACAAAAGCCTGCATATCGCCGTATCTGGCCTTCGAGAAAATGTCGTGAAGCGCGAAGGTCCCGCCCTTTTTCAGCACCCGCAGCGTTTCGAGAAGAATCGTCTGCCGGTCGCGGCTGGGGATGTTGTGATAGACGTAGTTGCTGGTGACGGCGTCGAAGCTCTCGTCCGGGAAATCCAGCTTCAGCGCGTCGCCCTGCCGAAACTCGGTGTTGGAAACGCCCTCTGCTTTGGCGTTGGCCTCGCACAGCGGCTTGTTGTAGGAGGCGTACTCCTTGCCCCAGCGGTCGACGCCGACGAACCGGGCATGCGGATTGCGTTTGGCGCAGGCGATGGTCAGCGCGCCGCTCCCGCAGCCCACGTCCAGCCCGATGCCGCCCTCGGGCAGCGTCACGAAGTCGGCGATCCCCTCGATGACCTGCCGCGACATCTGCCGCTTCCCGTCGTAGGAAAAGGCGCGGTACAGCAGCTCCATCCACAGCGCGGCGCCGCCCGCTGCCGCGCCCGCGGCCAGCAGAACGCCCGTCGCCGCCGTTCTCGCGGTCTCGTTTTTGATAAGCCCCGTACAGCCGCAGACGGCGGCCAGTCCGAAGCACCCGGCCGAGCCCGCCAGCGTGCCGAGCACCATGCCTTTCGGCATCCAGTTTTTGTAATCCGGTTTCATAAAGCAACCTCCATAATATTCATTTTCTTATCTGCCGACCCAAAGCGTGATCCCCGCCAGCAGGGCGCAGACGAAGGGAAACGCGATCAGGCGCTTGAGCTGATTGCTCCTGTTGAAGCTGCGGTCGTCCCAGCTTTTGCAGTCCTTGGTCTCGGGGAAGAAGCGGACAAAGTACTTCTTCTTGATCACGATATACTGATCCTGTACGAGGATATCGAAGACCTTGTACCCGACCATAAACAGCAGATACCGCCCGAAGATCCGCCAGAATCCGCAGCCGTGACGGAGGGCGTCCGCGCCGATCAGAACGATCCCGCCGACATACGCTATGGCGACGACCGCGGTGAGCAGATAGCCGAGGATGCGCCGCTCCCTCGGCGGATCGGGGTGATCCTTCGCCGCGTCCCGAATGTCCTGCGGCAAAAAGCGCATAAAGAGCTTCGTCGGCGCAAGGGGCGGGATCACAATGACAAAGAACAGCGACAGCGCGCAGACGTAGGCCAAAACGGCGAGGGTTGTGATCATGTCCATTCCTCCTCCGGTGTTTCATTGATTCCATCCCGGAAAAGCCGTCCGGGGATCGCAGCGCAAGGCCGGCGGCAAACCCTCCGCGACGCTCGCGCCGGGTATTGTTTCCTCCTGTCTGAAAAAAGCTCTTGACTCTCACACGGTGTCAGGCATTACAATAGCCCCGAGCTCAAAAGAAGAATGCAGCAGGAGGTACCGCCATGCTGAAAATCGGAGAATTTTCAAAGCTGTCCAGAATCAGCGTCCGAATGCTCCGCCACTATGATGAGATCGGCCTTCTGAAACCGGCCCGGATCGACCGCTTCACGGATTACCGATATTACAGGGAGGATCAGCTTCCGACCGCGGGCCGCATTTCCGCGCTGAAGGAGCTGGGCTTCTCTCTTTCCGATATCATCAAAATCCTTGAAGTCTACGACGACCGGGAGCAGATGGAGAAGTTCTTTTCCGCTCGGCAAAAGGAGCTGGAAGCCCTGTCAAGGGAGACGGAGTACAGGCTGACGCTTCTGGACGCGGCCCGAAAACGGCTGAGAAAGGAAGAAGCTATGCATTACAAGGTTTCGATCAAGACCATTCCCGAACGCTACGCGGCAACGATCCGGATGACCATCCCCCGCTACGAGGACGAGGGGATCATCTGGGGCAGGCTGGCGGAGGAGACCTGCCGGATGAATCTCGTGGAGGACGAGCCCTGCCTCTGCGCGGTGACCTATCTCGACGGCGAGTACAAAGAGGAAAACGTGGAAATGATGGCGTGGAAAACCGTGAAGGGCCGCTATCCCGACACGGAGCATGTGAAGTTCCGCACCCTGCCGGAGGTGACGGTGGCAAGCTGCACCTATCAGGGCAGCTACACGCAGATCACGGACGTCTACGCGGCGGTCATCGCCTGGATGGAGGCCAACGGGTACGAGCCCGCGGAGCCGATGTTCAACATCTACCACGTCAGCCCGCACGAGACGCAGAACCCGGACAAGTTCGTGACGGAGATCTGCTATCCGGTGAGAAAGAAATAAACGATTGTCAGTCTCGGGCAGCCCCGTTTCGGG
>CADCLH010000033.1 GCA_902802215.1 Oscillospiraceae bacterium
GGCGCGCCGTTTTCATCCAGCAGGAGCCTGGCCGCCAGATGCTCGAGATCGGCGTAATCCAAAAGCGAGCGCGAGCGCTTGTCGCGCGTGTACAGCGCGTCGAAGCGCAGCGTCAGGCGCAGCAGAGAGCGCATGGCGGGAGCGGCAGCGGCCATATCCCGCAGCAGCGTGTCCGATGGAGCGGTGAAGACCGCCGAGAGGCCCTTCATGCTGTCGAGCGCGGCCTTGCGGCGGCTCTTGAGACGCTCGGACAGCTCCGGATCGGGCGAATTGCGCAGCGCCGGCAGGCGCGGCGCGGCGAAGGGCAGGACGCCGCAGGCTTCGTCCCAGCCGAGGGCGAGGCGGCGCGAGAGCGCGCGCAGCATGGCGGCAAGCTCGGAAAAGTGGTCGGCGTAGGCGGCGCGGATCTTCTCACAGGCGTCCATCTCCCCGATCAGCGCCTCAAGCTCGGCGGCGTGGAAGTCCGCGAGGGCTTTGGCCCAATCCAGCAGCTCGCGGCCCCAGGGGGTCTCGCCCGCGTCGGAAAACGGGGCGTCCAGCAGCGCGGTCTGTTCCTCCGCCCAGCGCTCGGGCCGGGCGTGGCACTGCATGCGGCTGTGGAGGTTGAGCACCAGCTCCGCCAGCGCGCGGTCGTCGCGGCCCTCGCCCGCGGTGTCGGCCAGCAGGCGGAAGTCGGGGTCCTTGTCGATCCCGTCGTAGGCCTCCTCGAGCGCGCGGTCGAGCGCGTTTGAGCGCATGGCGCGGGCGCGGTCCTCGTCGAGGATGCAAAAGTCCGGGGCGAGGCCCGCGGCCTGACAGTTTTCGCGCAGCAGCTGGGCGCAGAAGCCGTGGATGGTGCCGATCTGCGCGCGCGAAAGCAGGGCGCTCTGCCGACGCAGGCGGCGGTTCGAGGGGTCGGCGGCGAGCCGCGCCGCCAGCGCCTCCATGATGCGCCCGCGCAGCTCGGCCGCGGCGGCGCGCGTGAAGCTGATGACAAGGAAGCTGTCGAGCTCCGCGCCAGAGTCCGGATCGCAGACGGCGCGCAGCACGCGCTCGGTCAGGACCCTTGTCTTGCCGCTGCCCGCGCCCGCGGCCACCAGCAGGGCCGGGCCCCGGAGCGTTATGGCCTCCAGCTGGGAGGGGGTGGGGACAAACTCAGCCATTTTGATCGACCTCCTCCATCCTCGCCCAGACCTCCTCGGTGCTGAGCTTCGCGAGATAGCGGCTCTGCTCGCCGCCCTGCCCGTCGCGGAAGGCGCAGGCGGCGGCGTAATCGCAGTTCAGGCAGGCGTTGTCCTGTCGGCTGCGGTACCAGGGGTCGGCGGCGATGCTCCCGGCGCGCAGCTGTTTTGCCATGCCGCCGAGCTCCTTCTTGATGTGCCGCGACAGCAGGCCGAGCCGTTCCAGATCGGCCAGCGCGTCGGACGCGGGCGCGCCGTTTTTGAATTTCACGGGGATGTAGCGCTTGTCCTCGCCGTGCTCCCAGGCCTCCATCACCGAGGGATCGTCGAGCACGAGGCCGCTGCGGCGCAGCTCCCTGGCGCGCGCCGCGTCCAGCTCCGCGTCGTCCGTCGGTCCCGCGGCGGAGAGCATGGGGCTGCGGGCGGGGATGTACACGACGCCCGCGGGCACGATCTCGCTCCCGTAGCGCTCGCCGCCTCCGTCGGCGAGGGTGAACAGATACAGCAGCATTTGGAGGTTCCGGCCGTACCAGACGTCGCTGAGCGAAAACTCCTTGCGCCCGGTCTTGTAGTCCACCACGCGCAGATAGAGCTTCCCGCCGTGCAGCCAGCCGTCGACGCGGTCGGCCACGCCGCTCAGCGAGAGGCTGCCGCCGAGCTCGCCGAGCTCGACGGGCGGGATGTCGGAGGCTTTGGAGAAGTCCAGCTCAAAGTCCAGCGGCTCGAAGTCCGAGCGGCGCAGCTCCGCGGCCATATCGAGCACGACGCGGCGGACGTGGTCGCGCAGGCGGCGGAAGAGGTAGAGGAAGCGGCGGCTCTTTTCCTGAAAATCGTTGAGCTCGTCGTGGATGTAGCGCTCGATGTACGTGTCGGCGATTTCGGTCAGCTCCTCGTCGGATACCCTGCGAAAGCCGCCGCGCGTGTGCACCTCGCGGGCGGTGTTTTCGAGGATATAGTGGAGGAACACGCCCATCTCGGGAGGGCGGAAGCCCGCGGGCTCGTAAGGTTTTGCCCGCAGGCCGTACTGACAGAAATAGGCGAAGCGGCAGGAGGCGAACTTCTCGATGCGCGAGGGGCTGAGCCTCAGCCTGCTGCCGTAGAGCCGTTCGACCGCGGCGCGCGAGAGGCTGCCGCGCACGGCGTGGGCCGCCTGCTCGAGCGCGCCCATGCGCGCGGGGTCGGTCTCGGCGAAGTATTCGCGCGCCGCCTGCTCGCGCCCGCCCGCGCCGCGTATGGCCTCGGCCGCGAGGGAGAGGGCCGGAGCCGGGGCGGACATGCGGGCGTCGGTGAGGTCGACGATGCGCACCGGCAGACGGAAAAGCGCCTGCGCGCGGCGGAAGACCGACGCGGGACGCACTGCCGCCCCGTCCGCGTCCGCGAGCGGGCAGAGCAGGGTCAGACTCTCGGAGGGGAGGCTCAGCGTGTGGTAGATCAGCGAGAATTCGCGCCAGAGCTCGTTGTCGCCCCCGGCGCCGAGGTCGATGTCCAGCTCCAGAAGACGCTGCCGCTCGTCCGGGGAGAAAACGCCGCCGCCCTCCTCGGCGCGCGGCAGGCGCTCGTCCGAGGCACCGAGGACGATCAGATGCTTCACGTTCCGGCGGCGGTTGCGGTCGAAGTCGCCCGCGCTGACGCGGTCGAGGGAGACGGGGATGGTGCCGACGTCGTAGCGGGAGAGCATCAGCGTGAACAGCTGCGCAAAGCTCTCGCCGTCCATGGAGGCGTCGCCGAGGATGGCGGCGGCCTGCTCGAGCGCCCCGACGCACAGGTCCCAGAGCTGGCGGGTCTCGGCGGCGCTGCGCTCCCGGCCGAGGCGCATGAGCTCCCCGGCGCGCTCGGAGAGCGTCTCCGGCAGGCGCAGCGCGGCAAAGAGGCCGGACAGGGCCTGCGCCTGTGCGCGCGCGGTCTCCGCCTCCTTTACAGCGCGGGAGAAGGCCGTGAGCGGCCCGGAAACGCGCCGCCGCAGGGCGTTGATGCGGCTGAGGCGATCTTCCGTCTCCTCGGTGAACTCCGCGCCGTAGCCGTCCGGGTGCTGACGCCAGTCGCCCCGGCGCTCCCAGGCGCCGCCGCGCAGCTGCCACTTGTACAGATAACGCTCGAGCTCGTCGCACTCGGACTCGTCGAGCCCGGCAAGGCCCGTGCGCAGGTAGGCCATCACGTCGTCCAGCGCCCAGCCGCCACGCACGATCTCATAGGCCGAGGCGATCAGGGCGGGCAGGGGCTTTTGCATCAGATCGGAGCGCGCGGCGGTGAACAGCGGCACGCCGTAGTGGCGGAACACGCTCTCCAGCAGGGCGCGGTAGTCCTCGTAGCCGCGCACGACGATCGAAATGTCGCGCCAGCGGCAGCCCCGGTCGCGCGCAAGCTCGAGACAGAGGGCCGCGGCCTGCTCGCACTCGGCGGCCATGCTCTCGGCCCGGTAGAGGCGGACGGGCGCTTCGCCGTCCCACACGGCGTCGGAATAGCGGAACATCTGTTCGGTGAAAAAGCGCAGCGCGTCGGAGCGGCCGCCCTCGAGCGGCACGGTTTTGACCGTCTGTCCGAGCGCGCGGGCATAGTCGGCCAGGGCACGTCCGGCGTGGCGCGAGAGGGCGAAGACCTCGTCGTCGGAGGAAAAGGAGTCGAGCGTCAGGCAGACCGTGAGCTCCACGCCCTGCCGCAGCATGGCGAAGAGCACCTCCTGCTCCTGACGCGTAAAGTCGATGAAGCCGTCGACGTACACGCGCGCCCCCTCGGGCAGGCCGCCCGCGTCGATCTGGCGGGCCAGCAGCGTGAGCCGGTCGGCGGGGTCGGCCCGGCCGTTGGCGACCACGCTGTCGTAGGCCTCGAGCACCAGCGAGAGGTCGGCGAGCTTGTCGGCAAGCCCGCCGCCGCAGCCGCCCGCAGCCTCCAGAAGCGCCTCGCTGTCGACGCAGGCGCTTTTGAGCTCGTCCACCGCCGAGAGCAGCATGGCTTGCAGCTCCGGGCGGTACTGGGCCGCGCCGTAGACGCGCAGCCGCGCCCCGACGCCGTGCAGGGCCAGCGCCATGCACAGCATGCGCCCGCCCTTGTCCAGCCAGGGCAGCGCCGCCCCGCCGAGGCGGGCGGCCATGCTCCGCTGCAGGCCGGAGAAGCTCAGCACCTCCCCCGTGAGGGAGAGCCGGTCGCCGCAGGCGCGGCAGAGCTCGCGCTCGGCCTCGTGGCTGTACTGCTCGGGCACGAGCAGCAGGTCGCGGCCGTCGGGTCTCGTCATATTCTTCTTGATCTCGGCGATGACCGCGGCGGTCTTGCCCGTCCCGGCTCGGCCGATGAAGAAGCGCAGCATACGATCCCATCCTTTCGCCGCCATTGTAGCAAAAAACCGGAGGAAAGAAAAGCCCCGGCGGAGCAGAGGCTTCCGCCGGGGGAAAGATGTCCTGTTATTCCGCAAGCCGTCTCAGGATCTCGCGCACCAGCGCGTAGACGCGCTGTACGGAGGCCACGTCCAGACGCTCGCGCGCGGAGTGGATATCGGTCAGATCCGGGCCGAAGGACACGGCGTCCAGACCCGGCAGCTTGCCCATGAACAGCCCGCACTCGAGCCCGCCGTGGGTCGCGTGGATCCGGCCCTCGCTGCCGCTGACCGCGCGCCAGGCGTCGAGCACCAGCGCGCGCAGCGCGGAGTCGCGCCGGTACTGCCAGCTCGGGTAATTGCCGCGCTCGGACACCGTGCCGCCCGCGCGCTCCACCGCGGCGCGGACCCGGCGGCGCAGCAGCTCCTTGCGCGAGTCCACGCACGAGCGCAGCGAGTAGGTGAAGCGCAGGCCCTCCGGGCTCAGAGAGAGCATGCCGAGGTTGAGCGAGGTCTCGGTCAGGCCCGGGAAGTCGAGGCTCCGCTCCTGCACGCCCTGCGGCAGCAGGAACAGAAGCTCCGTCAGGCGCGCGGTGTCGTCGGCGGAGAGCGCCGTTTCGACCGCGCAGGGCGCGCTTTTCAGGCTCAAATCGGGGTCGCCTGCGGCGTACTCGGTCCGCAGCACGGCCGCGAAGTCCTCGACAAAGCGCTCGAAGGCCGGGACGTCGGCGGCGGGCACGGCCACCTTCGCCTCGCAGGCACGGCAGATCACATTGTCGAACTGGCCGCCGCGCAGCCCCGCCAGACGCAGGTCGGGGACGGCGTCGCGGGCCATGTACAGCACGCGGCCCATGAGGTGGTTCGCGTTGGCGCGGCCCTTGTCGATCTCCACGCCGGAGTGGCCGCCGAGCAGCCCCGTGATCGAGAGCATAAAGCCGCGCTCCCCGTCCAGCGGGCGGGAGACGGCGGGAAGCGCGCAGTCGAGCCGCAGCCCGCCCGCGCAGCAGACGGTGAACACGCCCTCGACCTCGGAGTCGATGTTGAGAAGAAGCCGCCCCTTCAGGTCCGAGCAGTCCAGCCCCGCCGCGCCGTCCATGCCGACCTCCTCGTCGACCGTGAACACGGCCTCGAGCGGCGGATGCTTCAGGCTGTCGTCCGCGAGCACCGCCAGCGCCATGGCGACGGCGACGCCGTCGTCCCCGCCGAGGCTCGTCCCCTCGGCCCAGACGCTCTGCCCGTCGGTGCGGAGCCGGATCGGCTCGCGCGCCATGTCGAGCGGGCAGCCGTCGGCCTTCGCGCAGACCATGTCGAGATGGCCTTGCAGGATGACGGGCGCGGCCTGCTCGCAGCCGGGCGAGGCGTCCTTCCAGATGATCACGTTGTTCAGCGCGTCCTGCCGGCAGCGCAGGCCGCGCTCTTTGGCGAAGCGCACGCACAGGTCGCTGACCTGCTTCGTGTTGCCGCTGCCGTGCGGCACCGAGCTCAGATATTCAAAATACGAGAAAACGTCCTTCGGTTCGAGATTCGATAATACGCCCATGTTGTGTCCTGTCCTTTCCGGTGATACCCTGTTCTACCACATGCGCGGCGCTCTGTCAATCCGCCGGGGGCGTGTGTTATTTTTTGCGCGGCATCTTGAATAGATGCGGAGAAAATGATAAAGTATATCATCAAACCGAAAAGGGGCGCTGAAGCTATGAAAATGTCATCCAAGATGGAACGCTGCGGCCTGTCGCCGATGCGGAAATTCAATCCGCTGGCCAACGAGGCCCTCTCCCGCGGCATCAAGATCTACCATATGAACATCGGTCAGCCCGATGTGGAGACGCCCGCGCCCTTCTATCAGGCGCTGCGCGACTTCGCCGACCCCGTGGTCTCCTACGCGCCGGCCCCCGGCGTGCCCGTGCTGCTGGACGCGGTGCGCGACTACTACCGCGGCATCGGCGTGGAGCTCGAGCGCGGCCACATCCTGCCCACCAACGGCGGCAGCGAGGCGCTGCAAATGGTCTTCGCCACGATCCTGGACGACGGGGACGAGGTCGTCATCCCCGAGCCCTTCTATCCGAACTACCACACCTCCGTGACCCTCGCCGGGGCGAAGATCCACCCGGTGCCCACCTTCGTGGAGGAGGGCTACTTCTACGCCGACCGCGCGCGCGTCGAGGCCTGCATCAACGAGCGCACCCGCGCCCTGTTCGTCACCAACCCCGGCAACCCCACCGGCGCGGTGCTCACGCCCGAGCAGCTCAGGCTCATGCTCGACATCGCGAAGGAGCACGACCTTTTCCTGATCTGCGACGAGGTCTACCGCGAGTTCGTCTACGCGGGCGAGCCGCTGCTGAGCGGCCTGCAATACGAGGGCTATGAGGACAACGTCGTGGTGATCGACTCGGTGTCCAAGCGCTTCTCCGCCTGCGGCGCGCGCGTGGGCGTCGTCATCTCCAAGAACAAGGCCTTCATGGCCCAGGTCATGAAGTGGGTCCAGTGCCGTCTGGCCTCCCCGACCGTGGAGCAGATCGCCTCGGCGGCGCTGTACCACATGGACCCGTCCTACTTCGACGCCGTGCGGGACGAATACCGCCTGCGCCGCGACACCTGCGTGAGAAAGCTCGCCGCGATCCCGGGCTGCGTATGCAGCACGCCGAAGGGCGCGTTCTACGTCATGTGCGCCCTGCCCATCGACGACGCCGACAAGTTCCAGACCTGGATGCTGCGCGAGTTCGACGACAACGGCGAGACCATGATGTTCGCCCCGGGCGAGCCCTTCTACGGCACGCCGGGACGCGGCCGCAACGAGATCCGTCTGGCCTATACGATCAATGCGCCCGACATCGAGCGCGCCATCGACATCCTCAAGGCCGCCGTCGAGGCGTACAACAGGAGATAAACAGACAAGCGAATGACATAGTACCCTTACCATGTCATCTCGACCGAGCGAAGCGAGCGGAGAGATCTATAAAGTATGGTTTTCCAACGGATTAGATCTCTCGACTCCGGCTGCGCCTCCGCTCGAGATGACAGATACCGGGGGTTGTCTACACATTGAAAGCCCGGGGCCGAAGCCCCGGGCTTTGTCGTGTATTGATTTCAGCTCAAGATGATGTCGCAGATGCGGTCCACGTCCTCCGGCGAAAGGCCCGCGTACAGCGGCAGGGTCAGGACCCGCTCGCCCATGTATTTGGCGACGGGCGTCGCGTCCGGGTCGAAGCCCGGTCGGCCCCGGTAGCAGTCGAAGGAGTTGGTGATCGGATAGAAGTACTTGCGGGCGACGATATTATGCTCACCCAGACGGGCGAAGACCTCGTCGCGCGTGTAGCGGTAGCCGTCGAAGACCACGGGAAAGTAGGCGTAGTTCGAGCGCACGCCCGGCTGCGGCGCGTTGAGCTTCAGCCCCGGCACGCCGCCGAGGCGGGCGCGGTAGTGCTCGACCACGGCGCGGCGCTCGGCGAGCCACTCGTCCAGATGGCGGAGGTTGCACAGGCCCATGGCCGCGCAGAACTCGTTCATCTTGGCGTTGCCGCCGACGAAGGGGACTTCCTCGGGCCCGTGGATGCCGAAGTTCTTGAGGTCGCTGATGCGCTGGCGCAGGGCGTCGCCCTGATAGCAGAGCGCGCCGCCCTCGATGGTGTTGAAGACCTTGGTGGCGTGGAAGGAGAACATCGAGGCGTCCCCGAAGCAGGCGGAGCTGACGCCGTCCTTCGTCACGCCGAAGGCGTGGGCCGCGTCGTAGACGACCTTCAGCCCGTGCGCCTTCGCGATGCGTTCGATGGCCTCGGTGTCGCAGAGATTGCCGTAGACGTGGATGGGCAGGATGGCGACGGTGCGGTCGGTGATCAGCGCCTCGATCTTCGCGGGGTCCATCGTGTACGTCACGGGGTCGACGTCGCAGAAGACCGGCGTGCAGCCGCAGCGGACGATGGCGTGGGTCGTGGAGGCGAAGGTGAAGGGCGAGGTGATGATCTCCCCGTGCAGCTCCAGCGCCTGGAGTATGGTCTCGAGCGCAAGATGACCGTTGGTGAGCAGGCTTACATGGGGCACGCCGAGATAGTCCTCCAGCGCGCGCTCGAGCTTTTCGTGCTTCTCGCCCATGTTGGTCAGCCAGTGGCTGTCCCAGATGCCGCGGATCTCCGCGCAATACTCGTCGAACTCCGGGAGGGAGGAGCGGGTGACGTTGATGATTTCAGACACGGTTTCAAACCTTCTTTCGTATGCCGCCCTCAGCGCTTTTTGACGATCTTCACGCATTCCGCGACGCTCATGACCATCAGCGGCATGAAGATCAGCGAGGAGTACTCGTTAAAGGCGAAGGGCTTGCGGATGATGCCGGAGATGAAGAGGCTGAACACAAAGAGCACAAAGAGCCCGTAGTAGGGGATCGCGGCCCGGGCCTCGATCTTTCCGCGGCTCAGGAACGACAGGTCCTCGGTGAAGACCTTGCAGTCGGAGTCCAGCGTGCCGGTCATGAAGAGGATGCCGGAGATGATGAAGATCACGCAGGGGATGAAGGAGGAGATGTTTTCCTTGAGGTTGAAGCTGATGATGACGTCCTGATACATCCACGAGACGCACATCCAGACGGCGGCCAGCAGGGTCGGCAGGAGCATCGTGCCGGCGATGTACTCCTTCATGGTCCGGCCCTTGGAGATGTGCGCCAGCCAGCGCGAGACCGTCGGCGTCCAGGAGAGGAACCAGAAGATCCAGCTCGCCGCGGTCGCGCCGCAGAAGTACTCGCGCCAGAAATTGCCGGTGATGCGCCCCGTGATGGGGCTGAACGCGAAGTCGGTCAGCGGCGTGGACAGGACGGCCAGGAACGCGACGAAGAACACCAGAAAGGCGAGCTTCGACATGCCCTTGAGCAGGTTGTTGCGCGCGGAGATCATGGCCACCGAGACCGTAATGGCCGCGAGCAGGAACTTGAGGCCGGGGAAGCTGAGGCCGATGAAGCGGGCGACGGTGTTCATGCCGGTCCAGAGGGAGATGGACATGCCGAGCACCGTGGAGAGCATGGCGGCGAGCTTGCCGATCTTCGAGTCCATGTGCTTCATGTACCACAGGCCCATGACCGAGTACAGCGCCCAGACCGGCGCGCCGTTTAACAGCGAGACCATCGTGATGGACTCGATCGGGTTCAGGCCCTCCTTGATATAGCCGACCAGATCCGCCGGCGCGTACATCAGCGCGACGCCGGTGCCCGCGACGAAGACGCCCGCGATCCACAGGCCGAGCGGCCACGGCGCCTCGGGCGTATTGCAGTCGAGCTCGATGCGCCGGCCCTTCTCATCCCTGCTCTTGCAGGCGAAAAACAGGACGAGGCAGAGGATGATGCAGACCGCGGTCATCAGCGAGCCGATCCAATAGACGACAGAGTTGAACATTTCCATAAGGCATCATTTCCCTTCAAGGCCTTCCCGGTAGGTGCGACGCAGATAGTCGAAGTCGGTGTAGCGGATGAGCACGTCGTGCCCGTCGGTGTTGAGGATGCGGACGGTCTCGTTGACCTTTTGGATCAGCGCGATCATCTCCTCGCAGTCGTCGGTCGTGAAGAGGATGCAGCCGAGCGGGCCGTAGGGGCGGATCGGATCGCCCGGGGCGGCCAGAGAGTCCACGACCACGCCGGGCCAGGACTTCACCTCGTCCAGACCCTCGATGGAGGCGATGGTGCCGCCCCGATCGTCGGTCCAGAGCATGTAGCTGGTGGCGCAGCGCGTGAACGCCTTCTGCTGCGAGGGGGGAAGCTGCGCGGGATCGTTATGCCTGCCGAGGGCGTAGTCCACGATCCAGGCGATCGTGTCGAAGCCCAGCAGGTCCTTGAAGGGGACGAACATCATGTCCCCGTCGAGACGGTAGCCCATCTCGAGGATGTAGAAGTGCCCGTCCTCGTCCAGCATGGCCTGGGTCCAGGCGTAGCCCTCGCGGCAGCCGACGGCCTTGAGCACGTTTTCGATGTGGGGGTTGATCTCGCGGCAGAAGTCCTCCACATGGTTGGAGAGCGTGGAGGTGATCGAGTAGCAGAACTTGGGGAAGCCCGGCTCGGCGTACATGGCGCACAGGCCCAGCAGGCTCACCTGCCCGTCCGCCAGCGCGTAGACGCCGTACCACTCCTCGCCGTGGAGCATGCGCTCGATGACGAGCTTGCGGCTCTTGGACATGGAGCGGGCGTAGTCGCAGGCGATGAGCAGCTCCTCCTCATTGTGGACGTAGCTGATGCCGCGGTTGCAGCTGAGATCGACGGGCTTGACCACCACGGGGTATTTGACCGCGTCCAGCTCCGCGCGCGTGGGCGGGTCGGAGAGATAGTAGTCGGTGGCGAGCGGCGCGCCGACCGCGGTCGCGAGGGCCTTGTAGTCCACCTTGTCGCGGGAGTAGTGCCAGGCCTCGGGCGTGCAGTAGCAGGGCAGGCCCAGACGCCTGCACAGCTCCATGCACATCTCGAGGTTGAACTCGCTGATGCCGCAGACCACGGCGTTGACGCCCTCTTCGCGGCATTTGGCCTCCAGCGCGTCCAGATCGCCGGTGTTGAGCATCCAGTACTCGTCGCTGATCTGCTTGCCGGGGGAGTGCTCCGGCTCGTTGTAGTCGGTCACGATGGTGTACACGCCCTGACTTTTGGCGTATTCGAGCATCAGGCAGGTCCCGTAGCTGGTCCCGAGCATCAAAAGCTTCTTCATGAATATGTCTCCTGTCTGTTTATTCTTCTGCGGTGACGACCCGGTACCAGGCGTCATCGGACATGGTCGTTTCAAGGGTCGCGCGGTCGGGGAAGTTCAGCACCAGCGTGCCGACGGCCTTGTTGGCCCCGCTGAAGCGCTCGACCCGGTCGCCTTTGAAAACCCAGAGGTCGGTCTCGACGACGAAGGGGCGAACCTTGGGGTCGATCCACAGCTCGGAGAAGGCGCCCTCCCGATCGCTGTGGAGGATGACCTCGGCCCAGTGGCCGCGGTAGACCGGATCGCACAGCTCGTCGACGGGCAGGCCGACGGCGGCCTTGACGGCGTTGCGGATCAGCGGCACGCCGGTCGCGAGCTCCAGCACCTCGCACAGGCGGTTGCCGCCGCCGCGGGGCGAGACCTCCATGATGTAGGCCTTGCCGTCCGTGCCCTGCCGGGTCTCGACGTTGTAGACCGAGCTTTTGAGCTCGAGCAGGCGGAACAGGCGCTGCAGCTCGCCCCTCAGCTCGCGCTGGATCTCGTCGGGCATCGAGGAGGGCCAGGCGTAGGCCGCGGGGGTGTAGGGGTTCTCGGCCCTGCGGTCGAAGCGCTGCTCGTCGAAGGAGCAGAAAACCAGCTCCCCGTCGACGGAAAAGCAGTCGGTGTCCGAGGAGAAGCCGCGCTGGGTGATGAACTGCTCGACGATGAAGGCGCCGCAGTGCGAGAAGGCCAGCGCGTGTTCAATGGCGGCGGGCAGCTCGTCCGCGCTCTCGGCGCGGGTGACGCCCTTGCTGCCGGCGGAGTCGACCGGCTTGACGATCATCGGCCAGGGGTAGAAGGGCGCGTCGGCGAGGGCCTCGGAAATCCCGGTGTAGCGCTTCGCCCAGGGGACCGTGAAGCCGTGGTCGCGCAGGAAGGCGCGGAAGCGGCCCTTGTCCTGAAGGATCGAGACGGCCTCATACGAGCCTGCGAAGGGCAGGCCCAGCTTTTCCGCCACATAGGCCGCGGTCGTGACGCCGGGGTCGCAGGCGAAGCTCATGACGCCGCTGACGCCGAGAGCGCGCGCGGTTTCCAGCACGGCGTCCTTGTCGAGGATGCTGATGTTGCGGTACTCGTCGGCGTATTTGTGCGCGGTGTTGTCGGGCAGGTAGTCGCAGGTGATCACGTACAGACCGAGGGCGTGGGCCTCCCGGATCACGGGCAGCAGGTAGTTGGACCCGCCGAGCAGCAGCAGCTTTTTCAAAGCTCACACCTCCTATTCATTGTAGCCCTGCCGCTTCCGGTAGAGGCGGTGCAGGGCGGGAAAGGCGCATTTGACGAGGTTCTTGACGCGGAAGGACAGAGGCTTTTCCCGCAGGATCGCCCGGTAGGGCTCCCGCCTCAGCTCGCGGTCGCGGCCGAGGGTGTACAGGAGCTGGAAGTTCCAGCGGTCGATCCATTCGTCTGTGAGCCGAAGCAGCTTCTCGTCCGTCACATGGCCGCGAAAGACCGTCAGCATGGCGATCACGCCGCGCTGAAAGCGCGTGCGCCGCGTGGTCTGCTTCTCCAGATCGGCGCTCCACGAGTCGGCGTTGCTGCTCAGGCGGTAGCGGGACATGAAGCGGGCTAAAAAGCGGATCTTCCCGTTGAGCCGCAGCCAGAGCGCGTAGGGGAAATCCCCGAAGCCCGCGTCGGCGGCGACGGTGTAGAAGTCGGGCGGGTCGGCCAAGAGGTCGGTCCGGGCCAGCAGGGAGCTCGTGTGCCAGGCGTAGCTCATGCCGGGCAGGATATCGGTAAACTCCATGTCGCAGTCTGAATCCCGGGTAATGAGGTCGTCGTCCGCGCGCGCCCCGTCGTACTTGACCAGCTCCGTGTTGTGGACGCAGGCGGTGTAGTCCGGATGCGCCTCGAGAAAGTCCACCTGACGCTGGAGCTTCGTGGGGTCGGTCCAGCAGTCGTCCCCC
>CADCLH010000034.1 GCA_902802215.1 Oscillospiraceae bacterium
GATGCGCGAAGGGGAAGGCCGGCAGGTTCGGCGGAGATTGCGCAGACGGCGGGAATGTGGTATAATAACGGCGTTTCCGCCGTTATTATAGGATTTAAGTCGCTTTTCTCGCCGCTTTAGCGGCAACCGAAAAGCATGACATATTATACCATCCGCACCGTGCGCGTATGGTATAATATCCCTATCTCCGGGCCGCGGGGCGGCCCGTGCAAAGGAGTTTTCCATGAACGACATCATCCTCTTAAAGCTCGGGGAGATCATCCTCAAGGGCCTCAACCGCCGCCGCTTCGAGCAGCGCCTTTTGAGCAACATCCGCTGGCGGCTCAGCCGCATCGGCCGCTTCCGGGTCTATCTGCTCCAGTCCACCGTCTACGTCGAGGGTCAGGACCCCGACGAGCTCGACGCCGCCTTCGAGGAGCTGCAAAAGGTCTTCGGCGTCGTCGCCATCTCCCGCGCCAGAGCCTGCGAAAAGGACATCGACGCCATCGCCCGCCTCGCCGTCGAGGCCATGCGCGAGCCCATGCGGCACGCCAAAAGCTTCAAGGTCGAGTCCAAGCGCTCGGACAAGTCCTTCCCCATGACCTCGGTCCAGCTCAGCCAGTACGTCGGCGGCGCGCTCAACGACGCCTATCCCGAAGTCGCCGTCGACGTCCACGACCCCGAGCTCACCGTCCACGTCGAGGTCCGCGACCTCGCCGCCTACGTCCATGCCGCGCCCGTGCCCGGCGCCGGCGGCATGCCGGTCGGCTCCAACGGCGTCGCCGTCACGCTGCTGTCCGGCGGCATCGACTCCCCCGTCTCGAGCTGGATGATCGCCCGCCGCGGCGTGCGCCTCATCCCGGTCCACTTCTTCTCCTTCCCCTATACCTCCGAGCAGGCCAAGGAGAAGGTCGTGGAGCTCGCCCGCCTGCTCGCCCCCTGGTGCGGGCGCATGCGGCTGGAGGTCGTGCCCTTCACCCACATTCAGGAGGAGATCCGCTCCAAGTGCCCCGAGGAGTACTTCACCCTCGTCATGCGCCGCTTCATGATGCGCATCGCCGAGCGTATCGCCCTCGACAACGGCGCGAAGGCCATCGTCACCGGCGAAAACCTCGGCCAGGTGGCCAGCCAGACCATGGAGGCCATGGCCTGCACCCGCGCCGTGACGGGCCTGCCCATCCTCCAGCCGCTCATCGGCATGGACAAGGGCGAGATCGTCGCGCAGGCCCGAAAGATCGGGACCTTCGACACCTCCATCCTCCCCTACGAGGACTGCTGCACCGTCTTTACCCCGCGCCACCCGCGCACCCATCCCACGCTCGCGGAGGTCGAGGAGGCCGAAGCCGCCCTCGACGTCGACGCGCTGGTCAACGACGCCGTGCTCGGCGTGGAAAGGATCGTGATCGACTTTGAATAAAGCCCCCGAGGCCGAGATCCTCTCGGTCGGGACCGAGCTGCTGCTCGGCCACGTCACCAACACCGACGCGCGCGACGTCTCCGAAATGCTCTCGCGCATCGGGCTGAACGTCAAATACCACAGCGTCGTCGGGGACAACCCCGAACG
This sequence comes from Oscillospiraceae bacterium, assembly GCA_902802215.1. Taxonomy (GTDB): domain Bacteria; phylum Bacillota; class Clostridia; order Oscillospirales; family Oscillospiraceae; genus Limivicinus. The sequence continues at coordinate 1,544 of CADCLH010000034.1, forward strand.
CCTGCGCCAGTGCGTCGAGATCGCCCGGGGCCGCGCTGACGTGATCATTACCACCGGCGGCCTCGGCCCCACCTGCGACGACCTGACCAAGCAGGTGCTCGCCGACTGCTTCGGCCTGAAGCTCGTGCGGAATGAGGAGGTCGAAAAGAGCCTCTACGAGTATATCCGCACCGGGCGCGGCCTCACGCCGAACACCCATCAGCAGGCGCTGCTGCCCGAGGGCTGCACCGTGTTCCCCAACTCCTGCGGCACCGCCCCCGGCTGCGCCTTTGAGAAGGACGGCAAGGTTGTCGTGATGCTGCCCGGTCCGCCCAAGGAGTGCCGCGCCATGTTCGAGCGCTCCGCCCTCCCCTACCTGCGGCGGCTCAGCGGCGAGGCCATCGTCTCGCACTCGCTCAACATCTTCGGCATCGGGGAGAGCGCCGTCGACGACCTCTTCGCCGACGAGATGAACGCCATGACGAACCCCAGCATGGCCCCCTACGCCAAGGAGTGCGACTGCCTGCTGCAAATCACCGCGAAGGCCGAAAACGAGGCGGAGGCCGAGGCCATGATCGCCCCCGTGCGCGCGCATGTGCTTCAGGTGCTGGGCGAGTATGTCTACGGCGAGGACGTCGACTGCATCGAGGAGGCTGTGATGAAGCTGCTGCGCGAGCACGGCAGGACCTTTGCCGCCTGCGAGAGCTGCACCGGCGGCGATATCGCCCGCCGCTTCACCGAGCTGCCCGGCGCGAGCGCCTTCTTCCTCGGCGGGGCCGTGACCTACACCAACGCGGTCAAGACCGAGCTCGCGGGGGTGCCGGAGGCGCTGCTTGCGGAGAAGACCGCGGTCAGCCGCGAGGTCGCGCAGGCCATGGCCGAGGGCATACGCGAGCGCCTCGGCGCCGATCTGGGCGTGAGCGTGACGGGACTCGCCGGACCCGACGGCGACGGCGTGCACGAGGTCGGGACCGTGTTCATCGCCCTCGCCGCCGAGGGGCAAATCTTCGTGCGCGAGACGCACATGGGCAGCACGCGCACGCGCAGCTTTATCCGGCGCATGGCCGGCAACCACGCCTTTGACATGCTGCGGCGGTACTTAAGCGGCATGCAGGTGGAGTAACAAAAACGGAGCGTCCGGCGGACGCTCCGTTTTTGTTGTGAGAGGCTTTACTGTTCCTTTTTGCGCAGGGTCCTGATGACGCCGAAGGCGATGGCGTAGCCGATGGCCGCCACCGGCCAGATGATCCAGCTGACGTCCCAGCGCCGGGTCAGGAAGCTGACCAGAAGGAAGATCGCCGTCACGGCGAGCCAGTAGATCCCGGCGAAGGGGCCGAACGCTTTGGACTGCTCCTTCTCGGCGCGGCTGTAGCCGCCCTCCTCGAGCAGGGTCTTAAACCCGCCCATGACCATGGCGGAGCGCACGATGAGCATCACGCCGACGCCGATCATCGCCAGCAGCGCGGCGGAAGCCGCGACCATTGGCGCCTCCGCGTCCTCGCCGAAGGCGAAGAGGGCGACGAAGATGGGCAGCACGCACAGCACGCACAGCACGATCCCCAGCGTCAGCTGAAGGGCAAAGCTCGGGTGGAAGCGCTCGCGGCGCTCCTTGACCATGCCGTCCACACCGTAGAGCGTGTCGATGGGCTCCTCGCGCAGCCACGCAAAGCGCCTGCCGCGGATGCCGCTGATGACAAACAGGGCCACCGCCGCGCCGATCATCAGAAACAGCAGCGAGCAGGAGATCGCGGCCGCCTGGGCCTCATTGAGGCCGAGTGCGGCGTACTTCTCCATGGCGAGGAGCAGCAGCACCGGGATCGGGCAGAGGATGCACAGCAGCACGCCCAGAGATACGCGCTTCGCGTTCTCCTCGCGCACGGCCAGAAAGGCGTTGGCGTCCTCCATCGTCACGGGGCGGGCATCGCCGCCCGGAGCGGACGCGCTCTCGGCCGGGACCGGGGCGTCCATGTCGTCCTTCAAAAGGTAGTCGGTGCTCACGCCGAACAGCTCCGCCATGCGGATCACGCGCGAGAGGTCCGGGACGGACTGCGCGCTCTCCCATTTGGAGATGGCCTGACGGCTGACGTCCAGCTTCTCCGCGAGCTCCTCCTGCGACCAGCCGTTCTTCTTTCTGAGGTCGATGATCTTGTCTGCCAGTATCATGGGTGTTCTCTCCTTTTCCTGTTGTTTGGATGGCTCCACTATACAGGCTGCCGCCGTTGCATGCCAGCAGCTTTGGCTGGAAACTGCGCAACCGGCGGTAGAATTTTCCGAAAAAATGGCTCAAAGCTTGCGCTTTGAGCCATTTTTCTCGTTTCGGATCACACGAGCTCGATCACGGCCACCTCGGCGGCGTCGCCGCGGCGGGTGCCGACGCGGGTGATGCGGGTGTAGCCGCCGCTGCGGTCGGCATACTTGGGGGCCAGCTCGTCAAAGACCTTCTTGGCCACGTCCTCGCGCGTGATGAAGGCCAGAGCCTGCCGGTAGTTGGCAAGGCCGCCCTCTTTGCCGAGGCTTATCATCTTCTCGGCCAGGGGCGCGATCTCCTTGCAGCGGGTCACGGTCGTCTCCATGCGGCCGGCGGCCAGGAAATCGGTCACCTGCTGGCGGAGCATCGCCATGCGCTGGGAAGTCGTCTTGCCGAGCTTTCTGGTTCCAGGCATAATTGCAGTTCCTCCTATTACTGGTTGTTGTCGTCGCTGGCGAGAGACAGGCCCATCATCGTGAGCTTGTGCTCGACCTCCTCCAGGGACTTGCGGCCAAGGTTGCGGACCTTGATCATCTCGTCCTGGGTCTTGCTCACCAGATCCTCAACCGTGTTGATGTTCGCACGCTTGAGGCAGTTGAAGCTCCTCACGGACAGATCCAGCTCTTCGATGGTCATCTTGAGCATGGTGTCCGGCTCCTTCTCGACCTTCTCGACCACGGTGGACGCGCCGCCGAGGCTGTCAGAGAGATTCGTGAAGAGCGTGAAGTGGTCGCAGAGGATCTTTGCGCCGAGGCTGACCGCATCGCGGGAGGTCATGGTCTTGTCCGTCCAGACCTCGATGGTCAGCTTGTCAAAGTCCGTCTGGTTGCCGACACGGGTGTTCTCCACCGTGTAGTTGACCTTGAGCACCGGGGTGAAAATGGAGTCCACCGGAATGGTGCCGATGGGCATCTGCGGGTCCTTGTTGCGGTCCGCCGGGACATAGCCGCGGCCGTGGTCGAGGACCAGCTCCATGTTCAGGGCGCCGTCCGGGCCGAGCGTCGCGATCGGCTGCTCGGGGTTGAGGATCTCCACCTCGGCGTCGGGCTTGATGTCGCCCGCGGTGACCAGACCCTCGCCGGAGGCCTCGATGTAGACGGTCTTGGGACCGGCGGAGTGCAGACGCGCGATGATGCTCTTGACGTTGAGCACGATCTCGGTCACGTCCTCCTTCACGCCGGGGATGGTGGAAAACTCATGCTGAACACCGGCGATGCGGATGCTCGTGCACGCAATGCCGGGGAGAGACGAGAGAAGTACCCTGCGGAGAGAGTTGCCAAGCGTCGTACCGTAGCCGCGCTCCAGAGGCTCGATGATATACTTGCCGTAGGAGCTGTCCGCCGGAGTCTCAATACACTCGATGCGCGGCTTCTTGATTTCAATCATAAAAGTATTGTACCCTCCTTATAAGATTGCGCCTTTTCAGGGCAGTTGCGGTGATTCAGCTTACCAATTTGAGGGTTCCGGTATTACTTAGAGTACAACTCGACGATGAGGCGCTCTTCGACGGGCAGATCAATGTCTTCTCTGGTCGGAACTGCGACAACTTTGCCAATCATGTTGTTCTCGTCAAACTCCAGCCACCTCGGGACAACGTGGTAGATCTCGAGGTTCTGCTTGAAGCGCTCGATGCTGCGGCTGGAATCCTTCAGCGCGACGACCATGCCGGGCTTCACCTGATAGCTGGGGATGTTGACCTTCTTGCCGTTGACGGTGAAGTGGCCGTGGTTGACCATCTGACGGGCCTCGCGGCGGGTCGCCGCGTAGCCGAGACGGTACACCACGTTGTCCAGGCGGGACTCGAGCTGGATGAGGAGGTTCTCGCCGGCCTTGCCGGGCATGCGGACGGCCTTCTCATAGTAGCCGCGGAACTGCTTCTCCAGAACGCCGTAGACGAACTTGACCTTCTGCTTCTCCTGAAGCTGGAGGGCATACTCGCTCTTCTTGCGGCGGGTCTGGGTGTTGGTGTTGCGGGTGGTGGTCTTCTTCGCATAGCCCATGGTGGCGGGGCTGATGCCAAGGGACTTGGCATGCTTCGCAATGGGCTCTCTGTTCTTAGCCATAACAGTCTATCCTCCCTTTCTTATACACGACGACGTTTCGGAGGACGGCAGCCATTGTGGGGAATGGGGGTGACATCCTTGATCATCGTCACTTCGAGACCGGCGGTCTGCAGGGCGCGGATGGCGGCCTCACGGCCCGAACCGGGACCCTTGACAAAGACCTCGACGGTCTTCAGGCCGTGCTCCATCGCCGCGCGGGCGGCGGTCTCAGCAGCGGTCTGAGCGGCAAAGGGGGTAGACTTCTTGCTTCCGCGGAAGCCCAGGCCGCCGGCGGACGCCCAGGAGATCGCGTTGCCCTGGGTATCGGTCACGGTGACCATGGTGTTATTGAAGGAAGAGCTGATATGAACCTGGCCCTTTTCAATGTTCTTGCGCTCTCTGCGGCGCGTTCTGACTTTCTTCTTCGGTGCTGCCATGATCCATATCCCTCCTTACTTCTTCTTGTTCGCGATGGTGCGTTTCGGGCCCTTGCGGGTGCGCGCGTTGGTCTTGGAGCGCTGGCCGCGCACGGGCAGGCCGCGGCGGTGACGCATGCCGCGGTAGCAGCCGATCTCAGTCAGGCGCTTGATGTCAAGCGCGGTCTGACGGCGAAGGTCGCCCTCGACGATGAAGTTGTGGTCGATGCACTCACGCAGCTTGGACTCTTCCTCGTCGGTCAGATCCTTCACGCGGGTGTCGGGGTTGATCCCGGTCATCTCCAGAATTTTGTTCGCGCTGGTTCTGCCGATTCCATAGACGTAGGTGAGTCCGATCTCGATTCTCTTGTCCTTGGGCAGGTCAACGCCGGCTATACGTGCCATACTTTTTAATCATCCTTTCAGATTTTTTGCCGCATGTTCAGACGCGGGGCTTATTCCCGCCGGAGGGAGCCTCCGTGTCTATGCGGGATTTGATGAGTTTATGCGGGACTTGCGCGCGGGCAGTCTTACGAGCAACTCGTTCCGCATCTCCCGTATCTTTCAAATTCAAAGCGTACGCTTTGAATTTGGGAGGAAAACGGAAGGAGCGGATGGGAAGCTTTTTCGGCTCTTCGGAACCGAAGAAGCGTACCGGAGCGAGTTTCGTTTGACGTCAACCCTGACGCTGCTTGTGCTTCGGGTTCTCGCAGATCACCATGACTTTGCCCTTGCGCTTGATGATCTTGCACTTCTCGCACATGGGCTTCACGGAAGGTCTTACTTTCATTTGTTATACCTCCTACTTGCTTCTCCACACGATGCGGCCGCGGGTGATGTCATAGGGGGACATCTGCACCGTGACCTTGTCGCCGGGAAGGATCCTGATAAAGTTCATCCGGAGCTTTCCGGAAATATGCGCCAGTATGATGTGGCCTTTCCCGATGTCCACCTTGAACATGGTGTTGGGCAGGGATTCCACGACCGTGCCCTCGAGTTCGATTACATCGTCTTTTGCCAAAGCAGTTTCCTCCAGTCGCTTTCCTGTCAGATATCGTCTGCCATCGTGAGTATCTCCGGCTCGCCGTCGGTGATGAGGATGGTGTTCTCGTAGTGCGCGGCAAGCGATTTGTCCGCCGTGACGACCGTCCAGCCGTCGTCGAGGATGTTCACATGCCAGTCGCCCGCGCAGACCATCGGCTCGATGCAGATGGTCATGCCCTTGACCAGACGCGGATTCGGCCGCGTGCGCGGCGCCCGGTAGTTGGGCACCTCCGGCGCCTCGTGCATGCCGCGGCCGATGCCGTGGCCCACGAAGTCCCGCACGACCGAAAAGCCGTTGGCCTCCACACAGTCCTGCACCGCGCCGCCGATGTCGGAGATGCGGTAGCCGGGCTTTGCGAAGCGCAGCGCCTCGAAGAAGGCCTGCCGGGTCACCTCGATGAGCTTTTTGGCCTCCGCGCTGACCTCCCCGACCGGGTAGGTCCCCGCGCAGTCGCCCACAAAGCCCTTGAAGGTCGCGCACAGGTCGATGGACACGATGTCGCCGTTATGAACGACCCGTCTGCCCGGGATGCCGTGGATGACCTGCTCGTTGACCGAGACGCAGGTCGCGGCGGGAAAGCCCTCATATCCGAGGCAGCTCGGCTTCGCGCCGGACTTGACGATGTACTCGTGCACCGCCTTGTCGATCTGGCGGGTCGTCAGTCCGTCGCGGACGGCCTGACGGCCCATCGACCGCGCGCCCGCCGCGATCTTCGCGGCCTGGCGCATGATCTCGATCTCGGAGCCGGATTTGATGTAGATCGTATCCGACATGTCAGATCCCCAGAACACTCCGGATTGCTTCGGTAGTGGCTTCGATGCCGGGCTGATTGTCCACCAGACGCAGCTTGCCGCGCTCGGCGTAGAACGCCTTGAGCGGCTCGGTCTCGCGGTGGTAGGTTTCCAGACGCTTCTTCACGGTCTCCGGCGCGTCGTCCGCGCGGATCGTGAGCTCGCCGCCGCAGAAATCACACTTGCCCTCGCCCTTCGGGGGGTTGTTCTCCACATGGAAGGTCGCGCTGCATTCCTTGCAGGTACGCCTGCCGGACATGCGGCGGACGATCACGTCGTCGTCGACCTCGATGGACAGCGCGCAGTCGATCTCAATGCCCATGTCCTCCATGGTCTGGGCCTGGGGGATCGTGCGGGGCACACCGTCAAGGATGTAGCCGTTGGCGCAGTCGGGCTGCGCGAGGCGCTCCTGAATGATGCCGATGATGACCTCGTCGGGGACGAGCTTTCCGGACTCCACGTAGCTCTTCGCCTTGAGACCGACCTCCGTGCCGGCCTTCATCGCCGCGCGGAGGATGTTCCCGGTCGAAATCGTCGGGACGTCCATCAGCTTGCTGAGGATTTCTGCCTGTGTTCCTTTGCCTGCGCCGGGTGCACCCAAGAGAATCAGTCGCATGGATATCTCCTTTCTCAGTCGAGGAAGCCCTTGTAGTTGCGCATGAGCAGCTGAGCCTCCAGGGCGCGGATGGTCTCAAGCGCAACGCCGACAACGATGATGATGGAGGTGCCGCCCAGGGAGACGCCCGTCAGGGAGGACTCCTTGGAGAAGTGAGCGATCAGGATGGGGACCACCGCGATGATGCCCAGATAGATGGCGCCGAACAGCGTGATCTTGTTCAGGACCTTCTGGATAAACTCGCTGGTGGGCTTGCCCGGACGGAAGCCGGGGATGTAGCCGCCGTTCTTCTTCAGGTTGTTCGCGACCTCGACCGGGTTGAACTGGATCGTGGAATAGAAGTACGCGAAGAAGATGATGAGCAGCAGATACGCGATCGCATAGGGGATGGAGTTGGTGCCGAACCAGGTGCTCACCCAGCCGTCCGTCTTGCCGGTGAAGGCCGCGATGGTCGCGGGCACCGAGGCGATGGACTGGGCGAAGATGATGGGCATGACGCCGGACATGTTCACCTTCATGGGCAGGTGGTTGCTCTGGCCGCCGTACATCTTGCGGCCGACCACGCGCTTGGCGTACTGGACCGGGATGCGGCGCTCGGCGTCGTTGACGAAGACGATCAGGATGATGATCGCGATCGCGCCGAGGAACATCAGCACCGCGACCCACCAGCGCAGGCTGCCGTTGGCAATGTTGCGGATGCTGGTGAAGATGGCGGTCGGGAAGCGGGAGATGATGCTGGCAAACAGGATCATGGAGATGCCGTTGCCGATGCCGAATTCGGTGATCTGCTCACCCAGCCACATGATCAGCGCGGAGCCGGAGGTGAAGGTCAGGATGATGACGATCGCCGCCCAGACGTTGCCCTCCGCCTCTGCGGTCAGGATGCCGTAGTTCTTGATCAGCATGTAGAAGCCGAAGCCCTGCAGCAGACCGATGGCCACGGTGGCGTAGCGGGTGATGGAGGCGATCTTCTTGCGGCCTTCCTCGCCCTCGTCCTTGCTCATGCGCTCGAGCGCGGGGATCGCAATGCACAGCAGCTGGATGATGATGCTGGCGTTGATGTAGGGCTGGATCGAAAGCGCGAAGATCGTCGCCTGGGAGAAGGCGCCGCCGGACATGACGTTCAGCAGGCCCAGGACGGTGTTTTGCAGGGAGTTGAAGTAGGCCTGCAAAGCAGCGACGTTCACATAGGGGACAGGGATGGCGTTGCCAAGACGGTAAAGCAGAATGATGAGAAGAGTGAAGAGGATCTTCTTGCGGAGCTCCTCGATCTTCCATGCTTTGCGTAATGTCTGGAGCACTTAGACCACCTCTGCCTTTCCGCCGGCCGCCTCAATCTTCTGTTTTGCGGTTTCGGAGAAGGCAGCGGCTTTCACGGTCAGCTTCTTGGTCACTTCACCGTTGCCGAGGAACTTGATGCCGTACTTGCAGTGGGCGATGACGCCGGCGTCCAGGATCGCCTGAACATCGACGACGGAGCCGTCCTCAAACTTGTTGAGAACGGAGACGTTGAGCGCATCCAGAGGCTTGGCGAAGATGTTGTTGAAGCCCCTCTTCGGGATGCGGCGGGCCAGAGGCATCTGGCCGCCCTCGAAGCCGATGCGGGTACCGCCGCCGCTGCGCGCCTTCTGGCCCTTATGGCCGCGGCCCGCGGTCTTGCCGTTACCGGTGGCATGGCCTCTGCCCTTGCGCTTGTCAACATGGGTGGAGCCGGCTACGGGAGAAAGATCATGGATATTCATTCTCAAAGCCCTCCTTATTCTTCGGTAACCTTGAGCAGATAGCCGATCTTGGCGATCTTGCCGCGGGTCTGGGGATTGTCGGGCTGCACGGTCTCGTTGCCGATCTTGTGCAGGCCGAGGGAGTTGGCAGTCGCAATGTGGCTGTCGAGTCTGCCGTTGAGGCTCTTGACGAGCTTGATTCTAAGATTTGCCATTGTACGCCCTCCTTAGCCCTGAACTTCTTCAGGAGTCTTGCCTCTGACAGCGGCGACCTGGGACGCGTTGCGCAGAGACTTGAGGCCTTCCATGGTGGCGGCGACAACGTTCGCGGGGTTGTTGGTGCGCAGGCACTTGGTACGGATGTTGGAAATGCCCGCGGCCTCGACGACCGCACGCACCGCGCCGCCGGCGATCACGCCGGTGCCTTCGGGGGCCGGCTTGAGCAGCACGCGGCCGGCGCCGAACGCGCCGAGGACCTCGTGCGGGATCGTGGTGCCCTGGAGGGTGACGGTGACAATGTTCTTCTTCGCGTCCTCGAGGCCCTTGCGGATGGCCTCGGAGACCTCGTTGGCCTTGCCCATGCCGTAGCCCACGCGGCCCTTGCCGTCGCCGACGACGCAGAGAGCGGAGAACTTCGCGACACGGCCGCCCTTGACGGTCTTGCTGACGCGGTTGAGGGAAACGACCTTCTCAATGAACTCGGAGGGAGCCTCGTCCCGGTTGCGGCGATCGCGCCTGTCGTTGTTGTATGCCATAAATCGTTGTCCCCCTTTCTCAGAACTTCAGGCCGCCCTCGCGGGCGCCCTCGGCCAGTGCCTGCACGCGGCCGTGGTAGATGTAGCCGCCGCGGTCAAACACGACCTCTTCGATGCCCTTCTGCAGGGCGCGCTCGGCGACCTTCGCGCCGACCTTCTTCGCGGCCTCGACGTTGCCGCCGTTGCCCTCGAAGCCCTTCTCAACGCTGGACGCGGAGACGAGCGTGCAGCCCGCCACGTCGTCGATGATCTGGGCGTAGATGTTCTTCTCGCTGCGGAAAACGCTCAGGCGGGGTCTCTCGGCCGTGCCGGAGATCTTGCCGCGTACCCGCTGATGGCGCTTGATGCGCTGGCCTCTGGTATCAGGTCTCTTAATCATTCAGGCACACCTCCGTTTACTTGGCGCCGGTCTTGCCTTCTTTGCGGCGGATGGTCTCGTAGTCGTACTTGATGCCCTTGCCCTTGTAGGGTTCGGGAGGTCTCTTCCCACGGACTTCTGCGGCAAACTGGCCGACCTTCTGCTTGTCGATACCCTTGATGACGATGTGGTTGGCGTCGGGAACGTCGATCTGGATGTCCTCGGTCTCGGGGACGATGATCTGGTGCGAGTAGCCCAGGTTCATGACCAGATTCTTGCCTTCCTTCGCGGCGCGGTAACCGACACCGTTGATCTCCAGCTTCTTCTCAAAGCCCTTGGTCACGCCGACGACCATGTTGTCAACGAGCGTACGGGTCAGGCCGTGGAGGGAGCGGTTCTCCTTGGTATCGTCGGGACGCTTCACGTGCAGGACGCCGTTGTCGAGCTCGATCTTCATCTGGGGGACGAGGGTCCTCTCGACGGTGCCCTTGGGGCCCTTGACGGTGATGTGGTTGTTCTCGTCGATCTTGACTTCAACGCCGGCGGGAACGGTGATGGGTGCTCTACCGATTCTAGACATTGTCGATCCTCCTTACCATACGAACGCAAGGACTTCGCCGCCGACATGCTCTTTGCGGGCCTGCTTGTCGGTCATGACGCCCTTGGAGGTGGAGATGATGGCGATGCCCAGTCCCTTGAGCACGCGAGGGAGCTCGTCAGCGCCGGCGTACACGCGCAGGCCGGGCTTGCTGACGCGGCGGAGGCCCTGAATGGCCTTCTCCTTGCCGGGGAGATACTTGAGGGTGATGCGGATGATGCCCTGCGTGCCATCGTCGATCACCTGGTAGTTCTTGATGTAGCCCTCGCTGAGAAGGATCTCGGCGATCGCCTTCTTCATCTTGGAGGCCGGGACATCAACGGACTCATGCTTCGCGCTTCCGGCGTTGCGGATGCGGGTCAGCATATCTGCAATGGGGTCTGTGATCTGCATGTGGTTTATCCTCCTAGTTTAGAGTTACCGGACGGTGCCGGTTTCGGCACAGAGGTCCTGCGCCAATACTTGATTGGCCGCAGCCTTTCTGTGTCATGTCAGAAGAAGCTCGCTCCACTCCGCTTTCCCGGTTTCCGTAAGCGCCGGTAAAGCTCCGCATCCGCTCCCTCCTTCTTCCTTTCCAAACCGAACCCGCTTCGCTGGGCTTCGGTTTGGTGGGGACGGGGGTTGCGGAAGCTCGCTTTGTCCGTCCTCGTATTCCCGCAGGAGGGAGAGCAAAGCGCCGTCTTGTTGCAGGGCTGTAAACAGCGCTATGCTCCCTCCGGTTCCCACGCCAGAAAACTGCCCGATTATGAGGGGCCTTTCCGACATGCGCGGAAACACGAGAAGGGAGTGTTTTGCTTGCTTCTCTATCTGTCGGGCAGGAGTGATCAATTCCCGCCGAACATTCAATATTTTACAGGATCGACAGATCTCACGGAAAAAATCGGCCGCATTTGCCGGTGCGAGCTTTGGGAAACCCCTCAGTCTCGCTTCGCTCGACAGCTCCCCTTTCAGGGGAGCCGGGGAGAACGGATTGCCGCGGCCCCTTGCGGGGCCTCGCAATGACGTGCGGAGACGTCGCTCTTTCCGATTGGAAGCCCGGCGGAGCGGGTTCCGATCGGAAAGGAAGAAGAATGCTGTCGGTCGATGCCGTGCCGCTTGCGGTGCGGCATGACCCTACAGCGTTCTTCTGACGCAATCAGAAGGAAGCCTTGCGGACGCCGGGGATCTGGCCCTTGTACGCCAGCTCGCGGAAGCAGATACGGCAGATGCCGTAGTTGCGGAGATAGGCGTGG
>CADCLH010000035.1:0-888 GCA_902802215.1 Oscillospiraceae bacterium
ACGGAGATCGTCAGCGCCTCGCGCAGCAGCTCCTTGCCGTCGGCCAGCAGGACCGCCTCGGCGGCATAGCGGTCGGTATTGCAGAAAAGCTGCTTGTTGATGACCGTAAAGCCCTCGTCGGAAAACACGACGGAGATGTTCTGATAGTTGTATTTGACCTCCTGCATCTTCGGAGACGGGCTGCGGTCGTCGGCGTAGACGATGCCGTTGCCGCTGAACGCCCCGTCGCAGGGCCGGTCGTCGAAGTCCCCGCCGTAGCCCAATGTGCCGTCGCGCCTCACAAGCGCCTGGTCGACCCAGTCCCAGAGGAAGCCGCCCTGATAGCGCGGCTCGCGGTCAGCCAGCTCGGTGTACTTGTGCATGCCGCCGCAGGAGTTGCCCATCGCGTGGGAGTACTCGCACAGGATCATCGGCTTGTCCGGGTGCCCGGCCAGAAAGCGCTCGACTTCGGCGGCCGGGGTGTACATCTGGCTCTCCATGTCGCTGACGCCGGAGACGCTGCGGTCGTTGAACACGCCCTCGTAGTGCACGAGCCGCCGCCCGTCCAGCCTCCGCAGCAGGTCGGCCATGTCCCGGATGACGCTGCCGCCGAAGCTCTCGTTGCCCACGGACCAGATCAGGATGCAGGGGTGGTTCCTGTCCCTCCGGACCATGCTGTTGACGCGGTCGAACAGCAGCGGGGCGAATTCCCGGTGCTCCTTCGGGATCACATAGTCCGCCCCCGCCTGTCCCCGCCGAAAGGCGTCCCAGGTCCCGTGGGTCTCCATGTTGTTCTCGTCGACGACGTACAGGCCGTACTCGTCGCACAGCTCGTACAGGGCCGACTGATTCGGGTAATGGCAGGTGCGCACGGCGTTGATGTTGTTCCGCTTCATCGTCACGATGTCT
>CADCLH010000035.1:910-15279 GCA_902802215.1 Oscillospiraceae bacterium
AAGCGCCGAAAGCCCACGCGCTGCCGGATGACTTCCGTGACTGCTCCGGCTTCGTCCAGCACCTCGACAAGCAGCGTGTAGAGCTTCGGCTCCTCCGCGCTCCACAGCCGGGGCGCTTCGACCGGGAGCGCCGCCGCGGCCTCGCCGCCGTCGGAAAAGGCGGCCTGTGTCTTTGCAAGCTCCGTCTCTCCGTCCGTCAGCGTCAGGCGCAGCGTGCCGCTGCCCTTCGTCTCGGCCGAGACCTCGACCGTCCCGTGAAGCAGATCCTCCGTCAGCACCGGCACGACGGACAGGTCGCGCACGGCGGTCTTCGGCGTAAGGCAGAGGAAAACGCTGCGGAAGATGCCAGAAAAGCGGAAGAAGTCCTGATCCTCGAACCAGCTCCCCGGCGTCCACTTGAACACCCGGACCGCCAGCCGGTTGGAGCCCTTGCGCAGGGCAGACGTGAGATCGAATTCCGCGGGGGTGAAGCTGTCCTCGCTGTAGCCGAGGTACACGCCGTTGAGCCAGCAGGCAAAGCCGCTCTCCACGCCCTCGAAGCGGACGCAGACCTCCCCGCCCTCCCAGTCTTCGGGCAGCGCAAAGTCCGTCGCATAGTCCGCCACGGGGTTGAAGACCGTCGGCGCCTCGCCGGGCCGCAGCTCCTCCAGCGCGTCCCAGGGGTACTCGTAGTTGCAGTAGGCGGGTCTGTCCCAGCCCTCGAGCTGGATGTGCGCGGGCACGCGGATCGTGTCCCATGCGCTCTGGTCACCGTCCTCCGCCCAAAAGCCCTCCGGGGCCGAGGCGGGGTTTTCGGAATACCGGAACCTCCACCGCCCGTCGAGGCAGATGCGCAGCCCCGACTCCCCCGCCGTCATCTCCCTGTCGTTTCGGTAGGGAACAAAATCGGCGTGGGCGGGCAGACGTCCCTCGGCAAAACAGGAAATGTCGCAAACGGTGGACGAAAAGCTGAATTCTCTCATCTTTTTTCCCTCAAGACTCGTCTTTTTTCAGATCGTATTCGTAGCGATCCGTAGTTTTTCGATGTGATTTCGGCGTGTTTTTCCGGGTACGCAGCGGCGGCGCCCTCCCGAACGGGAGAGCGCCGCTTGCTTTGACGCCTTGTTCAGTTTACAGCAGGCGGCACGGAAGTGCAACCGGATTCTTCTCTCACTCCACCTCGACCACGCCGTTTTCCTTGACTTCCACGGTCATACCGTCCCGGACATAGGCCAGGAATTCCTCGCCCAGACGGTCGATCACGGGCATGTTCGCGTCGGTCCAGAAGGCGGCGAGGATCGCCCCGGCCGCCGCCAGCGAGTCGATGTGCTTGGAGAACAGCATGCAGGCCGGCTGCTTGCCGGTGGCGCAGACCGTATACAGCGCCATGCCGCCGGTGGTCGAGCCGATGGTCTCCGGCAGGCAGAGCGCCTTGCCGAGCATGGATTTCTGATAGAGATCGGGGTTGTTCTGGTCGCTGCATTTGACCTGCCTGTCGCCCAGCAGCATCGGGGTCTGGTAGCTCGCCAGGGTGTTGAAGCCGCCGTGGGAAACCAGCGCCTCGGCGGTGCAGGTGCCGGCTGTGACTACATGTCCCTGAAAGGTTTTCTTCATCTTGCGCCTCCTATTTCAGCCCGGTGATCATGCGCAGGATCTCCGCCTCCGGGTAGAAGCGCGCGCTGGAATAGGTGCGCAGCTTGTTGGAGGAGGTGATGACGGGCATGGACTTGCAGAGGGGGTTGTTCATGTACATCAGCGGACAGATGGAGCTCGTGACGACGCCCGCGCGCTTGAGGCGGTTGGCGTACTCCGTCTCCCCGAAGGCCTTGAGCACCGCCGGGGCGGCCGTGAACACCGTGGGGATGACAACCTTCCTCTGCCCGGCCTCCTCGAGCGCGGTCTCTATGCGCCGCGTCCAGTCGATGAGCTGACTGAGCGACATGTGCGGGCAGCCCAGGAAGCAGAGCTTCGGCTTGGCGTCCAGGTCCTTCCAGATGCAGGGATAGCTGTTTTTCACCCGCTCGATCTCGGCGTCGTCCACCACGTAGACCGGCGCGCCCTCGCGGATCAGGGCCTCGCCCTGCTCCACGGCCTCGGGCGTGAGATTCTCGATGTGGTACAGGCCCACCGAGCCGTTCGAGGCCGTCGCCGCGCCGAAGTCCTTGAGGTAGGTGCAGGCCTCGTCCGTGAGCTCCGTGCCGAGGAAGCGGTCGAGCCCCTTGACATAGGGCACCTGCTCGAGCACCTTCATGCCGACGGCGGAGCCGAAGAGCTGCGCGTCGGGGAGGGTTTCGGTTTTGAGCTCCACCACCCAGTCGGCCCTGCGGCCCTCGTCGGTCAGCAGGCCGAATTCCGGGACGCAGCCCGCGATGGAGCCGAAGAGCTCGAGGATGCCGGAGTTGCGGTTGCAGCGCGCCCCGAGCACGGAATTGGCGTAGACCACGGCGGAGCTCTCCGCCCAGCTCAGCACCTCGCCCTTCTTGGGGGTGTTGCCCACCTGCGGCAGGTAGCAGGTGCAGGTATAGGCGTCGTCCGAGAGGATGCCGAAGCGCTTGAGCTGTTCCTCGCAGCGCTTCTGCTGGCTGTACATGAAATCAAAAACGATGTTCTGCAAAAAATTGGCGGGGACGTTCTTCATGTCCGCCGGTCTGGGATCGGCGGAGAAGGGCTGCCGGCTGACCTCGTTTTCGGCGAGGATCTTGTCGTACAGCTCGTAGACCGGCTTCATGATGCCGAGGCCGAAGCTGATGACCGTATGGCCGTACGCGCCCGTGACCGGGACCATGCGCTCGGCGTCGAAGGCCTCGCCGTAGGCGACCAGGGTCTTCATGACGCGCGCCATCGTTTCGCCGCGCGCCCCGTCCAGGATCGCCTGCTGCTCGCTTGTCAGAACCAAGAGTCATTCCTCCTTTCGATGGCACCGCAGCCCCGGAACTCCGGGGCTGCGTTCGTTTTACAGATGCTGATACTGGCCCGGGACCTCCACCGTCACGTCGGACAGCGGGAAGGTCGAGCAGGGATGGATATAGCCGAAATCCTTGTCGGCCTCGCGGCGGCCGTCGGTCTTTTCGGGGACGAAGACCTCGCCGGAGAGCAGGCGCGAGCGGCACCAGCCGCACTCGCCGCTGCGGCAGCGCGACGGGGTGTGCAGCCCCGCGCGGTCAAAGGCCGTCAGCAGGGGTTCGGACGAGGAGACGGGGATGGTGTACTCCTTGTCGTGGATGATGACCTTCGCGACATAGCTCCTCGCGTGGGCGCCCTTCGGATAGCCGGGCTGGTTCCAGGGGTCCTTGATCATGCCGAACAGCTCGCGCCGGACGTGCTTGCGGTCAAGGCCGAGCTCCTCCACGACGCCGTCGAGGAAGTTGTACATGGCCTGCGGGCCGCACATGAAGACCGTGTAGGGCTCGCCGCCCGCGTATTTCCGGATCAGCTCCGCGGAGAGGAAGCCGTACTCGAAGCCCGCGCGCTTCTCGTCGGAGAGCACATGCACGACGTGCACCTTCGGGCAGGCAGCGGCGATGGCGTCGAGCTCCGTGCGGTAGAGGATATCCTGCTCGCGGCGCGAGCCGTACAGGATGGTCAGATCAAAGTCCTCGTAGCCGTCGCGGATGGCGTAGGCCATGCCCACAAAGGGCGTGATGCCCGAGCCGCCCGCCAGCGCGATGACCTTCTTTTCGTCGCGCAGCGGCTCGTAATACAGATGGCCCTGCGGCGCGGAGATGCCGACCTCGACGCCCGGCTTCCAGTCGTCCTGGATGAACTTGGAGACGAAGCCGTCGTCCTCGACGCGCTTGACGGTGATGTCGTACTCGCCCTGCCAGCTTCTCGCGGGGCTGCCGCACAGGGAGTAGGAGCGCGTGGTGGAGCTGGCGTCGGCGTCGACGCTGAGGCTGATATACTGGCCCGCGCGGAAGGGCGCGAGCGCCGAGCCGTCCGGGCTCGCGAGCGTTACGGTCACGCCGTCCGGGCCGTTGGGACGCATGGCCTTGATGCGCACCACCTGACGCTTGGGGTGCATGAAGTACGCCTTTTCATTGGTCACATAGCTCTTGGGCAGCGGCTTTGCCGGCAGTTTCTCGATGGCCGCGCGCCGGTCCTTGGCAAGGTTTTTGAACTTGAGCATATCCAGCGCGCCGATGAGGCCGACCTTCACATGAAGCGCCATTCAGATCCCCTCCTCTCTCATTTCACCGAGCATCAGCTTGGCAATGGTGTCGCCGCTGAAGATGGCGGAGTTGAAGCCGTCGCCGCGGATGCTGGACGCGCCGACAAATTTGAGGCCCTTGATCGGGTATTCCTCGCGCATCATCATCATGCGCGGCATCATGCTGTCCCAGTCGCGCAGCTCGTAGCCGTAGGCCGCGCCCTCGGGGACGCTGGCGTAGTGGCAGAAGGTCCAGGGCGTGGCGATCTCGATCTCCTCGATATACGGGCGGATGACGACGCCCGTCTTCTGCTCGAACCAGTCGATCATCTCCGAGGCGACCTTCTCCTTGGTGCGGACGTAGTCCTTCGGCTCGACCTCGCTCCAGCAGTCGGCGGTGTAGGTCGTGGTCAGAGAGACGATGCAGGTGCCCTCGGGGCTGGCCTTGGGGTTGACCACGTTGTAGCACAGAGCGATGTTGAAGTGGTTGGTCTCGATCCTTTGCAGGCTTTTGTACTCCTTGACGCTGTCGGCCGAGGCAGGCAGGAAATAGCTGTAGTCCTTGAGCCCCAGCTCCTCCGCCGTTTTGTTCAGGCCCATGTACACGACGAGCATACGCGCCGAGAAGGGACGGTTCGGCAGGAGCTTTTTGTCCCGCTCGGGGATCAGGCGCTCGGGGATCATGTTGGCGTAGACCGTGGTGGGGCTGGCGTTGCAGAGCACCCAGCGGGTGTCCACCACGCCGGAAGTCGTGCGCACGCCGCAGATGCGGTCGTTTTCGTCAAACAGGATCTCCTCCGCCCGGCAGTTGAGCCACAGCGTGCCGCCCATGGCGCGGAAGCGCTCGGCAAGGCCGGTGGTCAGCTCGTTGCTGGTCTTCTCCGGGATCCACGCGCCGAAGTTGACGTAGAGGCAGACCATGTTCACATACTGCACGAAGCTCAGATGGTCGGCGTCCACGCCGAGATAGCCCCAGTAGGTGTTCATGATGTCCTGCGCGAGCGGGGGCATTTTCAGGGCCTTGAACACCTTGTTGACCGGGTAGGCCGCCGTGCGCAGGTAGTTGGGATACTTCTCCTTGAGCACCTTGGAGTCGGGCTTGCCTCCGGAGGCCGTCAGATAGTTGCCGGCCTCGAGCGTCTCCGCGCCCAGATCGAAGAACTTCCGGATCGACTCGCGGCAGCCGGGGACGTACTCCTCCATCTTGTTGATGAAGTTCTCGCGCCCGGACGGCAGGGTCGCGTCGATCGGGGTCTTGCCGTCGCTCGCGACGGTGATGACGCGGAAATTGTCCGGCACCTGATACCAGTTGATGTCCAGGCCGAACTCGTCCACGACGGTCTTGCGGCAGTTGCCGGGGTTGTCGGCGGAGCCGAACTCGCACAGCTCGTGCAGGGCGGTCTCGAACTCAAAGCGGCCTCTGCGGAAGCTGGACGCGACGCCGCCGGGCAGGTTGTGCTGCTCGACGAGCAGGGTCTTTTTGCCGGCCTTGGCCAGACGGCAGGCGGCCGCAAGTCCGCCGTTGCCTGCGCCGATGACTACGGCATCATATTTTGGCATACACATTCCCTCCTGTTCTGGTTGCTGGTACGGAAAACGGATTCCTGCCTCTATTATAGGTTTACCGTTTTCGCATGTCAAGAAGCACGAAAGAACAAATCGATTTTTCTTTACTTTTGTGAAAAGCGCCCATATCACGGTGCAAAAACCGTAATATGGGCGCTTTCCGGGGATTTCCCTTTCACGGCGTCGGCGGCGCGATCCGCACGCCGCCGAGATAGACCCCCCTGCGGCTTAGCCCCTCGCCGCAGACCACGAAGTCCGCCGCTTTTCCCGGAGCGATGGAGCCGAAGCGATCATCGCAGCCGAGGACGCGCGCGGGGTTGAGGGTCGCTGCGCGGATGGCCTCCGCCTCCGGAACGCCGAAGGCGATCGCGCGCAGCAGGCAGTCGTACAGCGTCACGGCGGAACCCGCGAGCGTGCCGTCGGCCAGGCGCGCGGCGCCCCCGGACAGGGTGACCCGCTGTCCCGACAGCGTATAATCGCCGTCGGGCATGCCGCAGCAGCGCAGGGCGTCGGAGATCAGGCAGATCCGCTCCGGGAACAGGCGGAAGGCCATGCGCACCGCGCTCGGGTGCACATGCAGGCCGTCGCAGATCAGCTCGGCCGTGACGTCGTCCCGCTCCGCGGCGGCCCCGATCACGCCGGGCGCACGGTGGGCGAAGGGCGTCATGGCGTTGTACAGGTGCGTCAGATGCCGCGCGCCCGCTTTGAAAAACGCGGCCGCCTGCTCATAGTCCGCGCCGGTGTGCGCGGCGGAGACGGCGCAGGCTTTCGACGCCTCGCGCGCAAAGGCCGCGGCGCCCTCCAGCTCCGGCGCGAGATCGACGATGCGGATCAGGCCGCCGCAGTCCTCGTTGAGCTCCCGAAAGGCGGCGTAGTCCGGCTTTCGCAGCCAGAGCGCGTTCTGCGCGCCCTTCCTCTTTTCGGACAGGAAAGGCCCCTCCATGTGCACGCCGAGCACGCGCGAGAGTCCGGCGGGCGCCTCGTCGCGCAGGCGCTTTGCCGACGCGAGGGCGCGGCGCAGCGCCTTATCGGGCAGCGTCATGGAGGTCGGCAGAAAGCCGGTCACGCCGTTTCGCGCGAGAAAGGCGGCCATGGTCCGCAGGCCATCGTCCTCCCCGTCGGAGAAGTCCGCGCCGGAATTGCCGTGGGTATGCAGGTCGATGAGGCCGGGGATCACCCTGGCCCCGCCGAGATCGACCGCGCCCTCCCCCATCGTCTCCGGCGGCAGGACGGCGGTGAACACGCCGCCCTCCACGCGGAAGGAGGCCGGAGCAAAGCCCCGGTCGGCAAAGAATACGTTCGCATTGGAAAACAGCACGGTCTTCTCCTCTCTCCGCAAGCCAAAGCTGCCGCGGGAGCCTGAGCCCCCGCGGCAGACTGTTCTGCGCCCCGGTCAGCCGGGGAACACGTTGAATTCCTTTTCCGTCAGCACCTGCTCGTCGGAGAAGGACTCATTCTCGGCGATCGCCGTGAGGCGATAGGTGTATCTGCCCGGCAGAAGCTGGCCGAAGCGAAGCGCGGCGTTGACCGTCCCCGCGATGCTGTAATAGGCCACGTAAGGATAATCCACATACTCCTGCACGACATTGCCGTCGCTGTCGAGGATCTCGCCCACGACCTTGACGACCACGCCCTTGTCCGTCTGTATCTCACCGATCAGAGAGGCCACGCCGTACTGCGTCATATCCTCCGGCTCGGTCGCATTCGTGATGAACACATGCGGCTTCTCCGGAGGCTCAGGAGTCGGCGTCGGCTCGGGTGTCGGCGTCGGTTTCGGCGTCGGGGTCGGCGACGGCGTAAACGTGGGCTTCGGCGTCGGCGACGGGATGACGACCTCCACCTGCGGCGGCGGGGTCTCAGCCGTCGGCGTCGGCAGCGGAGGCAGCTTCAGGGATGAGCAGCCGCACAGCAGAGAGGCGCACAGCAGCACGGCAAGCAGCATCCGGGTATTCCGTTTGAAGTGTTTCATGGCAGTCTCCCCTCTTTGTCCAGTGGGAAACAGTATACCTTTAATTCCCTGAAAATGCAACAGAAAAAGCGGGCCTTTCCGGCCCGCTTTTCCGCGGTTGTTTATTGGGAGATGATCAAATGATCGGGATAAGCAGTTTTTCACCGGCGGAGATCTTGGTCAGGTCATTCCCGTGGTTGTAGCTCTTGAGCTTGCCGAGATTCTCGTAGTAGTCGATCCCGTAGCTCGTAAACACCTCATACGCCGTCTCGCCCTTTTTCATGGTGTGGGCCATGACCTTGGTATATTCCTCCGTCTTCACATTGTTCACCGAGGTGGGGAGGAGGTAGATCGCGCCGACATACAGAAGATCGAGATTGTCGACGAAATTGAGCGAGCGGATATCGTCGGCGTAATTCTCGAATTTGAGACCCCAGCGCCAGTATACGTCGGTCAGCATGTCGCCCTTTACGATCACATAGGGGATCACATAGTATTCGACCTCGTCCTTGCTGATATCCACCTTACCCGCGGCGGAGGCCTGGAGACCAAGGCCGGCCAGCAGTGCGGCGATCAGAAGCGTACTGACCAGAATGCGAAACAGGCGTTTTTTCACCGGCTGCTACCCCCCCTTATAGTCTGCGGCCAGTATAGCACGGCTTTCAAATTATGTAAAGTGCTTTATTGATATTTTTTCAGAAATTTTTTCCTTTTATCATTTCACCTCCTCCCAGCCGCTTCCTGTGGTCCGCCCCAACATCTTGGGGCGAATTCTCCCGGCTATCCCCTGCGCATTGTGATGACCCCTTCCTTGTCGGCTTCCGGGTTCCTCTGGCGGTTTGGAACTTTTTTGACGGTTTTTGTCATTTTTCTGTGTTTGTTGAATAGTTGTTATGTTAACCATTTGCTCTCCGTGAGATAAAAGGGCCGGGGCTTCCGAAGAAGCCCCGGCGGAGACTGTCAAAAAAACTCGCCGAAACGTCAGATGACAGAGCAGCGGGGGAGCTCGAGGGGGCAAGGCCCGCCTCGAGTTGGATAAACCGCCGTCTGAAAAGCTTGATTTTTCAAGCTTTTCAGGTTTAGCATTTTGCATATGGCAAAATGCTCGGCGGATGAAGCGCAGTCAAAAAAGTCCATACAGGACTATTTTGACAAGCTGGGCCGGGGCTTCCGAAGAAGCCCCGGCGGAAAGCTGTATGGTGGTCTCCGTGCGCTCAGTCACTCTCGGTCACAGAAGTTCCCTTTTTCCGGTCGGACATGTTGGCGAGCAGCGTGAAGAGGAAGGCCAGTCCCATGGCGATGACCATGCAGAGGATGGTCTGGATGATCTTGTCGTTCGAGACGACGGGAGCCACGAAGCACGGGACGTAGGCCGTGCACTTGACATTGAAGACGCCGATGGCCAGACCCGAGATCGCCGCAGCGGCGATGCAGCCGGCAAAGACCTTGCGGCTTGCGAACATGAAGGGATAGGCCGCCTCGACGAAGGTGCCGAACGCCAGGTTGACAAAGAGGTTCGGAATGCAGGCGACGCGGTCGCTCTTGTTCTTGGGCAGGACGATGTTGGCCAGCTGGACGCCCGCGCACACCATGACCAGGCCGCAGAGGTCCACCGCGCCGAGGAAGCTGAAGCCCTGCGACTCCATCTCCAGCAGCACGATCGGCAGGATGGCCGCGTGGTAGACGCCGCCCATGATCGCAAACCAGATGGCGAAGCCCGCGATAAAGCCGGCGAGCGGACCGTTGAAGGCCAGCGCCCAGTCAATCGCCGCCTTGATGGCGTTGCCCGCCCAGAGCGCGACGGGCGCGATCACGAACATGCCCACCAGACCTGCCAGCAGTCCGCCGACGCCGCCGGCGGCGATGTTGGTCGTCGTGCCGGGGACCCGGTGGCTGAAGCAGAAGCTGCTGATGTAGTACACGAGCACGCCGGACAGGATGCCGACACAGATGCCGCCGATGATGCCGCCGTCGACCGCCATGGAGCCGCTGACGATGCCCGCGACGATGCCGACCTCGTCCATGCCGGAGATCTGCTTGGCCGCGATCGCAGCGACAATGATCGGCAGAACGCCGACCAGCGCCTCAAAAACGCTCTCCAGCACGCCCAGGCCCGGGATCTTGCCCAGGGCCAGACACAGCGCCATGGCGATGAAGCCGGGCATGGAGGCCATCATGATGCCCCGGAAGTTGATGCGCTTCCAGACGCTGCCCTCCTGCTGCGCGGCGTTCTTCGAGGAGCCGATCACCGGCCGGTATTTCAGCCCCCACTCCTTGGAAAACGCAGCCATCGCCGAGACCGCGCGCGTGCGGTTCGTCGTGCCCGTGGTGCCGGAGGCCGCGATCACTTTGCAGCCCATGGTCTGCACCTCGGCCATCGAGCTCCCGCCCGTGCCGGCCACGGGGACCGCCTTCTCCGCGGCAGCCGCGAGCGCCTCGCGGTTGATCCCCTTCGGATCACAGCTCATGAGCATAATGCCGTCGATCTCCCCGGCGCAGATCAGCTCCTTAAGCTTCGCGTCGTATTCCTTCGCCTGCGCGTTGACCTCTTCGAGCGTCGCCTCGTCCCCCGCCGTGAGGGCGCCGTTCCCGTCCAGCGTGTAGAGCCGCGCTTTCGCGTTCTTTGAAATGACGTCCATGCTGCCGGAGGTGCCGACGAACTGGATAAAGGCAACCTCGATCCCGGCTGAATCCGCCTGGTTGAAGATCTCCCGCATCATGCCCTGCGGGTCGTTTCCGCCCTGGGTGTAAAGGTTGCCGCCGCTGCTGCCGAGTACTGCGAGTTTTTTCATTTGTCTCTCTCCCCTTCCGAGGTCCGGACGATTGGTATTTAACACGCTGCTAAGTTATCACACTATCGTAATAAAGTCAATTCAATTTTTAAATGATTTCAGCGGAGGCGGTCCGGTTTCGGTTCAAAAATCTTTTAAAAACTGTTTACATTTTGTCAAATTATAGTATACTGGAAGACGAAGAGCACAGGCTCAGAAATTAGAGAGGAGGATACTCCCATGAAAAAAACCTGGATTATCGTACTTGTTGTGGTTTTGAGTGTCGCTGTCATTCTGACGTTGACCGGCTGTGGGAAAAAGCCTGCCGAGGAACCAGCCAAGGAGGTCCCCGCGACTGCCGCTCCGGCTACGCCCAAGCCGACCGAAGCGCCCAAGGAGCCCGAGAAGCCTGCGGAGCCCGCGGAGCCCGCGGAGCCGGCTGCTCCCGCCTACGCAGCCTCGGTTGAGGAGATCAAGGGCCTGATTGCCGGCGAGCAATACTATGACGCCGCGAAAGCCATCGTCGTGTGCCGCGAGAAATGGACCGAGTCCGCTTCCGAGTGCGACGCGCTGTGGCAGCAGATCAAAGACGCGCTGGCCGACAAGCGTCCCGAGACCGGCGAGACGGAGCGCACCTTCGCGTATCAGGGCGGCAACATCGTCAGCATCTCTTCCGACTCCGGCGACATCGATCTGACCGTCACCAGCCGCGGCGGACACGGCTCTGCCCGCTACTACGTCCGCGAGGGCGAAACCGTGAACTTCTATGTCCCCTGCTACAGCTTTGACGTCGACTACACCAAGGGCGATATCTGGTTCGACGACGAGATCGGCTTCGGTGAGTTCGGCGAGTCGGCCAGCTATCCCGACGGTCTGCAGTTCCGGTATATGGAGTTCCCCAGTTGGGTCCTCTTCCACTTCGCGGAGGGCAACCCCGAGGTCCAGAACATCGCCGACAGGATTGTTCCCGCCCTCTGATTTGAACTTCACCCTTTAAGCAACACAGCACAAAACATAAGGAGCACCCCAAAAGGGGTGCTCCTTATGTTTTGTGGATGAGAAAGGATCAGAGCTCCGCGATGGCCTCGACCTCGCAGAGAACGCCCTTCGGCAGAGAGCGCACCGCGACGCAGGAGCGGGCGGGCTTGCCGGTGAAGTAGCGGCCGTAGACCTCGTTGAACACGCCGAAGTCGCCCATGTCGGCGAGGAAGCAGGTGGTCTTGACGACCTTTTCGGCACACGTGCCGCCGGCCGCCAGGATGGCCAGCACGTTCTTGCAGGCCTGCTCGGCCTGGGCGGCGATCCCTTCGGGGATGGTGCCGTCGGCGGGATTGATGGCGATCTGGCCGGACGTGAAGACAAAACCGTTGGTAACAAAGCCCTGGGAATAGGGACCGATGGCGCCGGGCGCCTTATCGGTGCTGATGACAGTCATGGGGAACACCTCCGCACAAAGATTTGGTAATGATATTATAAACCTGTTTTCGCAAAAGAGAAAGAGGAACTTTCAAAAAGTCGAAGGAGCTGTTGCGGGGCGCACGCTGACCTCGCCGGAGCCGACGCGCTTCTCCGTCCCGTCGTCGAGCCGGACGCGCAGGGAGTAGTCGCGCTCGAGCCCGAGCACCTGCGCCCCGACCGGCTCCCGGCCCGGGGAGAGCAGCGTCACGCGCCTGCCAAGCACGACCGAGCGCGCGCGGTAGGCTTCAAAGCAGCGCTCGCTTCCGGGGTCCTCCATGAAATCCGTGAGTCGGTCGAGGATCCCGGCCGCGAGGCGGCAGCGAAGCTGCGGGACCGCTTCCCTGCCGAAGGCCGGGCCCGCGACGCCGCGCAGAGCCTCGGGGTAATCCCCGTCGGGCGCGGCTGTGTTGACGCCGACGCCCACGATGAGATAGCGGAACACGCCGCTCTCACAGTCGAGCGCGGCCTCGGTCAGAATGCCGCAGACCTTTTTCCCGTCGACCAGCACGTCGTTGACCCACTTGATCTGCGCGGGCCGTCCGGAGAGCTCCTCGATGGTCTCGGCCACGGCGACGGCGGCGCAGGCCGTGATGCGCACGGCGTCCGTGACGGGAGAGGACGGGCGGTACAGCACGCTCATATACAGGCCGCTGCCCTCGGGGGAGTAAAAGCCGCGCCCCATGCGTCCGCGCCCCGCCGTCTGCTCAAGCGCGATCAGAACACTGCCCGCGGCCTCCCCCTGCTCGGCCCGGGCCTTGAGCACCGTGTTGGTGGAGTCGACGCTCGGCAGGACCTCGACGCGCAGCTCCCGGCGCTGCAGATGCTCCCGCACGCCTGTAGCGGTCAGAACGTCTCCCCCCGGCAGAAGGCGGTAGCCGCGCCGGGGGGCGGATTCGATCGGGTAGCCCTCCGCCCGGAGCTGGCCGATGGCCTTCCAGACCGCGGTGCGGCTCAGAGAGAGGCTCCGCGCGAGCTCCTCGCCGGAGAGGCAGTCGCCCTCCCGCTTTTGCAGCAGGACGCCTCACCAGCATGCTCGCCAGCGCGATCTTGGCAGCGTCCGGCAGAAGATAGGGCAGCACGCACCAGCCGAGCGCCGTGCCCAGAGAGACGGGCCCGCTGTTTTTCGCGTAGACGAGCAGGAACCAGGCCGTTCCGAAGGCGTAGCACAGCAGGATGCCGAGGGCCATGCTGAGCGGCAGCGCAGGCAGACGGCGCCCGAAGCGCCGCACGCCGAGCCCGACCGCGAGAGCCGTGAACACAAAGCCAACGAGATAGCCGCCCGTCGGGCCGAGCATCGCGCCGATCCCGCCCTTGAAGCCCGCGAGCACCGGCGCGCCGACCGCGGCCAGCAGCAGATAGCACAGCACCGTCCACAGCCCGAGGCGCAGGCCGAGCAGCCCGGTCAGAAAGCAGATCGCAAAGGTCTGCATCGTAAAGGGCACGGTCGTGGGGATCGAGAGCCAGGAGCAGACGGCGATCAGCGCCGTGCCCATGGCGGCCGCGGCCAGATCCCGCGGCGAGAAGCCTTGTCTCATGCTGCATCCCCCTCCTTTCCACCGCGATTTTATCAGAAGCCGGACATGATTGTCAACCAAAAACGAGGAAACGGGTTGACAATCAGAATAAAAATGAAACGCCCGGAGACAGGCGACAAGGTGCATTCATCCCCGGTATTTGTCATCTCGAGCGGAGGCGAAGCCGGAGTCGAGAGATCTAAACATTGGAAAGCCTCATGATTCAGATCTCTCCACTCGCTTCGCTCGGTCGAGATGACACGGACAGGAGGTTTTTCTTTGCGGTCCGTCGCCCGCTTCCGGGCGTTTCGTTTGGGCAGGGGTCACAGCCTGCGGAAGGTTTTGGTGTACAGGCGCAGCTTTTCGGCCAGTTCCGGGCTCGCGGCGCCGGGGAGCATGCGCCAGCGCCAGTTGCCCATGGGGACGCCGGGGGTGTTCATGCGCGCCGACTCGGGCAGCTCCAGCAGGTCCTGCATCTGTACGACGAAGAGGTTCGAGGCCGAGGCCATGCCCGCGCGGATCATGCCCCAGCACCAGCCCTCGTCGTCGGTGATGTGCATGTAGCGGGAGGCGAACTCCCGGTCGCACTTGCGGATGTGGCGCAGCCAGCCGCGGACGGTGTTGTTGTCGTGCGTGCCGAGGTAGCAGACGCTGTTCGGCGGGCAGCAGTGCGGCAGGTAGTCCGATGCGCACGCCGGGGGTCACATAACCGAGATCCTCGGCGATGAAGTCCAGATCGTGGAACCAGGCGGTGAGCACGCCCACAAGCTTCATGCCGGGGCCGGGCTTCCAGACGCCGTTTTTGGCGGTCGTCTCCCCGTAGGGGACGGACCAGTAGCTCTCCAGGCCGCGGAAGTGGTCGATGCGGATGCAGTCGTAGAGGCTGTGCGCGCCCTCGATGCGGCGGATCCACCAGCCGTAGCCGTCGCGCTCCATCGCGTCCCAGTCGTAAAGCGGGTTGCCCCAGAGCTGCCCGTCGTCCGTAA
>CADCLH010000036.1 GCA_902802215.1 Oscillospiraceae bacterium
TTTGCGGACATCTGACGGCGGGAGATGAGCATCAGCGCCCGCTCGCGCGCGAGGGCCCGCGTGGATTCCAGACGGAATTCCTCCAGCGCCTGCGCGTCGAGCTCGCGTCCGACAAAGAGCCGCAGGGCGGTCACGGCGCCAAGGGTGCTTTGAATCTCCTCCCCGTTATCGAACAGAACGCTCAGACGGTCGGGGGAGTCCTGCCGGATCGCGGTAACGGTCATGCGTCAGTCCAGCTCGAAGTCGGCGGCGCTCACGTCGAGCGCGGGCGCGGCGGCCCGGCCCGCGGCCTGCGCGGCCTTCATGGCCTGCGGGCTCATCAGCTTGTGGGCGTTGTCGCGGATCTGCTTCTCCAGCTCGTCGCAGACCTCGGGGTTCTCCGTGAGGTAGGTCTTGACGCCGTCGCGGCCCTGGATGCGCTGGCCCGCCACCGTGTACCACGCGCCGGCCTTGTCGATCAGCTCGAGCTTGGCGCCGAGGTCGATGATCTCGCCGATCTTGGAGATGCCCTCGCCGTACATGATGTCGAACTCCGCCTCCCGGAACGGGGGCGCGACCTTGTTCTTGACGACCTTGGCGCGGGTGCGGTTGCCGACCATCTCGCCGCCCACCTTGAGCGTTTCGATGCGGCGCACGTCGATGCGCACCGAGGCGTAGTATTTGAGCGCGAGACCGCCGGGGGTGGTCTCGGGGTTGCCGTACATGACGCCGATCTTCTGGCGGAGCTGGTTGATGAAGATGACGGTGCAGTTATTCTTGCTGATCGCGCCCGCGAGACGGCGCATGGCCTGACTCATCAGCCTTGCCAGCGCGCCGACCACCGTGTCGCCGACCTCGCCCTCGAGCTCGACGCGCGGGATCAGAGCCGCGACGGAGTCGATGACGACCACGTCCACCGCGCCGGAGCGCACCAGAGATTCGGCGATGTCCAGCGCCTGCTCGCCGGTGTCCGGCTGGGAGATCAGCAGACTGTCGATGTCCACGCCGAGGGCGCGGGCGTAGGCGGGCTCGAGCGCGTGCTCGACGTCGATATAGGCGGCGTCGCCCCCGGCCTTCTGGGCCGAGGCCACCGCGTGCAGGGCCAGCGTCGTTTTGCCCGACGCCTCGGGCCCGTAGATCTCCACAATGCGGCCCTTGGGGATGCCGCCGATGCCGAGGGCCAGGTCCAGGGACAGAGAGCCCGTGGACAGCGCCTCCACGTTGACGGAGATATCGTCGCCCAGGCGCATGATCGTGCCCTTGCCGTAGTCCTTTTCGATCTTCGCGATCGCGGTCTCGAGCGCCTTCTTCTTGTCGCTGCCGGAGGGCGCGGCGACCGCGGGGATTTTCTTCTTGTCGGCCATGTTATGATCCCTTTCCTTCGTTCTATGTATGATGCCTGTTTTTCAGATCCGTCCGATCACGACGCGCTCGACGCCGCGGGCGTCCCGGCGCACCGCC
Organism: Oscillospiraceae bacterium; assembly: GCA_902802215.1. GTDB lineage: Bacteria > Bacillota > Clostridia > Oscillospirales > Oscillospiraceae > Limivicinus. The sequence goes on from CADCLH010000036.1 coordinate 1,441, forward strand.
GTGGAGTTGAAGCCCGCCGCCATCAGCATCTCGCATACGTCGTCCGCCTGCCCCTCGCCGACCTCGAAGATCAGCACACCGTCGGGCCGCAGCAGGGACTTCCAATACTTGATGATGGCCTTGTAAAAGCGCAGACCGTCGGCCCCGCCGTCGAGGGCCCAGACGGGCTCATAGTCGCGCACCGAGCGGTCGAGCGAGCTGATCTCGGCGCTGGGGATGTACGGGGGATTCGAGACGATCACGTCGAAGGTGCCGATCCCGAGCGGGGGCGAGGCGGTGGCGTCCGCCTGCACGCAGATCACGCGGGAGTTGAGGCGGTTGAGCCCCACGTTCTCGCGGCAGACCTCGAGGGCGCTGGCGCTCAGGTCGACGGCGACCAGCTTGGTGGCGGGCAGCTCGTGCCCGACCGCGCAGGTGATGCAGCCGCTGCCGCAGCACAGATCCAGAACGCGCGCGTCCATCTTGTACCCCACGAGCACCTCCTTGACCGCGTCGACCAGGGTCTCGGTGTCGGGCCGGGGGATGAGCACGTCGCTCGTCACCCGCATCGGCAGACCGTAAAACTCCCAGATCCCGGTGATGTAGGCCACCGGCTCGCCCTGGAGCCTGCGCGCGATATAGTCGGTGACCGTGGCCTCCACCTGCGGCGTGGTGTAGAGGTTCAGATCCTTCAAAAGCTCCTGCACGCTCTTTTCGGCGGCGCAGGAGACCAGAATGCGCGCCTCGAGCGCGTAGGCCTCCACCCCATGGCGGCGCAGCGTGTTGCGCGCGGAAAGATAGATGTCGTTGTAGGTCTTCATGTACTCAGCTCCCCCAGGCGTCGCTGCCCGCTTGGTCCGGAATGACCAGCTCCAGCGCGCGGATGGCGCACTCGATCATGCCGTCGTCGGGCTCGTTGGTGGTGATGCGTTGGAGCCACTTGCCCGGCGCGCTCAGCGCCGCGGACAGGGCGTTGTCGTGCAGGCCGCACCAGCGGTTGATCTCGTAGCTGATGCCCACGACCAGCGGCAGCAGGAGCAGGTGGCAGCCCATGCGGGCAAAGCTGTTCTGGAGCCGCACCACCGAGTTGACCAGAATGCTCACCGCGACGACCACCAGCAGAAAGCTCGTGCCGCAGCGCGGGTGGAAGCGGGACTCGGGCCGGACGTTCTCCACGGTCAGCGCCTTGCCGTGCTCGTAGCAGAAGATGGTCTTGTGCTCGGCCCCGTGGTAGCTGAACAGGCGCTTGACGTCGCCGGAGAAGGTGACGAGCTTCATGTAGCCCAGCAGGATCGCGATGCGGACCAGGCCCTCGGCGAGGTTGCGGACCACAAAGCTGTCGGTCAGAGGCTTGATGAGCCCGACGAAGAACGCGGGCAGGAAAATGAACAGGAACAGACTCAGCGCCACGCCCATCACGACGGCCACGCCGATGATGAGCTTCTGGGCGGTGTCCTCGGGGAAATGCTCCTCGATCCACTTGTCGAGCTTGTCCGGCTCGCCCTGCTCCTCGAGCGGGACGAGGTTGGCCGAGTAGGTCAGGGCCTGCATGCCCTTGACCATCGAGGAGAGAAAGATGGCGCAGCCGCGGATCAGCGGCCAGCCCAGGATGGGATAGCGGTCCTTGATGAATCGGAGCTCCTCGGTCTTCTCCACCAGCCCGTCGGCCGTGCGGCAGACGATGGCCTGCTTCTTCGGGCCGCGCATCAGGATGCCCTCGATCAGGGCCTGACCGCCGATGGAGGTGCGGAACTCACAGCTTGCTTTCTCTTTCAATACGGGATTCTCCTAAACTATTATGCGTTTTGTGCCATCGGCAGCGTCACCGTGACCAGACAGCCGCCCTCCGGCGCGTTGGAGACCGTGAGCGTCCCGCCGTGGCGGGTGACGATCTCGTCGCAGACCGCAAGGCCGATGCCCGTACCGCGGTTCTTCGAGCTGCCCTTGTAGAACTTCTCCTTGACGTGGGGAAGCTCCGCCTCCGGGATGCCGTGGCCGTAGTCGCGCACGGTCACGCGCACATGCCCGTCCTCCTGCCGGAGACCGACGTCGATCCGCCCGCCGTCGCCGCCGTGCTTCATGGCGTTGTCCAGCAGGTTCAGAAAGACCTGCTTGAGCCTCTCGCTGTCGGCGGGGATCAGCGGGATCTCCGTCACGGGCGGGGTGTATTTGACGGTCATGCCCGCCTGCTTCATCAGCTCCCCGTAGGTGAACAGCGCGTCCTCCAGCTCGGCCGCGATGTCGATCAACTCGATGCGCAGATTGAAGCGCCCATCCTGGATGCGCGTGAACTCCAGCAGCTCCGTGACCATGTTGGTCAGGCGCTCGGCCTCCTTGGAGATGATGTTGATGCCGCGCAGCGAGTCGCCCTTGACGTCGGGGTCGAAGGCGATGGTCTCGGCCCAGCCGGTGATCGCCGTCAGCGGCGTGCGCAGCTCGTGCGAGACCTGAGAGATGAACTCCGTGCGGGTCTTCTCCGCGATGGCCGCCTTCTCGGACATGCTGTTCATCTGGTCGGCCAGCTCCCCGATCTCGTCGTCGGCGAAGCCCTCGATCTTCGTCCCGTAGCTGCCCTCGGAGATGCGGCGGGCATGCTCGGTCAGCCGGGACAGCGGCTGCGAGACCGCGGCCCAGAACCAGATGTTGACCATGATGACGTAGGCGCAGATGACGATGAGGATCGCAGTGGCCCAGCCCATCAGGGCGTGGCTTGCGGCCCAGATGCCCATCAGCAGCAGCGCCAGCGCCGCAATGGCCGAGAGCATGAGCTGGGTTTTCAAGTTGCCAAACATACAGAATACTTCCTAATTAGAATCCGTATTTTGCGGGGGCGTGTACCTCGCAAAATACACCGCTCAGCCCTCAAGTGTGCGAGCGCAGCGAGTGCGCGCGGAGGGCTGCAAACTCGTCGAAATGCCTGCATTTCGACGAAACGAAGTTAGTATCCCCACTTGTAGCCGTAGCCCCAGACGGTGGTCAGGTACTCGGGCTCGGTCGGGTCGCTCTCGATCTTGATGCGCAGGCGGCGGATGTTCACGTCGACGGTTTTGAGCTCGCCCGTGAAGTCGCTGCCCCAGACGGCGGCAAGGATGTCCTCGCGGCTCATGGCCTTGCCGGGGTTCTCCATGAAGAGCTTGATGAGCAGATACTCGATCTGCGTCAGCTTCAGGCGCTGGCCGTCCTTCTCCAGCGTGCGGTTGCGGGTGTTGAGCAGGAAGGGTCCGCTGACGATCTCGTTGGCGCTCTTCTCGTCCTCGTCCACGCCCAGACGGCGGATCAGCGCGTCGACGCGCGCGGTCAGCTCCGCCGGGGAGAAGGGCTTGGTGACATAGTCGTCCGCGCCGGTCATCAGGCCGGTCACCTTGTCGATCTCCTGATTCTTGGCGGTGAGCATGATGATGCCCATCTTCGAGCCGGAGGCGCGGATGCGGCGGCAGACCTCGAAGCCGTCGATGTCCGGCAGCATCACGTCCAGCAGCGCCAGACAGATGTCCGGATTGACCTTCAGCTTTTCAAGCGCTTCCTCACCGCTGGCGGCCTCAATGGGCTCAAACCCGCTGCGGCGCAGGTTGATGACCACAAAACTGCGGATATTGGACTCATCCTCCAGAACGAGAATCTTCTTCATGATGGCAAACCCCTTTATCGAAAACTTGTCTTTTTGAGTGATGATTGCAAACTATCAACTGATTATATCATAGTCTTTACAGAAAATACAGCGAAAGTTTCAGAAAAAGCTAAATTTTTTTAAGGAAAGACGGAAAGGTTACATAACACCACTTTCACGCAGGTCACAATTGATTCTTCCCCCGAAAGCTGATACAATACCGGATATGAGAAAAGCGGACAACACGGTACTCGGCATCCTCGCCCATGTGGACGCGGGCAAGACGACCCTGTGCGAGGCGATGCTGGTCCTTTCGGGAAAACTGAAAAAGCCGGGGCGCGTCGATCACCGGGACAGCTACCTCGACACCCACGGGCTCGAGCGGGCCCGGGGCATCACGATCTTCGCCAAGCAGGCGCAGACGACGCTCGGCGGCCGGAGCGTGACGCTGCTGGACACGCCGGGGCATGTGGACTTCTCCGCCGAGGCGGAGCGGACGCTGCGGGTGCTCGACTATGCGGTGCTGGTCATCAGCGGCACCGACGGCGTGCAGGCCCACACCGAGACGCTCTGGAAGCTGCTGGAGCACGCCGGGGTGCCGACCTTCGTGTTCGTGACGAAGATGGACCTGCCCGGGCCGGGGCGCGAAAGCGTCCTCGGCGAGCTGCGCGCCCGCCTGTCCGAGCGCTGCGTCGACCTGTCGGACGAGGGCGCATTCGAGGAGATCGCCCTCTGCGGCGAGGAGGCGATGGAGCGCTACCTTGCGGACGGGACGTTCGACGATGCGTTCCTCGCCGAGCTGATCCGCAGGCGGGAGCTGTTTCCCTGCTTCTTCGGCTCGGGGCTGCGTCTCGAGGGCGTGGAGCCCCTTTTGGACGCGCTCGGGCGCTTCGCCCTGCCGGGGGAATACGGGGACGCCTTTGCTGCGCGCGTGTTCAAGATCTCCCGCGACGAGGCGGGAAAGCGCCTGACCTGGCTGAAGGTCACCGGCGGCGAGCTGCGCGTGCGCGCGCCGATTTCTTACCGCACGGCGGACGGAGAGACGTGTGAGGAAAAAATCAGCCAGCTGCGCGTCTACAGCGGCGCCGGCTATGAGAGCGCGGAGACGGCGGGACCGGGGACGGTCTGCGCCGCCCTCGGTCTGACCCGGACGAGACCGGGCCGGGGCCTCGGCGCGGAACGGGACGCGGAGGAGGCGGAGAGCGAGCCGGTGATGAGTTGCCGGCTGATCCTGCCGAAGGGCTGCGACCCCATGCTCCTGCTGCCGAAGCTCAAAGAGCTCGACCAGGAGGACCCGCAGCTGCACGTCGAATGGAACGCGGCGGCGGGGGAGATCCGCGTCCGGCTCATGGGAAAGATCCAGGGAGAGGTCTTCCGCAGCCTCGTCAAGGAGCGCTTCGATACCGAAATCACGCTGGACGAGCCGCAGATCCTCTACCGCGAGACCATCGCGGACACGGTGGAGGGCGTGGGCCACTTCGAGCCGCTGCGCCACTACGCCGAGGTGCATCTGATCCTCGAGCCCATGCCGCGCGGCAGCGGCCTGAGCTTCGACAGCGTCTGCCCCGAGGACGAGCTGGACCGCAACTGGCAGCGGCTCATCCTCACCCATCTGGCCGAAAAGGAGCACCGGGGCGTGCTGACCGGCGCGCCCATCACGGATATGCACATCACCCTTGCCGCCGGGAAGGCCCATCCCAAGCACACCGAGGGCGGGGATTTCCGACAGGCCACCTACCGCGCGGTGCGGCAGGGCCTGATGCAGGCCAGAAGCATCCTGCTCGAGCCCTGGTGCCGCTTCGCGCTCGAGGTCCCGACCGCCGAGATCGGCCGGGCCATCGGCGACGTGCGCGCCATGGACGGAGACTTCTCCGCCCCGGTGGAGCGCGGCGGCGTGTCGCGCATCGAGGGCGAGGCCCCGGCGGCCAAGCTGAACGCCTACGCCGAGGAGCTGCTCGCCTGGACGCACGGGCGGGGACGGCTGAGCCTGTCGGCCGGGGGCTTCCGGCCCGTACGCGATCAGGACAGGCGCGTGGCCGAGATCGGCTACGACCCCGAGCGGGACACGGACGATCCGGCGGATTCCGTCTTCTGCGCGCACGGGGCGGGCGTCAACATCAAATGGAACGAGGTGCCGCAGTACATGCACCTCGAAAGCTGCCTCAAGCCCCGCGACGAAGCGCCTCCGGCGCCGCGCCTGCGCAGCGTCAGCATCGACGAGCGCGAGCTTGAGGCCATCATGGAGCGGGAATTCGGCCCGATCCGCCGCCGGGAGTACGCGCAGCGGCGGGAAAACCGCGCCGAAGCCCCCGCTTCGCTCCCCGCGGGTGAGAGGCGGGAGACCGTGATCGTCGACGGCTACAACCTGATCTTCGCCTGGGACGAGCTCAAGGCCCTGGCCTCGGCGCGCCTCGACCTCGCGCGGGAGAAGCTCTGCGATCTGCTGTCCGGCTACGCGGGCTTTACAGGGAAGGACGTCGTGCTGGTCTTCGACGGCTTCCGCACGGCGGGAAACCCCGGCTCGAAGAGCGAGGTGCACAACATCCGCGTCGCCTACACCGCCGAGGGCGAGACCGGCGACGCCTATATCGAGCGGCTGGTCAACGAGATCGGAAAGAACGAGACGGTGCGCGTCGTGACCAGCGACAACCTGATCCGCCTCTCGGCCCTGCGCGCGGGCGTGCTGCGGTCCTCGTCGAAGGAGTTCGCGGCCGAGGTCGAAAACGTCTGGGAGCAGATCGGCGCGCTGCTGGAGAAGAGCAATCGGGGCGCGCACAGGACGAAGGTGATGGACCAGCTTCATGGACATGCAGGAACTGATTCGACGCGGTGAGGATCTGGCGCGGCGCAGCGAGCAGAAAAGCTGCCTGACCAGAAGCGGCTTTCTCAGCCCCGCGGAGCGCTATGCTCTCGAGCACGCCCCGGCGCTGCGCTCATGCCGCGCGGTCTTTGCGGGAGGACGGCCCGACGCCGAGCGGACGATGGCCTTCTTCCTGCCGGACTGGATGGACGAGGCGGAGCTCGAGCTGTCGGAGCACATCTGCTGCCTGCGCATCCGCGCCGCCTTCGGCGAGCCGGGACACCGCGACTATATGGGCGCGATCCTCGGCATGGGCGTGGGGCGCGAGTGGGTCGGGGACATCCTCGTGCAGGGCGATACGGCGTATGTGCTCTGCCAGCCGAGCGTGCTGCGCCACCTTATGAGTATCGACAAGGTCGGGCGCTTCGCCGTCAGGGCCGAGGCGGTCGCCCTCGACGAGCTGCCCGTGCCCGAGCGCAGGGTCGAGGAGCGGCGCTTCACGGTGATGAGCGCGCGGCTGGACGCGGTGTGCGCGGGGCTGTTCCACCTCTCGCGCACGGAGTGCGCGCGGCAGATCGGGGCAGGGAACGTGAGTCTGAACTACGCGGAGTGTCTCAAGGCCGACGCGCCGGTGAAGGAGGGGGACGTGCTCTCCCTGCGCGGCGCGGGCAAGGGAAGCGTCCGCGAGATCGGCGGCAGCTCCCGCAAGGGGCGGGTCTTCGTCACGGCGGAGCTGTACAAATAAAAGTGAGGTATGAACGCAATGAGAGCATATGAGCGGCTGCTGCGCTATGTCAAGCTGGACACCCAGAGCGCCCATGAGGCGGGAAAGACGCCCAGCACGATCAAGCAGATCAATCTGACGCACCTTTTGAAGGCGGAGATGGAGGAGATGGGACTCGAGCGCGTGTTCGCGGACGAGTACGCCTATGTCTACGGCTTTTTGCCGGCGACGCCGGGACGGGAGAACGCCCCCGTGATCGGGCTGATCGCGCACATCGACACGGCCCCGGATTTCAGCGGCAAAAACGTCCGGCCCAGGATGCACCCGGACTATGACGGCGGGAGGATCCTGCTCGGCCACAGCGGACTGGTGCTCAGTCCCGCGCAGTTCCCGGACCTCATGGCCTGCCTCGGCCACACCCTCATCACCACCGACGGGACGACCCTGCTCGGCGCGGACGACAAGGCCGGGATCGCGGAGATCCTGACCGTCTGCGAGCGCCTGATGAAGCGGGGACTGCCCCACGGCGGCGTCGCGGTGTGCTTCGCGCCGGACGAGGAGATCGGGCACGGGGCGTCCCTGCTGGACCTTGAGCGCTTCGGCGCGGACTTCGCGTACACGGTGGACGGCGGCGCGCTCGAGGAGGTCAACTGCGAGACCTTCAACGCCGCGGCCGCCTGCTTCAAGATCCAGGGCGTGAGCGTCCATCCCGGCTCGGCCAAGGACATCATGGTCAACGCCTCTCTGGTGGCCATGGAGATCAACGCCATGCTGCCGCCGGACGAGATCCCCGCCAGAACCGAGGGCTACGAGGGCTATTTCCACGTCACTGAAATCACGGGGGACGTCAGCCGCGCCGAGCTCAAATACATCATCCGCGACCACGACGCGGAGCGCTTCGCCGCGCGCTGCGAACGGATGCGCCAGATCGCCTCCGCCATGAACAAAAAGTACGGCGGCGGCACGGTGAGCCTCTCTATCCGGGTGGAATACCGCAACATGGCCGAGGCGCTCAAGGGACATGAAAACGTGGTGGAGCGCGCCGTGCAGGCCGTGAAGGCGGCGGGGCTCACGCCGGTGATCCGCCCGGTGCGCGGCGGGACCGACGGCTCGCAGCTGAGCTTCCGCGGCCTGCCCTGCCCGAACCTCGGCACCGGCGGCGCGGCCTTCCATGGGCCCTATGAGCACATCAGCGCCGAAAACATGGACAAGGCCGTGGAGATCCTGACGAACATCGTCTGCGCATAAGCCGCGGAGAAAAGAGGGGAGAAACGATGACGACCAAGCTGGGCGCGCGCAAGTGGACGGCGCTGATCCTGATCGGCCTGTTCGGACAGTTCGCGTGGACCATCGAGAACATGTATTTCAACGTCTTCCTGTACAACACCATCTCCACCGATCCAGGCTACATCGCGGCCATGGTGGGCTGGTCCGCCGCGGCCGCCACGCTGACGACGCTTTTGATGGGCGCGCTGTCGGACCGCCTCGGCAAACGCAAGGCCTTCATCTGCGCGGGCTATCTGCTGTGGGGCCTGTCCACCGCGGCCTTCGGCCTCATCACCCCGGAAAACGCCGCGCGGCTCTTCCCGAGGGCCAACGCCGCCGCGGCCGCGGCCACGCTCGTCGTGGTCATGGACTGCGTGATGACCTTCTTCGGCTCGACCGCCAACGACGCGGCCTTCAACGCCTACGTCACCGACATCACCGACGAGACCAACCGCGGCCGGGCCGAGAGCGTGCTGGCCATCCTGCCGCTCATTTCGATGCTCATCATCTTCGGCCTCTTCGACGGCCTGACGCAGCAGGGGAAGTGGAAGGAGTTCTTCGGCATCTTCGGCGCGGCGGTGAGCGCCGTCGGCGTGATCGCCGTGTTTCTGGTAAAGGACGAGGCGGTCAGGAGCGAAAACGCCGACGGCCTGAAAAATCTGATCTACGGCCTGTCGCCGAACGTGGTGAGGGAAAACCCCGCGCTCTACCTCTCGTTTGCGGCCTTCTGCCTGTTCTCGGTGGCGGTGCAGGTCTTCTTCCCCTTCCTCATCATCTATCTGCAAAACTACCTCGGCATCAAAGACTACGCGATCGTGCTCGGCGTGGTGCTGATCCTCGCCTCCGCCGCGAGCGTCGTGTCCGGCCGCTTCATCGACCGCGTCGGCAAGCTGCGCTTCGTGTTCCCGGCCGCGGGCGTGATGCTTTTGGGGCTCGTCGGGATGTACTTTGTGCGCAGCGGGCCGGGCGTGATGATCGCCGGGACCGTGATGATGAGCGGCTACATGATGTGCTCCGCCGCCCTCGGCGCCGAGATCCGCGACTGCACGCCGCCCGACCGCGTCGGGCACTTTCAGGGCATCCGCATGATCTTCGCGGTGCTGCTGCCCATGATTGTCGGTCCTGCGATCGGGGCCGCCGTCATCCGCGGCAGCGACAGCACCTACATCGAGCTCGGCCAGGTCAAGACCGTGCCCACGCCGGGCATCTTTCTGGCCGCGGCGGCGGTGCTGCTGCTGTGCTTCATCCCGGTGCTGGCGCTGAAAAAGCGGGAGAACAGGGCGTAACGGCGAAAAAATAATAGCGGCGAGGCTGCGAAAGCAGCCCCGCCGCTATTCAGCTTGTCAAAAAACTACCCAAACGCCCTCGCTTCTGGTACAATAGGAGCGGGGGTGTTGTCATGGACGAATGGAAGAAAGACGCGCGGCGAGATGTGGTATTTGTAGACATCGACGCACTGGTACCGAAGGATCATCTGCTGAGAAAGATAGAGAAAGTGATGGATTATGACTGGCTGTACGAGCGGCTTGATCCATACTATTGCCATGACAACGGACGGCCGGGAACAGACCCGGTAGTTCTGATCAAGATGGTGCTGCTCCAGCATTTGTATGGGATACCCTCGCTGCGGCAGACCTACCAGAGGATACAGGACACGCTATCTTACCGATGGTTTCTAGGATACGGACTGTTGGACGAAATCCCCCATTTTGCAACGGTGAGCTATGCGTTCTGCAAGCGGTTTCCGGAAGAACTGACCGAAGAAATCTTTGCGCATATCCTGAACAAAGCCCTGAATCACAGGATGGTCGACCCCAAGATGATCTTCATGGATGGAACGCACATTAAGGCAAGTGCAAACAAGAAGAAGTACCAAAAGGAGAACGTAGCCAAGGCAGCAAAAGTCTATGCAGAACAGCTTCGAGAAGAAGTGAACACAGAACGGGAGAAGTTGGGGAAGAAACCCATCGAAGACGAGGACGACGATGATTCGACACCGGGCGGCGGAACAGTAGAGCGTACCGTTTCTACTACAGATCCTGAAAGCGGAATGTTCATAAAGGGCGAGCATGAGAGGCAGTTTGCCTATGAAGCACATACGGCCTGTGATCGGAAAGGATTCATCCTTGGAGTAGAAGTGACCGCGGGGAATGTGCATGACAGTGTGGCATGGGATGCCTTATACGGACAGGTAACGAAAAGATTTCCGGAAGCAGAGTTCATAACAATGGATGCGGGGTACAAAACCCCGTGGATTGCGAAGAAAACGCTGGATGACAGGAGAATCCCCATTCTTCCTTACACAAACCATCACTTTAAGCAGGCCACATACAAGCCTTGGGAGTATGAATACGATCCCAAAGAAGACTGCTTCACCTGTCCACAGGGCGGAACGCTGAGGCATACCACCACAGACCGGGAAGGAAAACGAACTTACCGCAGCGACACCAAGCACTGTAAAACCTGTCCCTTCAAAGCCTGGTGTGGAGCGAATGAAAAGGGACAAAAGATCCTGACCACACATATCTGGCAAGAGTATTTGGACCTTGTGGAGCAGCTGCGGAAAACAGCTCGAGGGAAAGAAATCTACGCCATGCGCAAAGAGACGATTGAACGTGTCTTTGCCGACGCAAAAGAAAAACATGCGATGCGTTACACGCATCATCGAGGTCTGGCCCGGGTCACAAGCTGGGTGAGGCTTAAATATGCTGCCATGAACCTGAAAAAG
>CADCLH010000037.1 GCA_902802215.1 Oscillospiraceae bacterium
CCGAACGGATCGTGATCCAGACGTTCTCGGGCGGGATGTGGAAATAGGTGTTCGTGAAGGCGACAAAGACGCCCATCAGAGAGAAGAGCACAAAGAAACAGCAGAAACCAAGGGAGAGCACGTTGAGCAGCCGCCTGCGGCCTTCCGGCGGAAGCAGAATGCCGGCGCTGAGCATCAGGAAGGAGATGAACTCATAGCGGAGGACCTTCCAGTCAATGAACAGGTAGACGTCCCCGTTGAGCCAGCGGGAGAGCAGCAGCCAGAGCAGATAGCAGAAGTGGAGCCGCAGCACCTGCTCCCGCGGCAGACCGGCCCTGAAAAGAAAGGCCCCGAAGAGAGCGGCGAGCAGGAAGCGCCCGTATTTGTCAAACAGGTCGGCGCAGCGCTGCGGCGCGATCAGCGTCAGCAGGGAAAAGCAGAACAGCATCAGCACGCCCGCCGCATAGAAGTCCCGCCAGGAGACGCCGTCCTTCAGACGCCGCGGCAGGGTACCGGAAAAGGAGTTCATGGCAAACGCTCCTATCAGTTTTTCCGCGCCGGATCAATGGCGCTTTGCGTAGGCGAACATCCAGATGACGATGATCACCAGCGCGAGCACGACGACAACGCCGAGCACGGCGTTGAAGCCGCTGTTGACCACGCTGACGGCGCCGGAGACGACACGGATCAGCAGCACGATCAGGGCGATGACGAGCGCCGCGGCGATCAGGGCATAGACGAGCTTTCTGTTGTTCATCGAATCCTCCCCCTTTATTGTTCCGGTCCCAGACGGGACAGCACTTCCAGAAAATAGTCGGGCAGCGGCGTCTCGAATTGCAGACGCTCCCCGCTGCGCGGATGGGTAAAGCTCAGCCTGCGCGCGTGCAGGCACTGGCCCTCGAGCCCCCGGTCGGGACACTTCGCCCCGTAGAGCCCGTCGCCGAGCAGGGGATGGCCGATGCTGGCCATGTGGACGCGGATCTGGTGGGTGCGTCCGGTCTCCAGACGGCAGCGGAGCAGGCAGTAGCCGCGGTAGCGCGCCAGCACCTGCCAGTGGGTGACGGCCGCCCGGCCGCCCCTGTCTGTGACGGCCATGCGCTTGCGGTCGCTCGGGCAGCGGCCGATGGGCCGGTCGACCGTCCCCTCGTCGGCGCGGAAGGAGCCGCAGCACACGGCCGCGTATTCGCGGAACAGGCTGTGGTCCCCGAGCTGGGCCGAGAGCCCCTGATGGGCCAGATCCGTCTTGGCGGCGACCAGCAGACCCGAGGTGTCCTTGTCGATGCGGTGCACGATGCCGGGACGGCGGCAGCCGCCGACGCCGGAGAGCGAGTCGCCGCAGTGAAAGAGCAGCGCGTTGACGAGCGTCGAGTCGGGGTGGCCCGGCGCGGGATGGACGACCATGCCGCGCGCCTTGTTGACGACGATCAGGTCGGCGTCCTCATAGACGACGTCGAGCGGGAGCTCCTGCGGCACGAGCGGCAGCTCCTCCGTCTCGGGGAGCGCGAGCTCGATGAGCGCGCCCGCCCGGGCGCGCGCGTTTTTTTTCACCGCCCGTCCGTCGGCGGTGACGGCGCCCTCCTCCATGCAGCGCTGGATCAGGCTGCGGGAGAGCGCGGGGAAAGTGCGCGCGAGGAGAGCGTCGATCCGTTCTCCGCTCTCCTCCGCTTTTAGCTGTATCCTGTTTTCGTCCATTACCGGAACTCGGCCAGAATATCGTCGAGATCGAAGTCGTCGGCAGCGGGCTCCGCGCTCTTGGGCGCGGGCGCGGGCGCGCTCACGGGCTTCGGCGCGGCCTTCGGGGCGGGGCTTGCCGGCTGCGGCGCGGGCTCGGCCTTCGCGGCGGCCGCGGGGGCGGCGGGACGGGACACGTTCCCGACGCTCTGCGGAGCCGGAGCCTGCATCACGCGCCCGGCGTACCCGTCGGCGCGGCTGGCCTCCGCTTTGGCGTTGGCCTTCTCCCAGGCCTCGAAGGGATCCTCCGCGCGCGGGGCCTTCGCGGCGGCGTTCCGGGCGGCCGACGCCTTGCGCATGGCCTCCTGCTGCTGGGCCTTGTACGCCTCGTACTCCTTCTCGTACTTGTCCTGGCGGGCCTTGCGCGCGGCGCTGACCTTCTTCTCCTTGGCGGGCTTGGCGGCCGGCGCGGCGGGCGGCCCGTCGAGCTCGGCGGCGGAAAGCTCGGGCGCGGCCTCCTCTTTCTTCTTGCGCCGCCTCTGCTTCTTCGGCCGGTCGGCCTCCTCGTCGTCCTCGTAGAGCGCCTCGATGTCGTCCGGCTTCTCAAAGAACATCGCCAGCACGAAGAGGATGGCAAAGACCGTGATGAAGATGTCCGCCACGTTGAACACGGGGAAGTTGAACAGCTCCACCTTGAACATGTCGACCACATAGCCGTAGAGCAGACGGTCGATCATGTTGCCGAGGCCGCCGGCGGCCACGAACACGAGGCACCAGCGGGACAGGCGTCCGGTGATGAAGTTGGTGGCGAGGGCGATCACGACCAGCAGCGCGAACAGACCGGCGGCCACAAGGAAGTAGATGCGCGCGCCGGAGGTGTCGAGGAAGCCGAAGGCAGCCCCGTAGTTGTGCACGTTCACCAGGCTGAGGACGCCGGGGATGAAGCGCACGATGTCGGTGCCGAAGAGCGTATCCTCGACCCAGAACTTGACGAGCTGGTCGACGATGATCACCAGAATGCCAACGATCGAATATAACATAGACTCTCCAATCTGCCGGGAAAGGGGTCCCCGGCGCGGGGTATTGAACCAGCCTCCGGCGGAGCGCGCCCCGCCGGAGGGGGGTATTACAGCTTCGCGACGACGGCGGCGCAGCGCGGGCAGAGCCCGGTCTCGGGGTCGGCGGCCTCGGAGTGCATCCAGCAGCGCGGGCACTTGACGCCGGGGGCCTCGCTCACGGAGATCTCCAGCCCCGGATTCTTCGCGCCGCGGCCGGTGACGTGCTGCTCGTCGGCGACGTCCTCGTCGTCCGCGACGAGGCACTTCGAGACGATGAACAGCTCCGCGAGGTTCATGGACTGGACGCTCTCGAGCCGCTCCTTCGCGCTCTCGTCCTTCGCGCGCAGCACGACGGCGGCCTCGAGCGGCTTGCCGATGCGCTTTAAGCCGCGGGCGGCCTCGAGCACGCCGTTGACGTCGTCGCGGACCGCGATGAGGGCGTCCCACTTCGCAAGCTCGGCCTCATTCAGAGCGTAGTCCGTGAAGGGCCTGTTCATGTGGTTGAGCAGGACGTTGCGCTTGTCCTCCCCGGCGCGGTGCGGCATGGCCTGCCAGATCTCGTCGCAGGTGAAGGCGAGGATGGGCGCGAAGAGCTTGGTCATCGTATCGAGGATCAGCCACAGGGCGGTCTGGGCGCTGCGGCGCTTCAGGCCGTCGCGCTCCTCGCAGTAGAGGCGGTCCTTGATGATGTCGAGATAGAAGCTCGACAGCTCCACCACGCAGAAGTCGTTGATCGCGTGGGAGATCACGTGGAACTCGTAGTCGTCATAGGCCGCGGCGCACTTTTCGATCAGGGCGTTGAGCTTCGTGACGGCCCAGCGGTCGAGCGGGAGCATGTCCGCCGGCGCGACCAGACGGTCGGGATCGAAGCCCTCGAGGTTGCCGAGGCAGTAGCGCGCGGTGTTGCGGAACTTGAGGTAGTTCTGGCTGAGCTGGCGGAAGATCTCGCGCGAGCAGCGCACGTCGACATGGTAGTCGGCGGAGCCGGCCCAGAGTCGGACCATGTCCGCGCCGAATTCTTTAATCATGTCGGCGGGATCGACGCCGTTGCCGAGGGACTTGTGCATGGCGCGGCCCTCGCCGTCGACGGTCCAGCCGTGGGTGAGGCACTCTTTATACGGGGCGCCCTGGCCGAGCGCGCCGACCGCCACCAGCAGCGAGGACTGGAACCAGCCGCGGTACTGGTCGCCGCCCTCGATATACATCGTGGAGGGCCAGAAGCCCTGGTCGCGCTTCATGGCGGCGAAGTGGGTGGAGCCGGAGTCGAACCAGCCGTCGAGGGTGTCGGTCTCCTGCGTGAAGTGCGTGCCGCCGCAGTGCGGGCACACGAAGCCAGCGGGCAGGATGTCCTTCGCCTCGCGGTCGAACCAGGCGTTGGAGCCCTCTTTCTCAAACAGCTCGGCGACGGCCTCGATGCTCTCCTCGGTGCAGACGGGCTTCTTGCAGTCGTCGCAGTAGAAAACGGGGATGGGCAGGCCCCAGCGGCGTTGACGGGAGATGCACCAGTCGGCGCGCTCGCGGATCATGGCGCCCATGCGCTCCTTGCCCCAGGCGGGGAGCCAGCGCACGTCCTCGCAGGCCGCGATGGCCTCCTCCTTGAAGGAGTCGACCGAGCAGAACCACTGCGGCGTGGCGCGGAAGATGATGGGCTGCTTGCAGCGCCAGCAGTGGGGGTAGCTGTGGACGATCTCCTCGCTGGCGAAGAGCACGCCGCTGGCCTTCATATCCGCGAGGATGACGGGGTTGGACTCCTCGGTCCCGAGACCGGCGTACTTGCCGGCGTATGCGGTGTGGCGGCCCTGATCGTCGACGGGGACGACCATCTCGATGCCGTAGGCCGTGCAGGTGTTGTAGTCGTCGGCGCCGA
Source organism: Oscillospiraceae bacterium (assembly GCA_902802215.1). Classification (GTDB taxonomy): domain Bacteria; phylum Bacillota; class Clostridia; order Oscillospirales; family Oscillospiraceae; genus Limivicinus. The sequence goes on from CADCLH010000037.1 coordinate 4,576, forward strand.
AGCCGGGCGCGGTGTGGACGCAGCCGGTGCCGGAGTCCATGGTGACGTAGTCGGCCAGCATCAGCAGGCTGGTCTTGTCGAGGAAGGGGTGCTGCGCGAGCATGTACTCGAAGAACGCGCCCTCGTGGGTCTCGACGATCTCCCAGCTTTCAACGCCGCCGGCTTTCATGACGGCCTCGACCAGCGCCTCGGCCATGATGTACATCTCGCCGTTCGGGACGCGGACGATGGCGTAGCTGTCGCCCGGGGAGAGGGTGATGCCCAGGTTGCCGGGCAGGGTCCAGGTCGTGGTGGTCCAGATCAGGAAGAAGAGCTTCGACTTGTCCAGGTGGCTCAGCTTCCCCTTGTCGTCGGCCATCGGGAACTTGACGTAGACGGTGGTGACGGGGTCGTCCTGATACTCGATCTCGGCCTCAGCCAGCGCGGTCTCGTCGTGGGCGCACCAGTAGACGGGCTTGAAGCCCTTGTAGATGTGGCCGTTGCGGTACATTTTGCCGAAGATGCGCACCTCGTCGGCCTCGAAGCCCTTGTTCATCGTCAGGTAGGGGTGCTCCCAGTCGCCGACGACGCCGAGGCGCTTGAAGCCGTCCATCTGGCGGTGGACGTATTTATCGGCGTAGGCGTGGCAGGCGGAGCGGAAATCCGCGACGCTCATGGCCTTGTGGTTGAGCTTCTGCTCCTTGATGATGGCCGACTCGATGGGCATGCCGTGGTTGTCCCAGCCGGGGATGTAGGGCGTGTACCAACCGCGCATGATGTACGAGCGGTTGATGAAATCCTTGAGCGCCTTGTTCAGGGCGTGGCCCATGTGGATGTCGCCGTTGGAGAAGGGAGGGCCGTCGTGCAGGGAGAACAGGGGCGCGCCCTCGTTCATCTTCAGCGTCTCGTTGTAGAGGTCCTGCTCGTCCCACTTTTTGAGCATTTCGGGCTCGCGCTTGGGCAGGCCCGCGCGCATCGGGAAATCGGTTTTCGGGAGGTTGAGCGTTGCGTTGTAATCCTTTGCCATTGTTTCCTGCTCCTGTTATATGTGTATAGAGTTCGCGCCCGCGGCGGAAGACCGCGGACGAACGGACGGGGCGCGCACGAGAGCGCGCGCCCCGGAAAATGCGGCTGGACGGGGATCAGAGCGTAAAGGGCTGGGTATTCTCGAGCTTGCGGGAGCGGGGCTTCACGTCGGCGTCGAGATCCAGGGACAGCTCGGTCTGCATGCGGGAAGCGCTCGACTCGATGGCGCGCACGGTGTCGTCCACCTTCTCGGCCGGAGCCGGAGCCTTGGGCGCCTGAACGCCCATATCCGTACGGATCGCTTCGATCTTCTCGAGCTGGGTGTTGCAGAGGACCTTCGCGGCCTCGAAGAACTTGGCGCAGGCGGCCTTGGCGTCGGCCAGGCGCTTCTCCTCGGCGTCGGCGCGCGCGGCGATGGAGCCGATGGTCTCCTGAGCCTTCTTGTCGGCCTCGGCGACGGTGGCGGCGGCGCGCTGTCTCGCCTCGTTCTCGATCTGGACGGCCAGCTTCTGCGCGGAGAGGATGGCGCTGTTGAGGGCTTCCTCGTTGGCGCGGTACTCCTCGATCTTGTCGACGAGGACCTTCATCTTGCTCTTGAGGACGGCGTTCTCCTTCTGGGAGGCGGCGACGTCGTCTGCCAGCTCCTCGAGGAACTCGTCGACGGCGGCCATGTCGTAGCCGTTGAGACGGACTCTCTCAAACCCTTTTTCCCGGATATCCTGTGCAGTGATCATAGCTTATCCACCTTTCGTCGTTCCTGTGAAAGCTTCGCTTCACAGGGATGATTTATATATAGCGCCTGTTCCTCGCCGCTTCCGCGGCAACCGGAACAGATGCGCAAAACGCCCATGCTCGCAAAAAAGCTGCAAAACTGCGCCGTGCTGCATGCGCATGGCCGTTTGCGGCCCTTGCGGGTCAGAAATAGTGACCGGAACTCTCGGGCTGCTCGGCCTGCGCGCCGAGAACGTCGACGTTCTGCGGCGTAATGAAATACGTTTTTGCGGACACGGGGGTGATCTTCCCGCCGAGGGCAAAGGCGATGCCGGACAGGAAATCCAGCAGGCGCCGCGCGGTCTCCGCGGGCAGGCTCTCGAGCGTCATCACGACGGTCAGCTCCTGCTGCAGGTAGCCGACCAGCTCCCCGGCCTCGTCAAAGGACTTGGGGCTGAACAGCAGCACCGAGGTGTCGCGTCCGCCGACGTTGACCGTGCCGGAGCGTCCCGCGCGGGGCTTGCCGCCGCCTTTTTTCAGGCCGAGGTTGCCGAAGATGCCGCCGCCCTCCTGCTGGGCGGGCCGCTGGGCCCTCGGGTCCTCCTCGGGCGCGGGGCCGGCGGTGTCGGCAAAGGAGCTTTCAAAAGCCATCTGCGCGGCCGAGACGGCAGGCTTGGGATCGGCCTTGGGCTGGGGCTTGAAGTTGGGGTCCGCGCCCTCGAAGAAATCCTCGTCGTCGTCATACGGCTGTGTCAGCTTTTTCAATCCATCCATGAAACCCATGGGCAACCCTCCGTCATGCGTAGCGAATATCACTTCCCCGGGGGATAGGCGCGCGGCCCGAAAATGGCGGTGCCGACGCGGACCATATTGGCCCCGCAGGAAATGGCGGCCTCGTAATCGCCGCTCATACCCATGGACAAAAAGTCCATACGGACATTATCGTATTTTTTTTCTCCATTGTCAATAAAAAGCTTATTTAAAAGAAGAAAATAGGGGAGATTTTCCATCCCGGCCGAGCAGATCGGGGGGATCGTCATCAGCCCGCGCACCCGCAGACCCGGAAATTCGGACGCGGCGGCGAGCATCTCCGGCAGCGCCTCGGGGGCAAAGCCGGACTTCGAGGCCTCGCCGGCGGCGTTGACCTCGAGCAGGATGTCCTGCACGAGCCCGCGCTTGCGGGCCTGGCGGTCGATCTCCCGCATCAGCTCGACGCTGTCGACCGAGTGGATCAGCCGCGCCAGCCCCACCAGATACTTGACCTTGTTGCGCTGCAAGGTGCCGATGAAGTGCAGCTCGGCGCCCTCGTACGCGCCCTGGGCGTTTTTCTCCAGCAGCTCCTGCACGCGGTTTTCCCCGCAGGCGGGCAGGCCCGCCGCGATGGCCTCGCGCACGCGGGCGGCGTCGTTCATCTTCGAGGCGCCGACCAGCAGGATGTCGCCGGGGTCGCGCCCCGCCTTCTCCGCCGCCCGCGCGATGTTCTCCCGGACCCGGGCGAGGTTCTCGGCAATGCTCATGGAAATCCCTTCTCTCTGTAATCGTTATCCCATGTCCGCCCGCGCCAGACGCAGGCGGGCCAGGGGCAGCGCCCCGTCCGGGATGCGCAGCAGCACGGCGAGGCGGCCGTCCTCCTCCGAGACGGCGAGGACCGAGGCGGCGTATTCCCCTTCGACGCCCTCGAAGCGGAGGCGGCAGGCGGTCCCGGCCTCCGGCGGGGCCGCGCCGGACGCGCACAGGGCGGCGTACCAGCAGTCGCGCCCGACGAGCAGGCGGCCCGCCCCGGCCCTCTCCGGCGACGCGGCGAGCAGGGCGTCCACCCGCGCGGGCGAGAGCGGCTGCGCGTCGTCGGGCGTCAGGGCCTCAAGCCCGTCCGCGTCCGCGACATAGACCCCGGGCTCCCGCCCGGTCTCGGCGGCCGACAGGCGCTTTCCGTCCTCGGCCCCGTCGGGGATCTCCCCGGCCTCCAGCGCGAGCTCCCGGCGCAGCACGATCCCCCGCAGGGACCGCGTCGGCGCGGGCGTCTCCGCGGCGAGACCGGCCCCGTCGGCGGCGTGCGGCGCAAACAGCGCCGCGGCCAGCCACGCGCAGACCGCCGTGAACAGCAGCGCCGCCAGCGCGCCGTAGAAGCGGGCCGCCTTCAGCTTTCGTCCGCCGCCTCAAAGGCGATGGGCTTCGGCGGCACGACCGTGGAGATCGCGTGCTTGTAAATGAGCTGCTGACGCCCTTCGGAGTCGAGCACCACGGTGAAGCCGTCGAAGCCCTTGACCACGCCGTGGAGCTGAAAGCCGTTCATCAGGAACATCGTGACGACGGACTTGTCCCTGCGGAGCTGATTGAGGAAGCTGTCCTGGAGATTCTGCGTTTTCTGCATGTCTGCCACTCCTTCTCTTGAGAGCGGCTCGTCCGGCCGCTCCGTATGGATTTGCGTGAGGATCACACGCAAACAGCATACCCGCGGCCGAGCAAAAACGCTGTCGAAAGCTGTCGTGCCGATTCAAAGTCCGGCTCGTCGTCAAAGAGGATGCGCAGGGCGTCGTCCCAGCGCCTGAACCAGGTGAGCTGCCGCTTGGCGTAGCGGCGGCTGTTCTGCCGGATGAGGTGCAGGGCCTCCTCGCGCGTAAGCTCCCCCCGCAGCGCGAGCACGGCCTCCTTGTAGCCGATGGCCTGCATGGCGGTGCAATCCGGCGAGAGCCCCTGCGCGAGCAGGCGTTCGACCTCCTCAAAAAGCCCGGCCTCCGCCATGGCCGTCACGCGCCGGTCGATGCGCGCGTAGAGGGCGGCGCGGTCGCGGTAACCGAGCACGATCCGGGCGGCGTCGTAGCGCGGCGGACGGCGGCGGGTCTCCTCGTCGTGGGCGGTGGCCGTCACGCCGGTGAGGCGGTAGATCTCGATTGCGCGCACGATACGCCGCCGGTCCCCCGGCTGGAGGCGCTTTGCGCGCTCCGGGTCGAAGGCGGCGAGGCGGCGCAGCATCTCCCCGCCGCCGACGGCGTCGTATTCCGCCTCGAGCGCGCGGCGCAGGGCGTTGTCCTCCTCGTTCTCCGCGAAGTCCCGCCCCGCGATCAGCGAGTCGATATACAGGCCCGTCCCGCCGACGACGATCGGTGTCACGCCCTTTTCGAGCAGCGCGTCGCAGACGGCCCCGGCCTCCCGCACATAACGGGCCGCGGAGTAGTTCTCCGCGGGGTCGGCCACGTCCAGCATGTGGTGGACGGCCTGCGCGCGCTCACGCTCGTCGGCCTTGGCGGTGCCGACGTCCATGCCCCGGTAGACCTGCATGGAGTCGGCCGAGACGATCTCGCCGCCGAGCGCACGAGCAAGAGAGATGCCGAGCCGGGTCTTGCCCGAGGCCGTCGGCCCGGCGATGACCACGATCTTCCCGCTCATACGATCCTCTTGAACAGCTTGTCCAGATCCTTCCGGCTCAGCGACGCCGAGACCGGCCGCCCGTGCGGACAGTAGCGCACCTGCCCGGACAGCACCGCCTCCGCCACGCGCCGCAGCTCCGTGGGGTCGGTGTCCCAGCCCGCCTTGACGGCGGCCTTGCAGGCCACGGTGTGCAGGATCTCGTCGCGCGCGCTTTTGGGATCGGGGCTCTGCCCGCCGCGCAGCGTTTCAAGGATCTCCTCCACGGCGGCGCGGGCGTCGGCGCTCTCCATGTCCGCGGGCACGGCGCGCAGGATATAGTCCTCGTCCCCGAAGGGCTCGAGCTCGAAGCCGAGCTCCTCGAGCAGCGCGGCGTTTTCCTCGATCAGCTCGCGCTCGGCGTCGGTCAGACGCAGGGTCACGCTCTCGAGCAGGGTCTGGGCCATGACGCGCCGGTCCTGCGCCTTGAGCCGGTCGAAGATCATCCGCTCGTGGGCGGCGTGCTTGTCGATCAGCAGCAGCGTGTCCCCGACTTCGACGAGGATGTACAGCTTCAGCGCCTCCCCGATCAGACGGTAGTCGGGAAGGGCGTTATTTTCCACATTTTGAACAGAGTTTTCCACAGACATTGTCTGCGATTTGTCGCCTTTTTCCGATTTTTCCGTCGAAATCGGGGGGATCGGGGCGGCAAAAGAGGCCGAGGCGAGATCGAGGCGCGTCTGGTAGGGCTCGTCGAAGCTTCTCAGGCCGACCGCCTCCGACGGCCTTCGCGCCCCGCCGGGGTCGGAGACCCGATAACCCTGCGCGCGAAAATCCGCGCTCGACATGCTGCGGTAGAAGTCCGCTCTCGGCGCGGGCCTCGCCGCCGGCGCGGCGGCGGGAGCCTGCGCGGGAGCGGGAGCCGCGGCGGAGCCGCTGCGGTTCTCGCTTTGCAGGGCCGAGAGCGCCGCGTGGTACACGAGGTCGAACACGCGCTTCTCCTGCGAGAACTTGACCTCGGTCTTGGCGGGGTGGACGTTCACGTCCACGGCGGCGCAGCTCGGCTCGAGATACAGGACGCAGGCGGGGAAGCGCCCGACGAGCAGGGTGTTTTTATACGCCTGCTCCAGCGCCGTCTGCAAAAGCTGCGAGCGGATGAAGCGCCCGTTGCAGAAGAAAAACTGCGCGCCCCGGTTGCCGCGCCCCGCCGAGGGCGAGGAGACGAAGCCGTGCAGCTTCAGGTCCCCGTCCTCCGACGCGCAGGGCAAAAGGTCCTTCGCGAAGTCCCGCCCGAGCAGGGCGTAGACCGCGGACTCCGGCCTCCCGTCGCCCGGGGAGAAGAACTCCTCCCTCCCGTCGCGTATCAGGCGCACGGAGATCTCGGGCCTGCCGAGCGCGCAGCGCAGCGCCGCCTGCACGCAGGCGGAGGCCTCGGCCCGGTCGGATTTTAAGAATTTCAAACGCGCGGGCGTGTTGTAGAAGACGCTGCGCACGACCATCGTCGTCCCCTCGGGGCAGCCGGTCTCGCGCATCTCGCGGATGTCCCCGGCCTCGAGCGTCATATAGGTGCCGCTCTCATCCCCGCGGCGGCGGGTGATCAGCTCCACCTCGCTGACGGCGGAGATGGCGGCCAGCGCCTCGCCGCGAAAGCCCATCGTGCCGATGGCCTCGAGCCCCGCCTCGTCGTGCAGCTTGCTGGTCGCGTGGCGCAGAAAGGCGATGCCGGCGTCCTCGGGGGCCATGCCCCTGCCGTCGTCGGCCACGCGGATATAGGTCGCCCCGCCGTCCTTGAATTCGACGGTCACGGCGCGGGCCCCGGCGTCGAAGGCGTTCTCCATCAGCTCCTTGACGACGGAGGCCGGACGCTCGACCACCTCGCCGGCGGCGATCAGATCGGCCACATGCGGGGAGAGAATGTTGATCTCAGACATGAAAAAGCACCTCAATCCTCAACTTCCCCCATTATACAGGTTTTCAGTTGAAACTTCCACAGTTTTTATGTTAAAATACATGTCTGTACAACGATTCTGAAGGAGCGTCCCATGCCTTACCAGAGAAAAACGATAGACCCCGAAAAAATCCGGGAGCAGCAGAATATCTGCGCCGAGCTCTTCGAGCGCCTGACCGCCGACGGGCGGCGGCCGCTCGCGCTCGTGGACACCTACGGCTGCCAGCAGAACGAGGCCGACAGCGAGAAGCTGCGCGGGTATCTTGCCGAAATGGGCTGCGGCTTCACGCAGGACGAGTTCCAGGCCGACGTGATCGTGGTCAACACCTGCGCCGTGCGCGAGCATGCCGAGATGCGCGTGCTCGGCAACGTGGGCGCGCTCAGCCACGCCAAGAAGGCCCGCCCCGGACAGATCGTCGCGGTCTGCGGCTGCATGGTGCAGCAGGAGCACATGGCGCGGAAGATCAAGATGTCCTATCCCGTGGTCGATCTGGTCTTCGGCCCGCACGAGCTCTGGCGTTTCCCGGAGCTTTTGAAGCAGGTCATGGACGCGCGCGAGCGGAAGGACGACAGACGGCGCGTCTTCGCCACCGCGAAGGACGACGGCGCCGTGGCCGAGGGCATCCCCCTCCGCCGCGACGGGACGGTCAAGGCGTGGCTGTCGATCATGTACGGCTGCAACAACTTCTGCACCTACTGCATCGTGCCCTACGTGCGCGGCCGCGAGCGCTCGCGCCTGCCGGAGGATATCCTGCGCGAGGCGCGGCAGCTGGTCGGGGAGGGCTACAGGGACATCACCCTGCTCGGCCAGAACGTCAACTCCTACGGCAAGGACCTTGACGAGCCGTGCGCTTCATGACCAGCCACCCGAAGGACGCCACCGAAAAGCTTTTTCGCACCATGGCCGAGTGCGAAAAGTGCGCCCACCACATCCACCTGCCGGTGCAGTCCGGCTCGGACCGCGTGCTCAGGGCGATGAACCGGCACTACGACCGCGCGGCCTATCTGGAGAAGGTCGCCCTCGCCCGGCGCTATATGCCCGACCTCGTGCTCACGACCGACATCATCGTGGGCTTCCCCGGCGAGACGGAGGAGGAGTTTGAAGACACCCTCTCCCTGTGCGAGCAGGTGCGCTTCGACGCGATGTTCACCTTCATCTACTCCAAGCGCGTCGGGACCCCGGCGGCCTCGATGCCCGACCCTTATACGAGGGCGGACAAGCAGGCCCGCTTCGACCGGCTCACCGAGCTTGCAAACCGCATCTCCGGCGAAAAGCACCGAGCCTACGAGGGGAAGACCCTGCGCGTGCTGGTCGACGGCGAGACCGGGAAGGAGCCCTACAATCTGTCGAGCCGCACGTCCGGCGGCAGGCTCGTCCATTTGCAGGGCGCCCCCTCGCTGATCGGGCAGTTTGTGAACGCGCGCATCACCACGAGCAACACCTGGGCCCTGTACGGGGAAGTTGAAAAATAGAGAGGAAACCGACATGGCAGAACTCACGCCCATGAAGCGGCAGTACAACGAGATCAAGGCCCAGTATCAGGACTGCCTGCTCTTCTTCCGCCTCGGGGATTTCTACGAGATGTTCAACGAGGACGCGGTCCTCGCCTCGAAGGAGCTCGACCTCGCCCTGACGACCCGGGACCGCAGCGTGGAGAACCCGGACGAGCGCATGCCCATGTGCGGCGTGCCCTACCACAGCGCCGAGGCCTACATCGCGCGGCTGATCTGCAAGGGCTACAAGGTCGCCATCTGCGAGCAGACCGAGGACCCGGCCCTGGCCAAGGGTCTGGTGAAGCGCGACGTGATCCGCATCATCACCCCCGGCACCGTCACCGAGAGCTCGATGCTCGAGGAGGGGCGCTCGAACTGGCTCGCGGCGGTGTATCTGTCCGCGAATGAGGGGGGCGCGGCCTTCTGCGACGTGTCCACGGGCGAGTTCTGCTGCGCCGCCTTCGCAAACGACGCGCCCCGCCACCTCGTCAACGAGCTGGGGCGCTTCTCCCCGCGCGAGGTCCTGCTCTCCCCCGGCGCGAGCGAACAGGCGGAGCTCTGGGATTTTGTCACGAAAAAGCTCTCGGCCATGCCCGAGCAGGGCGCGGAGAGCTTTGAATATCTGGCCGCCGCGGCCCTGCTGTGCGAGCAGTTCGGACTGTCTGACGTGGACGCGGCGGGCCTCGGCGACCAGCCGGGCGCGGTCTGCGCCGCCGGCGCGCTGCTCGACTACCTGCGCCGCACGCAGAAATTCGACCTCGGCCACATCCGCCGCCTCGACGTGTTTTACGGCGGGCGCTACATGGAGCTCGACTACGTCACGCGCCGCAATCTCGAGCTGACCGAGTCCCTGCGCTCGGGCGAGAAAAAGGGCTCGCTGCTGTGGGTGCTCGACCGCACGAGGACCCCGATGGGCGGCAGGCTCCTGCGCGCGTGGGTGGAGCGGCCCCTGCTGTCGGTGGTGGCGATCAAGCGCCGCCTCGCCGCGGTCGGGGAGCTGACGCGCGACAACGTGCTGCGCGGCGAGCTGATGACAGCCTTACGCGAGATCGGCGACATGCAGCGCCTGATCGGCCGCGCGGTCTACGGCACCGCTTCCGGCCGCGACCTGCGCACGCTCTGCAACTGCGCCGCCGCCCTGCCGCGGCTGAAGGAGCTGCTCAAGGACGTCAAATGCCTCGAGCTGAGAGACATCGCCGCCATGGACGCGCTGGAGGACCTGCGCTTCGAGATCGACCGCGCGATCTGCGACGATCCCCCGTTTTCGGTGCGCGAGGGCGGCATCCTGCGCCCCGGCTACTCCGAGGAGCTGGACCGCCTGCGGGACGTGCGCGACAACGGCGCGCGTCTGGTGCAGGAGCTCGAAGCGCGCGAGCGCGAGCGCACCGGCATCAAAAAGCTCAAGGTGGGCTACAACAAGGTCTTCGGCTACTACATCGACGTGCCGAAGTCCGCGGGACTCGAAAAGGTCCCGGACGACTATATCCGCAAGCAGACCCTGGTCTCGAACGAGCGCTACTTCACGCCCGAGCTCAAGGAGCTGGAGAACACGCTGCTGACCGCGCGCGAGCGCATCAACGAGCTTGAATACCGCTATTTCTGCGAGGTACGCGACAGCGTCGCCGCCAAGGTCGGGCGCGTGCAGCAGGCCTCCGACGCGGTGGCGCGGCTGGACGTGCTGTGCTCGCTCTCCGAGGCCGCGGTGCGCAACAACTACTGCTGCCCCGAGATCGACGCCTCCCGCAGCCTGCACATCGTACAGGGCCGCCATCCGGTCGTGGAGCAGACCGTCAAGGACGTGCTCTTCGTCCCGAACGACACCCTGCTCAACGACGACACGGACCGCGTCGCCATCGTGACCGGGCCGAACATGGCCGGCAAATCCACCTACATGCGCCAGACCGCGCTGATCGTGCTGATGGCCCAGATGGGCTCCTTCGTCCCCGCCAAGTCCGCCGAGATCGGCGTCGTGGACCGGGTCTTCACCCGCATCGGCGCCTCCGACGACCTGGCCTCGGGCCAGTCCACCTTCATGGTGGAGATGCGCGAGACCGCCGAGATCCTGCGCAGCGCCACGGCCTCGAGCCTGCTGATCCTCGACGAGATCGGCCGCGGCACCTCGACCTTCGACGGCATGGCCATCGCCCGCGCGGTGCTGGAGTACTGCGCCGACAGGCGAAAGCTCGGCGCCAAGACCATGTTCGCCACGCACTACCACGAGCTGTCCGCCCTCGAGGGCGAGCTCGCGGGCGTGCGCAACTACAACATCACCGCCAAAAAGCAGGGGGGCGAGCTGGTCTTCCTGCGCAAGATCGTCCGCGGCGCGGCCGACGACAGCTACGGCATCGAGGTCGCCAAGCTCGCGGGCCTGCCGGACACGGTCATCCGCAAGGCCAAGGACTACCTGAAGGAGCTCGAAGCCGGCGCCCCCGCGCAGACCGAGCGCGCGAAGGCTCCGGCGAGCGATCAGCTCAGCTTCTCCGACGTGGGCGGGGACGAGGTGCGCGAGACGCTGTGCGCCGTGGACCTCAACACCCTCACGCCCATCGAGGCCATGAACCTGCTCTATCAGCTCCAGCAGAAGGCGAGGGGCTGAAATGGAGCGGAGACGGCCCGTCTTCCCGGAATTCACGAGCGCCCTGTCCCGGACGGAGGCGGCGCTGGTGCTGGGGTATTTCCCGGTGCACATCGTCCTGCTACCCCGGCTGCTGGGCCTGCTGTACGCGCGCGGCGCGATCGACATCCTGTGGGCCAACGTCCTGCTCTACGGCTTCGGCTTCGGGTACATGCTCGCCGCGGCCTTCCGCTTCCTGCGGCGGGACTTCGATCCGCTGGCCGACCGGCCCCTGCTCGTCGCCGGTCAGGTCTGCACCGGCTATCTCGCGATGCTGGCCTGCAATATCCTTGCGGGCCTGCTGATCGCGCGGCTGACGGACGGGGCGGAGAACGTGAACAACGACGCCCTGGTGGAGCTGGCGGAGTACTCCTACGGCCCGATGAAGGCGGCGCTGGTCTATCTCGGCCCGCTGACGGAGGAGATGCTGTTTCGCGCGGGCCTCTTCGGCACGCTGCGGCACAAAAACCGCGTCGCCGCCTACGCGGTGAGCATGCTGGCCTTCTCGGTCTACCACGTCTGGGGCTACGCGCTCGACGATCCCGGCTACTGGATCTTCCTGCTGCAATATCTGCCCGCGGGCTGGCTGCTGGCGCGCTGCTACGAGCGCACGAACAGCATCTGGGGCAGCGTGTTCTTCCACATGCTCACGAACTACATGGCGCTGGAGCTCTTCAGCGCCGCAATGAGAGCCGCGTAAAGGAGGCGTCATGGAGCACACGATCACCCCGGTCGCCGTCTACCGCGGCGACTTTCCGGACAAGTTCGGCATCCCCCGGCAGGCGGGGATCGTCCCGGCGCTCGAGGGCCTGGTCGTCTTCGAGCCGGCCTTCCGCGACGCCGCCGCCCTGCGCGGGCTGGAGGGCTTCGGGCGCGTCTGGCTGATCTGGCAGTTCTCCGAAAACCTGCGCGGGGGCTTTCAGCCCACGGTGCGCCCGCCGCGCCTCGGGGGAAACAGGCGCCTCGGCGTGTTCGCCACGCGCTCGCCCTTCCGCCCCAACGCCCTCGGCCTGAGCTGCGTGGAGCTTAAGGGGCTCGAGGAGAGGCCGGGCCTCGGAACGGTGCTGCGCGTGCGGGGCGCGGACCTCATGGACGGCACCCCGATCTTTGACGTCAAGCCCTATCTCCCCTACGCCGACGCATGGCCCGACGCGCGCGCGGGCTTCGCCCCCGACGCGGGCGAGGCGCTCAGGGTGGAGATCGCGCCGGAGCTTGAAGAAAGGCTCCCGCCGGAGAAGCGGGACGCCCTGCGCGCGGTGCTCGCGCGCGACCCGCGCCCGCGCTATCAGGACGACCCCGGGCGGGTCTACGCCATGCGCTTCGCGGGGTGCGAGCTGCGCTTCACCGCAGACGAAAACACGCTCCGCGTGACGGAGATCCTTCCCGCGCAGGCGGGCGGGGAAAGGAACGAGCCATGATCACAGCCTTTTATGACACCTGCTTCCTCCTGTCGGTGCTGCTGGCGATCGTCTACGCCTGCCTGTGGCACCGGCACTTCGACGTGCACATCACGATGATCTTCATGCTCGTGCCGGTCACGAACCTCGCCTACGTGCTGCTGACCCGCTCCAACACCCTGGGCGAGGCGCTCAACGCCAACCGCCTGAGCTATATCGGCGGCTGCTATTTACAGCTGTTTCTGATGCTGGTCATCTTCTCGCTGTGCGACATCCCCCTCCGGCGCTGGGTGCGCGTGGGGCTGCTGTGCCTGAGCACGGTGGTGTACCTGTCGGCCCTGACGATCGGCAAGGAGCAGATCTTCTACCGGAGCATCCGCTTCGAGCGCCTGAACGGGGCCGTGATGCTCTACAAGGACTACAACTGGATGCACACGGTCTTCTATGTCCTGGTCGCGTCCTACTTCCTGCTGTCGATCGGCGCGATGGTCTACAGCTACTTCCGCAAGAACCAGGTCTCGCGCAAGAACATCTATCTGCTGTTTTCCACCGAGCTCGTGGCCATGCTGGCCTTCTTCGGCGGGCGGCTGCTCTACAAGCGCGTCGAGCTGCTCCCGGCCGCCTACGTCTTCGCGCTGGTGATCTACCTCGTCATCGTGCGGCGCATGTGCCTGTACAACGTCGCGGAGACCGCCGCCGACGCGCTGGTCGAGTCGGACGAGACGGGCATCGTCTCCTTCGACTTCCGCTACAACTATCTCGGCAGCGACGAGCAGGCCAAGCGCATCTTCCCGGAGCTCAACGACCTGACCGTGGACCTGCCCCTGCGCCGCAGCGAGAAGATGAACGAGCTGTTCCTGCCCTGGCTGGAGGGCTTCCGCCGCAACGAGCTCCACGAGCGCATCCACTACGAGCGGGACGGGAAGATCTACGAGATCTTCGTCAACTGGCTCTTTGACGGTCGGCGTCGGCGCGGCTTCCAGATCCTCATCGACGACGACACCAAGGACCAGCAGCTCATCCGCCTGCAGGAGAGCTACAACAGCGATCTGGAGCGCGACGTCGCCGCCGCGACCAAAAAGCTCAACCTCATGCACGACAAGCTGATCCTCGGCATGGCGGCCATGGTCGAAAGCCGGGACAACTCCACCGGCGGCCACATCCGCCGCACGAGCGAGGGCGTGCGCATGCTGATCGACGAGCTGCGCGCCGACCCCGGCGTCGAGCTGTCGGACGAGTTCTGCCGCTGCCTCATCAAGGCCGCGCCCATGCACGACCTGGGCAAGATCGCGGTCGACGACGCGGTGCTGCGCAAGCCCGGCCGCTTCACGCCGGAGGAATACGAGAAGATGAAGACCCACGCGGCCGAGGGCGCGCGCATCGTGCGGGAGATCCTCGAGGGCACGGACGACGCGGACTTCCGCCGCATCGCCGAGAACGTCGCCCACTACCACCACGAGCGCTGGGACGGCTCCGGCTACCCGGAGGGCCTCAGGGGCGAGGAGATCCCCTTCGAGGCGCGGATCATGGCGGTCGCGGACGTGTACGACGCGCTGGTGTCGAAGCGGGTCTACAAGGAGAAAATGCCCTTCGACAAGGCCGACAAAATCATCCTCGACGGCATGGGAAGCCAGTTCGATCCCGCGCTCGAGCGCTATTACCGCGCCGCGAGGCCGAAGCTGGAGGCCTACTACGCGGCGATGGCATAATGGGATAAGGAGGGCGTTACTATGCCAATAACAAGCAAGAAACAATCCAAAGCAAAAGCGGACTGGATGAAAGAAAACAGCAAAATGTACGGCGTCCGCGTTATGAAGAACACGGAAAAAGACATTTGGGACTTTCTGCAAGGAAAAGAAGCGTCAAAAGTTATCAAAGCAGCCTTGCGCGAGTACATGGAAAACCACAAGGAGGACTAACCAAGGAGCGGCGTATGGAACCAAAGAGAGAATACGGGCTTGACGTCCTGAAAGCCGCGGCCGCGGCGCTGATCGTCCTGGACCACTTCCAGCTGTGCATCGACGCCGACTACCGCTTCCCCTTCTATCCGGGCTACGGCGACTTTGACTTCGGCTATGTGGTGGAGCTGTTCTTCCTGCTCTCCGGCCTGCTCATCGCCCGCTATGTGCAGCGCATCCGGGACGGGCTCTCCTTCCGCGAATTCTTCCTGCGCCGGTATCTCCGCCTGTTTCCGCTGATGGCGCTGAGCTCGGCGGTCTGGTCGGCGCTGTTCCTCCTGCTGGGCCTGCACCGCCTGGACGGCGCGTGGGCCAGACAGACCCCGTCGCTGTGGAGCCTGCTGGTCACCTCGCTCGGCGTCCAGGAGGGCTGGGGCTTCGCAAACTCCTTCATCAACCAGCCGCTGTGGTATCTGAGCGTGCTGATCTTCTGCTATCTGCTGTTCTATGCGCTCGTGCGCGCATCCCGGCGGCTCGGCGTCTCCCCGTATTATCTGTTCGGCGGGATGATCTTCGTCGGCGCCGGCATCCGGAGCTACGGCATCGAGCTGCCCTTTCTCAACTTCGCGATGAGCCGCGGCTACTGCTCCTTCTTCGCGGGCGTGCTGCTGGAGGCGCTGCTTCGACGGAGAAAGCCGGGAAAGCCCGCTCTGTTTGCCTGCGCGCTGGTCGTCGCCGGGATCACGGCCCTGATGTGCGCCGACCGCTTCGCGCTGATCGGGGACATCAAGCATGCGCTGACCTTCCTGTACTTCCCGGCCCTGATCGTCCTGTTTCGCTCCGACGCGGCCGCGCGCCTGTTCAAAAGCCCCGTCTTCGGCCTGCTGGGCAGGGCGTCCTTCAACGTCTATGTCTGGCACATGAGCGGGATCCTGATCGTTACGGCGATGAACGTGCGCGGCCTCGTGAACGTCGGCGCGCACCCGATGACGGCGATGTACCTGTTCGCGCTGTGCTGCTTCGCGTTCGGGATCTTTTCGCACCTCTGCATCGAAAAGCCCTGCGCCCGCCTGACGGACAGGCTGCTGCAAAAGCTCTTGCAGAAATAAAAAATACGCCCCGGACTTTCGTCCGGGGCGGTGTGCGTGATGGGGATCAGCGTCTGCCGTGGGCGTCGAGCATCGCGTCCTTGAGGGCCATGAGCTTCGGGGACAGGTCGACGTAGTACCTGTGCGGGTTGTCGAAGCGCTTGACCTCGGGCCAGAGCGTCGAGATCTGGTAGGCGCAGTCGGTCTTGATCTGCTTGAGCGTCGGCAGCTCGTACACGAGCTTCCCGCCGAGAAAGACCGGGACCTGCAGCTCGACGGCGCGGAAGTTCTCCATGGTCTTGCGCTTCCAGCGCTCGGTGGGATCGCAGATCTCCAGCGGCTGCGAATCGTCCACGACCTCGTCGCGCATGCAGATGTAGTCGGCCTCGGCCATGCCGGTCTCGCGGTTGAAGAAGCGGTAGACCTTCTTGAAGCCGGGGTTGGTGATCTTGCCGGGGTTCTCGCTGACCTTGATCTTGGGCAGGAGGCTGCCGTCGGCCTGCTCCACGGCGCAGAGCTTGTAGACCCCGCCGAAGACCGGCGAGCTCTTGGAGGTGATGAGGCGCTCGCCCACGCCGAAGGAGTCGATCTTCGCGCCCTGCTGGATGATGTTGGCGATCAGCCGCTCGTCGAGCGAGTTGGAGACCGTGATCGTGCACCCGGTCCAGCCCGCCTCGTCGAGCATTTTGCGCGCCTTCTGGGTCAGGTAGGCCATGTCGCCCGAGTCGAGCCGGATGCCGCACTTGGTGATGCCGAGGGGCTTCAGGACCTCGTTGAAGGCGCGGATGGCGTTGGGGACGCCGGATTTGAGCGTGTTGAAGGTGTCGACCAGCAGCACGGCGTTGTTCGGATAGGTCCGGCAGTAGCTGAGGAAGGCGTCGAGCTCCGAGTCGAACATCTGCACCCAGGAGTGGGCCATGGTGCCCGCGGCGGGCACGCCGTAGATCTGGTCGGAGACCGTGCAGGCGGTCCCGGCGCAGCCGCCGATGAAGGCGGCCCGGGCCCCCGTGACGGCGGCGGCGATGCCCTGCGCCCGGCGCGAGCCGAACTCCAGCACGGCGCGGCCCGCGGCGGCGCGGCAGATACGGCTGGCCTTGGTGGCGATCATGCTCTGGTGGTTGAACTCCAGCAGCATGTAGGTCTCCAGCAGCTGGGCCTGGATGGCGGGCGCGCGCACCGTGATCACCGGCTCCATCGGGAAGATGGGCGTGCCCTCGGGGATCGCCCAGATGTCGCCCGTGAATTTGAACGTGCGCAGGTAGTCCAGAAACTCCTCGCGGAAGATCCCGCGGCCCCGGAGGTATGCGATGTCCTCCTCGTCAAAATGGAGGTTCTGCACATAGTCGACGATGGCCTCGAGCCCCGCGGCGACGGCGTAGCCGCCCTGGTCGGGCACGTCGCGGAAAAAGACGTCGAAGTAGCAGATCCGGTCCTTCATCCCGTCGGCGAAGTAGCCGTTGCCCATCGTCAGCTCGTAGAAGTCGCACAGCATGGTCAGGTTGATCCCGTTTGCTCTGTTCAAGAAAGCACCCTCTTTGTGTATTCTTTTCGTCTCGCCGCCCGCGTCGGAGCGGCGTTCTCCTGCTATTATACCGAATGGACGCCCCGCGCGCAAGGGCTGTTATCAAGTTGTCAAATTCTGAAAAACTTGTATTTCCGACGCGCCGGGGCGGTTGACTTTGCCCGCTTTCGGGTTTATTCTGTACCTGTATGAACAAAATAACCCCCCAGACCGAGACAGGAGCGTCCTTTTTATGATACAGACCGTATTCACCCCCGGCAGGACCGAGCTTGCCGGCAACCATACCGACCACCAGAACGGCCGCATCCTCGCCGGCGCCATCGACCGCGGCATCACCGCGCGCTTTGAGGCCAACGGCGAAAAGCTCGTGCGCCTGAAAATGAAGACCCTGGGCGAGACGGAGGTTCGCTGCGACCAGCTCCAGCCGCGCACCGCCGAGTTCGGCACGCCCGCCTCGCTGGCGCGGGGCATGCTGGCCGCTTTTTCGGAGCTCGGCCTCGCGGTCGGCGGCTTCGACGCCGAGATCGACAGCAGCCTGCCCATCGGGGCGGGGCTGAGCTCGTCGGCGGCCTTCTCCGTGACCCTCGGCCGCATCCTGAGCCTGCTGTACAACGACGGAAAGGTCGACCCGGTCGTCATCGCGCGGGCCGCCCAGCAGGCGGAGAACCGCTTCTTCGGCAAGCCCTGCGGGCTGATGAGCCAGCTCACCTGCTCGCTCGGCCGGACCATCTATGTGGACTTCAAGACCGGCGTGATCGAGCCGGTGGACGTCGATTTCGACGCCATGGGCCTGACGCTCTGCCTGACCGACACCGGCGGCAGCCACGCGGGGCTGGACACCTCCTACGCCCGCATCCCGGCGGATATGGTCTATATCGCCAACCTCTTCGACAAGGGCGTGCTGGCCGACGTCGACCCGGAGGAGTTCCGCAGCCGCGGCTGGGACCCCGCGAACCGCCCGGTGCGCCGCGCCATGCACTTTTTCGACGAGAACGAGCGCGTGCCGAAGCTGCGCGACGCCCTGCGCGAAAAGGACACGGAGGCGGTGCTGCGCCTGATGAACGAGTCGGGGCGCTCCTCCGAGGCGCTGCTGAACAACATCGTCACCAGCGCCACCGGGGACACGAAGCTCGAACAGGGGCTGGAGCTGTCGCGGAAGCTGCTCGAGGGCAGGGGCGCGTGGCGCGTCCACGGCGGCGGCTTCGCCGGCTGCGTGCAGGCGCTGATGCCCACGGCGTTCTTCCCCGAGTACAAGCGCGAAATGGAGAAGAGCTTCGGCGCGGACAAGTGCATGCGCATCCGGCTGCTGTAAAACGATAAAACGAACCGGGAGCGGGTCGACTGGCCCGCTCCCGGTTTTTTACCGCGCGTGGATGTTGATGAACTCGGCCTTGACCTTGGAGTAGAGGATCTTCTGGCTCGAGTACAGGCCGAAGTAGCCCGAGAGCATGTAGGCGATGCCGCAGGCGAGGGCGAAGCAGATCACGCCCTCCGAGCCGAACAGCTCGATCGACAGCAGGATCGAGGCCAGCGGGCAGTTGACCGCGCCGCAGAACACGGCCACGAGCCCGATCGCCGCGGCGAAGCCCGCCGGGATGCCCAGCAGCCCGCCCGCGAGGCAGCCGAAGGTCGCGCCCACGAAGAAGCAGGGGACGACCTCGCCGCCCTTGTAGCCGCTGCCGAGCGTGACCGCCGTAAAGATCAGCTTCCAGACAAAGGCGTCGGGCCGGACCGCGCCCTGCTCGACGGCCCGCGCGACGGAGTCCATCCCGGCGCCGTTGAACTCGGAGGTGCCGAGCAGCAGGGTCAGGCCCACGATGGCGAAGCCCCCGGCGAGCACGCGCACGAAATCGTTGGGGATCGCGCGGCGCAGCAGGTGCTCGGTCCGGTGCATGCACAGGCAGAAGAGGATGCTCACCACCGCGCACAGCACCGCGAGCGCCGCGACCTTCAGCAGCAGCACCGCGTGCAGCGGGGCGGCGGCGACGGCGAAGTGCTCGGGCGCGATGCCGAAGAGCACCGAGATCTGCAACGCGACCAGAGACGCGACGAGACACGGCACGAAGGCCGAGTAGTACAGCACGCCCACCGAGATGACCTCGAGCGCGAAGACCGTGGCGGTCAGCGGCGTGCCGAACAGGGCGGCGAAGACCGCGCTCATGCCCGAGAGCGTCGCGATGCGCATGTCCTTCTCGTCGAGGTGGAAGAGCCTGCCCGCGAAGTTGCCGAGGCTGCCGCCGATTTGCAGGGCCGCGCCCTCGCGTCCGGCGCTGCCGCCGCAGAGATGGGTCAGGGCGGTGGCCAGATAGATGGTCGGCACCAGCGTGAGCGGCACCCGCTCCCCGAGCTGGATGGAGTCGATGATGGTGTTGGTGTTCTTGTTCTCGGTGTGCAGGACGCGGTAGAGCAGCACGATCAAAAGGCCCG
>CADCLH010000038.1 GCA_902802215.1 Oscillospiraceae bacterium
CAGGGCCGCCGCGTCGGCGTGATCGACGAACGGGACGAGCTGTCCGGCAGCCGGGGAAGCGAGGGCGTCTATGATCTCGGTCCGTGCAGCGATACGCTCATCGGCCTCGACAAAGGCACTGCCGCAACGATGCTCCTGCGCGGGATGAACCCCGAGATCATCGCCATGGACGAGATCACGGCGTCCGACGATCTGGCCGCTGTGCAAAACATCACCGGCTGCGGCGTGATCCTGTATGCCACCGCGCACGGCCGGTCCCGGGACGACATGCGCAGGCGAGCTCTCTACCGTGAACTGCTGGAGCAGCGTGTCTTTCAGCTTCTGGTCTGCATCTCGATCCAAAACGGCAGGCGGGAATACCGCCTGGAAGCGCTGTGACGGCCAAGCTGCTCGGCCTGCTCCTGATCGCGGCCGGGGCGGGAGGGAGCGCCTGCCTGTTTCTCGGACAATGCCGCAGCCAAATCCGCTCACTCCGCAGCTTAAGGCAGATGCTGGAGCTGATGCAGGGGGAACTGAACACCTCCGCGCTGCCGCTTGCCCGGCTTCTGGAGACGATCTCGCCTCACCTGAGCGGCCCCGCGCTGCGTTTTACCGCTCTTGTAAGAGAGGGCATGGAAGAGCTGGGGAGGCGCAGCTTCGCGGAGATCTGGGCGGAGAGTCTCAACGCCTGTTTTCCGGACCTTGCGCCTTCCGAACTCCGCGAGCTACAGGATCTGGGCGCAGTTCTGGGGCGATATGAGCTGTCCAGGCAGACAGAGGCCCTTTCCCGATGCAGACAATTCCTGCTTCACCGGGAGGAAGCCGCCTCGGCGGCGCTGACCGGGAAACGGCGTCTCGCCCTGGGACTGGCCTTTACCGGAACGACAATGCTCGGGATCATACTCTTTTAGGAGAAAGCATGGATGTTGATCTGATTTTTAAGATTGCCGCGGTCGGGATTCTGGTGGCGGTTCTCAATATCCTCCTTCAGCGCTCGGGGCGCGAGGAGCAGGCGCTGATGACGACGATCACGGCGCTGGTCGTCGTGCTGATGGTTGTTGTGCAGAAGATCAGCGATCTGTTCAACATGATCAAAAGCCTTTTTAACCTGTGACATGGAGTTGGTGCTTCAATGTACGGCAGCTGCGATATTCAGCGCCCTGACCTCGCTGCTTCTGAAACGCTATCACCCGGAGCTGTCCTTTTCTCTGAGCGCTCTGACGCTGGCCCTGATCCTGCTGAGCTGCCTTCGTCTGCTCTCGGGCGCGGGCGAGCTTGTGAAGAGCGTTCGCAGTTCCCTGAACGTCAGCGCCGCGCAGCTGCAACCCGTCCTCAAATGCCTCGGGATCGCGGCGGTCAGCCGTTTCGGTTCCGGGCTCTGCCGGGACGCCTCGCAGAGCGCGCTGGCCTCCGCGATCGAGACCGCGGGGCTGTTCTGCGCCGCTGCGGTCGTCGTGCCGTCGGTCCTCTCTCTGGTAAACATGGCCGCCTCCTTCCTTTGAAGCTTCTGCTGCTTGTCCTGGTCTTTTCCGTATTCTGTTCCGGCCGGGCCTGGGCGCAGGAGCCGTCTGACCAAAACGCGGATATCTTTCATCTGGACTCCATGCGGGACGGTCTGAGCGCGGAGGAGCGGGAGATCGGCGGAGAGCTGACAGGGACGGGGACCTATGACGTGGACGGCGCAATGCACAGGCTTCTTGACCGCCTGAAGGAAAAGGCCGTCGGAGAGGTGCGAGGCAATTTGCGCTTTGCCTCGACGCTGACGGGGCTGACCTTTCTTGGGGGCTTTGCCTGTGCGCTCTGCGAGGACGAAAAGCTGCGCGTGCTGCTGGAGATCTGCGTGTGCGGTGTGGCCGCGTCCATCCTGACGGGGAGCATGGGCAGTCTGATCCAGCAGACGATGGAAGCGATCTATCGTCTGTCCGATTACTCCAAGGCCGCGCTCCCCGTCGTTTTTACGGCGGCGGCCGCCAGCGGGGCCGGAGCCTCCGCGGCCGTCCGCTACGCCGCGGTGACGCTGGCGCTGGATGTGCTGATGAGCACCGCGCAGCGCTGCATCCTCCCGCTGATCAACGCCTATCTGGCCTTGACGCTGTCCTGCGCGCTGTTTCCGAACAGCATGCTGAAGGCGGCCTCCCGCTTTGTGCGCTGGGCGGCGGGGATCCTGATGACGGGGACGAGCCTCGTCTTCTCCGCCTATATTGGAATGACCGGCGCCATCAGCGCTGCCGTAAACGCGACAGCCGTCAAGGCGACAAAGGCCCTGATCTCGACAGCCCTTCCGGTCGTGGGCGGCATGATCGCCGACGTGTCCGGCACGGTCCTGGCCGCGGCCGGGGTCGTCCGGACCTGCGCGGGCGCCTTCGGTCTGGTCTCGGTTTGCGCGGTCTGTCTGGGGCCGTTTGTCCTGCTGACGGCAAAGATGCTTTTGTTCAAGGCGGTCTCCGCGCTGGCGGATTCCGTCCCGTGCGGGCGGCTTCCCGGGCTGTATTCCGGTTTGGCCGACGCGGCCGCCATGCTGATGGGTCTGCTCGGAAGCTGCTCGATCATGCTTTTCCTGTCCTTTGCAATTGCCATGAAAGCGGTGACGGTCGCATGAACGAGGCCCTGCGCGAACTGATCGCCCTGTCGCTGATCCTGGGGCTCGCGCTGCACCTGTGTCCCGAAGGCGGCGTCAAGCAGGTCCTGACCGTGCTGAGCGGAGCCCTGCTGGGCATGGCCGTGCTCACGTCCTTCAAGGGTCTGGATTACGACGCCCTTGCGCTCGGGAACGCGAAGCTGCATGAGCGGGAGGCCGCCATCATCGAGGACGGGGAACGGGCGTCGCAAAAGCTCAACCGACTCTTCATAGAGGACGAATACGCCTCATATATTCTGAACAGGGCGGAGCTTCTGGGCGTCAGCGATTTGGAGATACAGGTACAGACACAGTGGTCGTACGAAGGCCTCTGGATCCCCTACGCCGCTCAGATCAAGGGGACGGTCGGGCCGGACGACAAGGCTGCGCTGGAGCGGCTCCTGCGGGATGATCTGGGGATTCCGACGGAAAGGCAGTATTGGTATACGAATGGATGAGATCAAGAAGAAGCTGGGACGGCTGGAACGATTCAAGTATCCGCTTCTTGTCCTGCTTGCAGGCGTGCTGCTGATGCTGCTCCCGCTCTCGCCTTCGACGCCGAAGGCGGAGGCCGAAGACAGCTCGAACCGGCAGTTGGAGCAAATCCTGTCCTGCTCCCGCGGGGTAGGGGAAGCGCGGGTCCTGCTCTCGGACAGCGGCGTGGTGGTTGTCTGCAAAGGCGCCGACGACGCCGCGGTAAGGCTTGACATGATCCGCGCGATCCGCTCATATACTGGTTTCGGCTCGGATAAGATCACAATATTGAAATTAGCGGACTGAGCGCAGGGAGGAGATTCGACCATGATGAAAAACCGAAAAAGAAACCTGACCGTTTTGGCGGTGCTGAGCTTCGTGTGCGCGGCGGTGGCACTCAACTGGACCTACAACAGCCGCTGGGGCAAGCCGGACGCGGAGATGGTTTACGCGGAGGATGAGGCGATGGCGGCCGCGCAGACGGATTTTGCCCGGAGTCTCACGACCGCGGGAACCGAGTATTTTGCCGAAGCCAGACTGACGCGGCAGGTGTCGCGCGACGAGGCGCTGGAGCTGCTGCAAACCGCCGCTTCTTCGGAGGCCGCCTCGCAGGAGACCATCGACAGCGCCATGAATGCGATATCCAGAATGGCCGCCTGCTCCATGCAGGAGGCGCAGATCGAAAACCTGCTGCTGGCCAAGGAGTTTGACGACTGTGTGGTCTACATCGGCGAGGATGCGATCACCGTTGCGGTCCCGGCTCCGATGGAGGGACTGAGCGAAGAGGCCGTCGCGCGGATCACCGACGTGATCTGTACGGAGACCTCCTACGGTCCGGAGCAGCTCAATATCATCGAGGTCAAGGCTTGATTCATGCATGGCATACCGGTCTCAGGTATGCCTGCTTTTTATTCTTTTCTGGCTATGTCAGGAAAAAACAGAATGATAAGATGGAAAAAATGAAAAAATGAAGAAATATGCTTCCTTTTTCTGAATACTTATGGTAAAATATTATGATTTCATTTGGGAGGTTCTTTATGGGCGACAATTACGTAACCTGTCAGACCGAAAAAGGGAGCATCAACATTTCGGAAGAAGTGATCACCAGCGTCGTCAAATCCGCCATCAGCGAGATCGACGGCGTTGCCGGTCTTTCCAATACCGCCGGGTCGGAGCTTGCCGAGCTCATCGGTCTCAAGACCGTGACCAAGGGCGTCAAGGTCCAGTTCATCGACGGCAAGATTTTGGCGGATATCATCATCACCGTCGTGTACGGCTGCAACATCGTCAACGTGGCGCGCGAGGTCCAGGAGAAGGTCATGAGTCTGGTCCAGGCCTCGACCGGGATCGAGAACGCCGAGGTCAACGTCCACGTTTCCGGGATCGCCTTTGACAAATAATCGGAGGACAGGCCGATGACAAGGACAAACGCGCGAGAGCTGGCCATCCAGCTCAGCTTTGCCGCAGCCGCGACGGGGGAGGACCCCCGGGCGATTCTGGACCGCTTCTTTGACGAAGAACACTACGCCAGTCTTGCCGCCGAGGACGCGCTCTATCAGGAGCGCCCGGACGAGGCCCAGCTCGACTATATTCGCCGCCTGACCACGCTGATCGAAGAAAACCGCGCCGAGATCGACGCCTACATCAGCCGCTACGCGAAGGGCTGGAAGATCGAGCGCATTTCCCGCACGGCTCTGGCGGTCCTGCGCTGCGCGCTGTGCGAGATCCTGTATATGGACGACATCCCCGACGCCGCCGCCATCAACGAGGCGGTGGAGCTCGCCAAGGGCTATGACGAGCCGGACACCGTCGCTTTTGTCAACGGCGTGCTGGGCGGTTTCATGCGCGGTGAGAAGAACACCGGCGCGGAAAAGTAATCATGGACCAGGCGCTTTCGGTAACAGAGCTCAACAGCATCGTCCGCAATCTGCTGGAGGGCGAACCCATGCTTTCCAACGTCTGCGTCCGGGGCGAGCTCTCCAATTACAAGATCTACCCCTCCGGGCACCACTACTTTACGCTCAAGGACAGCGAGAGCAGCCTGCGCTGTGTGATGTTCAAAAGCAGCGCCTTAAAGCTCCGCTTCCGTCCGGAGAGCGGCATGGGGGTGACGGCGTGGGGGCGCGTCGCCGTTTTTCTGCGCGACGGGGCGTATCAGCTCTACTGCACCCAGCTGATGCCCGAGGGGACCGGCGATCTGCAAGTCGCCTTTGAGCAGCTCAAGGCAAGGCTGGAGGAAGAGGGACTGTTCGACGACGCGCATAAAAAGCCGCTGCCGACGATCCCCGGACGCATTGCGATCATCACCTCCTCGGCCGGGGCGGCGGTGCACGATATGATCCGCATCCTCGGCCGACGCTGGCCCATGGCGAAGCTGCTTGTCATGCCGGTGCGCGTGCAGGGGGCGGAAGCGCCGCCGGAGATCGCGGGCGCGATCCGCTACGCCAACGAATTCGACGTGGCGGACCTCATTATCACCGGACGCGGCGGCGGCTCCATCGAAGACCTCTGGGCTTTCAACGACGAGCGCGTCGCCCGTGCGATCTACGCCTCCCGCATCCCCGTCATCTCTGCGGTCGGACACGAGCCGGACGTCACGATCTCCGACTATGTCGCGGACAGGCGGGCGTCCACGCCCTCCAACGCCGCCGAAATCGCGGTGCCGGACTGCCGCGAGGTCGCAGAGCTGCTGCATGCGTACGAGATCCGCGGTTCACAGGCGATGCGGAAAAAGCTCGCCTTTCTGGGCGAGCGGCTCGAGAATCTGAAAAACAAGCGCGTCCTGTCGGAGCCCACGGCGCAGATCGACCTGCGTCGCATGGAGCTGGATCACATGCGCAAGCTTCTGGCCGCTGCGGAGGATCGGGAGCTGGCTTCCTGCCGGGAGCGTTTTGTACGCCTGACCGCCGCGCTGGACGCGATGAGTCCACTGCGCGTGCTGACGCGGGGCTATGCCATCGCCGCCGACGGGGAGGGCCGCTGTGTCCGCAGCGTGGAGGCGATCCGCCCCGGGGACCGGCTCCGGCTGACGCTGGCCGACGGTCGGGCGGACTGCCTGGTTGAAAATACACAAAGGAGCAATATCAATGGCAGCGAAAAAGAATCCGCTGAGCTTTGAAGAAGCTCTTTCCCGGCTGGACGAGATCGTCCGCCACCTGGAAAAGGGCGACTTGCCGCTGGGCGAGTCGCTGGCCCTCTACGAGGAGGGGACGGCGCTGATCGCCTCCTGCAGCAAAATGCTGGACGAGGCCGAGCAGAAGGTCGTCAAGCTGAAGAAGGGGCCGGACAGAAGCCCGGTGGAGCTTGATTTTGAAGGTGAGAACTGAAATGACCGCGCAAGCGTACAAGAGCAGGATCGAGGCCGAGCTGGAAAAGCAGTTTTCCGGCGCCGTTTCTCTTCCGCAGGCGGGTCTGGCCGATGCGATGCGCTACAGCCTGCTCGCCGGGGGCAAACGCATCCGGCCCATGCTGGTGCTGGAATTCTGCCGCATTGCCGGAGGCGATCCGGCGGACGCCATGCCCTGTGCCTGTGCAATCGAGATGCTGCACACCTACAGCCTGATTCATGACGATCTGCCCTGCATGGACAACGACGATCTCCGCCGCGGCAAGCCGACCAACCACGTCGTGTACGGGGAGTGCACCGCGGTGCTCGCGGGGGACTGTCTGCAAGCCGAGGCCTTCGGCACGATCCTCCGTTCGGCGCTTCCCGCGGACCGGCGTGCCGAATGCGCGCGGATTCTGGCCGACGCCGTCGGACTGGACGGGATGTGCGGCGGGCAGTATCTGGACATGCAGTGGGAGGGGAAGTCCCTTTCCGAGCAGGAGCTGACCGAGATCAACAGCCGCAAGACCGGCGCGCTGATCATCGCCGCCTGTCAGATGGGCGTCGCCGCCGCCGGCGGAGACGCGGCGATGCTGGAAAGCGCCGCGCAGTTCGGCGCCGCTCTCGGCATGGCTTTCCAGATCCGCGACGATGTGCTCGACGTGATCAGCACCGCCGAGAAGCTCGGTAAGCCGATCGGTTCGGACGCGCAGGAGTGCAAGAACACCTATATGGCGCTGATGGGTCTCGACGGCTGCGAGAGAACGATCGCGCGCCTGACACAGCACGCAAAGGACGTTCTGTCAGCATCCTTTGACGATACCGGATTTTTGTTTGCAATGGCAGACGCTCTCTCCACCAGAGAACAATAAAACCGCGCTTTTGCCGCGGGGTGAACAGAGGGACATTTTGAGAATACTAGACGACATCCATACATCTGCCGACATAAAAGAACTGAATTCCGAACAGCTTCACACGCTGTGTGACGAGCTGCGCGCCTTTGAGATCGACAGCATCTCCAGGACGGGCGGCCATTTGGCGTCGAATCTCGGGACGGTCGAGCTCACCCTCGCCATCCATCGGGTTTACGACAGCGCCAGAGACAGGATCATCTTTGACGTCGGCCACCAGAGCTACACGCACAAGATCATCACCGGGCGAAAAGAGGCATTTCCTACGCTCCGGCAGTACGGCGGCCTGTCGGGCTTCCCCAAGCCCTACGAGAGCGACGACGACGCCTTTATTGCCGGTCACGCCTCCAACTCGGTTTCGGTCGCGCTGGGCATGGCCCGCGCCCGGACGCTGCTCGGGGCGGATTATGACGTTCTTGCCCTGATCGGGGACGGCGCGCTGACGGGCGGTCTGGCCTACGAGGGTCTTGCGAACGCGGCGGCAAGCGGGGAGCCGATGGTCATCGTCCTCAACGACAACAACATGTCGATCAGCGAGAACGTCGGCGGCATGGCGCAGCTTTTGCAGACGCTCCGCATCAAGCCCGGCTATATCAATTTCAAGAAGTGGTTCCGCAGCGTATCCCGGCATACGCGCTGCGTTTACGATTTTGTCCACAAAACCAAGGAATGGCTGAAGGCCAGGATCTTGCCGAACAATGTCTTCGGGGAGATGGGGCTGTACTATCTCGGCCCGGTCGACGGGCACAATCTCGAACAGCTCGAGAACGCGCTCCGGCTTGCCAGAGATATGGAAAAGCCGGTCCTGCTGCACGTCCTCACCAAAAAAGGCAAAGGCTGTTCCTATGCCGAGGCGCACCCGGACAAGTATCACGGCGTGGGCTGCTATGACCCCGTGAGCGGCGAGCTTGCGCCTGTGGGCATCTCCTTCTCCGACAAGGCGGGCGAGTATCTCTGCCGCCTTGCGGAAAGCGACCCGCGCGTCGTCGTCATCACCGCCGCCATGACCGGCGGCACGGGAACGGAGTGCTTTGCCGCGAAGTATCCGAAGCGCTTTTTCGATACCGGCATCGCCGAGGGCAACGCCGTCTCCATGTCTGCGGGGATGGCAAAGCAGGGCCTTCTTCCGGTTTTCGCCGTATATTCCAGTTTTTTGCAGAGAAGCTATGATATGCTGATCCATGACGTCTCCCTGCTGGGGCTGCATGTGGTGCTCTGCGTGGACCGCGCGGGTCTTGTGGGGAGCGACGGCGAGACGCATCACGGCGTTTTTGACATCAGCTATCTCGGCTCCGTGCCGGGCATGACGGTGCTCTGTCCCGCAAGCTTCCGCGAGCTGCACGACATGCTGGAGCACGCGCTGCACAGCGTATCCGGCCCGGTCGCGGTCCGCTACCCCAGGGGCGGGGAGGGACGCTATACAGACTCCTCCATGAGCGAGGAGACCGTCCTGCGCGAAGGGAAGGACCTCACCATCGTCTGCTACGGGACCATGGTCAACGAGGCTCTGGACGCCGCCGACACGCTGGCGCTGGAGGGGTACTCCGCCGAGATCGTCAAGCTCGGCGCCGCGTTCCCCAACGCCTATGATCTCTCCATCGCCTCGGCGATGAAAACCGGGCGGCTGATCGTCCCGGAGGAGGTCTGCCGCGCCGGCTGCATCGGCTCGGCGATCCTGATGCGGGCGGCGGAAAAGGGCTGTGAGATCCCGCAGGTGCGCCTGCTGAATCTCGGCGAAGGGATCGTTACGCACGGGACGGTCGCGCAGCTTCGGCGGGATTTCGGCATCGACGCCGCCGCCATCGCCCGCACCGCCGCGGAGATATGCGGCAGGGAAACCGAAGCGGAATGAAGAAGCAGCGTTTGGATCAGCTCGTTTATGAGCTGGGCTATACCGAGAGCCGCGAGCGGGCCAGAACCACGATCATGAGCGGTCTTGTCTTTGTCAACGGCAATCGTGTCGACAAGCCCGGGACCGCAGTTTCGCCGGACGCGAGGATCGAGGTGCGCGGCGAGGCGCTGCCCTTTGTCAGCCGCGGCGGCTTCAAGCTCGACAAGGCGCTGAAGGTCTTTCCCGTCGATCCGGCCGGAAAGATCTGTCTGGACTGCGGCGCGTCCACAGGCGGTTTTACCGACGTCCTGCTCCAGCATGGGGCAGCAAAGGTCTATGCGGTCGACGTCGGATACGGACAGCTGGCCTGGAAGCTCCGGACCGACGAACGGGTCGTGAACCTGGAGCGGACAAACCTGCGCTATGTCACCGGAGAGCAGATCCCGGACCCCATCGATCTTGCGGTGATGGACGTCTCCTTTATTTCCATCCGCCTGATAATTCCCGCTCTTCTGCCTCTGCTGAAGCCTGAGGCCGATCTGATCTGTCTCATCAAGCCGCAGTTTGAGGCGGGCAGAGAGGACGTGGGCAAAAAGGGCGTTGTGCGTGACAGCGAGGTCCATGTGCGCGTCGTCAGCGAGATCCTGGCCTTTGCGGAGAATATAGGCCTTTCGGTGCTCGGACTCGACTTTTCGCCCATCCGGGGCCCGGAGGGAAATATCGAATATATCTGCCATCTGAAGAACTGCGCCGGTCTTTCCCGGACAATGGATGTCCGGTCTGTTGTGTCCGCATCACACAAAGAATTGGAATCATGATATAAACATTTGTTAAGCAGCGTTGGACTGCGATTATTCTTTCCGACAGGAGGGCAGCCATGATTGCAATCTGTCCGAATCCGTATCGGGATTCCGGCTGTGAGCTCAGCCTGAAAATTGACGCCCTGCTCAAAGGCGAGGGCTACGAAACCTGTCTGTGTCCGATCTTTGCCGACGAGGGGGACGAGATCCTCCCGCGTCATCTCAGCTACCGGAAGCTGGAGGAGGTCGCGGGTGCCTGTTCCCTGATCATCGTCGTGGGCGGAGACGGAACGATCCTCAGCGCGGCCCGTCAGATCCACGAATATACGGTCCCGCTGCTGGGCATCAACCTCGGGACCAAGGGCTTCATGACCATTCTGGAGCCGGAGAACTACGCCTGCGTCCTACAGGCGGCGAGAGGGGAGTACACGCTCTCCAAGCGGATGAAGCTGGATGTGAGTCTCTTGCGCGGCGGGGAGCTTATCTGCCGCGACAAGGCGCTCAACGACGTTGTCCTGCACGGCTACGGCGACTGTATTCAGATCACCGCGCGCTGCAACGGAAACCGCATCACCAGCTTTTCCGGCGACGGGGTGATCCTTTCGACTCCCACGGGATCGACCGGCTACTCCATGTCGGCCGGCGGCCCCATTGTCGAGCCGAACGCGGAAAACATCATCATCAGCCCCATCTGCGCCCACATGATCGGCTCGCGCAGCTTTGTGCTCGGTCCGGAAAGCGTGATCACCATTGAGATGGAAAAGCTGCACACGCGCCGCGCCTACCTCGCGGTCGACGGGAACAACCTGCTGGACCTGGTCAGCGGGGACACGGTCGTGGTCAAACGCAGCGAGAGCTGTACCTGGATGGCCGATCTCGGGCTGCGGAATTTCTATGAACTGGCATTTGAAAAATTACGTTAAGATACAGGAGGATACATGATGAAACTCGGCAGACAGAGCGTTATCATGGAGATCATCAACGAGAGAGACATCGAGACCCAGAACCAGCTGATGGAAGCCCTGGCGGAGCGCGGCGTGAAGAGCACGCAGGCGACGCTCTCGCGCGACATCCGGGATATGCGGCTTGTCAAGGAGCTCGGCCCGAAGGGCAATTACCGCTATGTCGCGGCCAGCAAGCAGGACGCGCCCGATCTGGACGCAAGGCTCAAGAAAATCTTCAAGGAGAGCCTGGTTTCCTATGACGTCGCCCAGAACTTCGTCGTTTTGAAGACGCTGCCGGGCCTTGCCAACGGCGCCTGCTCTGCGCTGGACGGCATGGAGATCGAGGGCCTGGTCGGCACGCTGGCCGGCGACGATACGGCCTTTCTCGCCATGAAGGACAATGCCAGCGCCATGAACCTGTACAAAGAGATCGAAGAGCTTTTCTAAGCCGAAGAACTGAGGGCTTACTATGCTGAGCGAGTTGCACATTGAGAATATCGCCGTCATCGAACGCGCCGACATCCGCTTCGGGGCGGGCTTGAACGTGCTGACCGGCGAGACCGGCGCTGGCAAATCGATTGTCATCGATGCGATCGGCGCGGTGCTCGGGGAACGGGTCAGCCGGGAGCTTGTGCGCCGCGGGGCCGAAAAGGGGCTCGTGACGGCGAGCTTTGATGTGGACGGCTGCGAGGCATGGCTCGAGGAAAACGAGATCGAGGCGGAGGACGAGCTGATCATCCAGCGCCGCATCGCCGCCGACGGCAAGAGCAGCTGCCGCGTCTGCGGCAATCCGGTGACGGCCGCCCAGCTCAAGGAGCTGGCCGCGCTGCTGGTGGATATTCACGGCCAGAACGACGGACGCCAGCTCATGGACGAGCGCAGGCACCGCGAGTATCTCGACCGCTTCGGCGTCGACGCGGCGGTGCTCGACGGCTATCGCAGGTCGTATGCCGCGTATACCGCCATCAAAAAGGAGCTCGCCTCGCTGCAAATGGACGAGATCGAGAAGGAGCGGCTCAGCGACAGTCTGCGTTATCAGATCGAGGAGCTGGAGCGCGCCCAGCTCAAGGCGGGGGAGTACGACAGCATCTGCGCCCGCCGCGATCTGCTGCGAAACGCCGAGAAGCTCACCGAAGCGCTGGACGCCGCAATGGCCCTGCTTTCCGGGGATGAAGACAACGCGCTGTCCATGACGCAGAACGCGGCCTGGTACGTCTCCCGCGCCGCCGCCTGGTCGCCGGAGCTGGAGCAGAGCGCGGAGGCGCTCAACAGCGCGGC
>CADCLH010000039.1 GCA_902802215.1 Oscillospiraceae bacterium
TTCACTTCGGGCATGGCGATCCATCCTTTCTGTCATAAATGGTCCTCTGCCTCAAATTTTATCAGAACGCCCAAAAAAAGCAATTGCAAATTGCGCAGCTTTGAAAGAAATCCTGCCGGGACCAGGCGCGTTTATGGTGGGGCTTCGCCCTTTTTATGCGCCGTCGCTGCCTCCACGCTTCGCGTGAGCGGGTTTTTCACGACTGTCACCTGCACCAGAAACGGGGCATCCTTTCGGATGCCCCGTTTCTGGTGCGGGTAACAGGGGTCGAACCTGCACGCCTTGCGGCACGAGAACCTAAATCTCGCATGTCTGCCAATTCCATCATACCCGCCTGTTAAAAAACCCTATTGCTTGCGCAATAGGGTTTTGGAGCGGCTTACGAGGCTCGAACTCGCTACCTCCACCTTGGCAAGGTGGCGCTCTACCGGATGAGCTAAAGCCGCATCGACAACACTGGCATTTTATCACATTCCGCCGTGTTGTCAAGTCTTATTTTCGCCTTCACTGTTTTCGCTGTTTTCCCCGGGCGCGGCTTCCCCGTTCGGGCCTTCACCCGCTTCGGCCTCCGTCGGTTCTTCCGGCGGGAACAGATCCTCCGTTTCCGTCTCCCCCGGGAACAGCTCGGACAGGTCGATCCTGCCCGTGCACTTCGGGTAGGACGAGACGTCCCAGCGATACGCGCCCCAGAAGTCCTCGTCATTTTTGAGGAAGGTGTTCTCAAAGCCGTTCACGGCGGCCTTGCTCACATCCGCGTGGTAGCTGTTCCCGCCGAAGCGGACGATGTTCCAGCAGTGCTCCTCCCAGGCGTATTGCCCGTAGACGATGCGGCAGTCCAGACCGAGCCTGCCGCACAGCTCCACGAAGCCGAACGCGAAGCCCTCGCTGTCGGCTTTTCCGCCGATCAGCGCGGCATACGCGGTGTTCAGCCCGCTCTCCTCGTCCAGCGTGCAGTTGTCCGCAAGATAGCGGAAGGCCGTCCACGCGCGCTCCGCATCGCTCAACGTTTCGGTCTCCAGAGAGGCGAAGGGGTCGAAGGCGGAGAGCTCCTCCCGCTTTCTGTTCAGCTCCTCCGTACCCATGCCGTAGTTGAAGACGACCTCATAAAGCCGCTGCGCGCCGGTGCCGCTGTACATGGTGACGCTCGCGCGCGGTTCCCGCGGGACGACGGTCGGGTTCTCCCGGTAGGCCTTGACCACCTGAGCCGCCATCTCGTCGGCGGAAAAGCCGCTGCGTCCGACCAGCAGCGCGATCCTGCGCTCGCCCCGGGACATGGCGGCGAGAAGCTCCGTCTCCGCCTCGGAGGAGAAGGACAGGTGCTCGATCTCGTCCGGGCTCACGGTCACGCCGGAGTAGCTGATATAGACGCTGGCCTCGTTGATGGTGACGATTTTGTTGAGCTCGTAGGCGATGTTCTCCACGCAGTAGGCGCAGAGCGCGTCCTGCGTGCGCACGGCCCAGCAGGCGCTGGCCATGTCCTCGGTCGGGTCGCCGTCGTAGGCGGCGTCGAAGACGATGGTCCCCTCCGTCTGCCCCGCATAGGCCATGTTGAGGATCGCCTGCCGAAGCCCGGAAAAGCTCCGGACCTGAATCTTGCCCTCGGGCGTGTTCTGCTCCTGGGGGTGCGGCGTATAGTCCTGGATCGCCACATACTCCCGGTCAAAGACGGAGCAGCCGCCGAGCAGCAGCGCGGCGAGCAGGAGAAGGAGCGCACAGCGTTTTTTCATCTTCTATCGCACCTCGGAAATGCTCTCGAATCCGTTGCCGAAAACGTTCTTTGCGTTCGTCACGATAAAGAAGGCCTGTTCGTCGATGCTCTTGACCACGCGCCTGAGCTCGCCGATCTGCGGGCGCTTGACCACGACCATCAGGACCTGCCTGTCCTCGCCGGAATAGCCGCCCCGCGCGTCGAGCACGGTGACGCCGCGGTGGAGCGTCCCGGAGACGATCTCCCGGCGGACGGCGTCGCTCTCGTTGCTGATGATGTAGCACAGGCAGGCGTTGTCGATGCCGTAGAGGATCAGGTCGACGACCTTGGTGGTGACGTACATGGCGATCACCGAGTACATGGCGCTCTCATAGCGCCCGAGGACGAGCGCGTACAGCGCGATGATGACGGCGTCGAGGATCAGCATCAGCGTGCCGAAGTTAAGGAAGGGGTAGCGGCGGCGCAGGAATTTCACCACGATGTCGAGGCCGCCGGTGGTCGCGCCGACGTAGTAGATCATCCCGAGGCCCGCGCCCTTGATGACGCCGCCGATCACGCAGCCGAGGAAGGGGTCGTCGGTCGCGACAAAGCCCGTCATGGCGAACAGGTCCACCAGCACGGAGCTCAGCCCCATCCCGGCGAGCGAGCCGAAGAGGAATTCCGGCCCGAAATGCCGCCAGGCGACGAGGAACAGCGGGATGTTCATCACGATGATCATCACGCCGACCGGCAGGCCGGTGAGCTGGTTGACGATCATCGCAATGCCGGTGACGCCGCCGGAGGTGATGCTGTTCGGGTAGAGGAAAAACTGAAACCCCGCCGCGTAGATCACGGCTCCCAGCACGATGGTGAGCGCCATGACGGCGTAATGCGGCCTTATGGGCTTCCTTGCCTTTTCCTTCATAGACGGTCCTCCGCTGTGTTATTCATCCAGCAGCGAGAGCTGCTGCTCGCTGCGGTCCTCCGGCCGGAGCAGCGCGCCCGCCGCGGGCAGCGTCTTCACCCGGTAGCGGGTCGTGTTGACGATGGCGGTTTCGGCCAGCGGCACGCAGGAGACCACGCTGCGCTTGGGCTTGAGGCTCATCACGCCGACGCCCTGGGTGCTGCGGCTCGTCTTGGGCTGTAGCTGGGCGGTGTTGAAGATCAGGGTGCGCCCGTCGGAGGACTGGCAGACCATGTCCGTCTCCTGCTCGATCTTCATGACCGCGACGACCGGGCTCTTGTCCGAGCAGGCGCCCACCAGCTTGCGCCGGTTGGTCTTGGTCTCGTAGGCGCTCAGCTCGATCCTCGCGGCCTTGCCGTTTTCAAACACCAGCAGCAGGTGCTGCGTGTAGTCGCCCGGCAGGATCATGGCCAGCACGTTCTCGCCCTCGTCCATCTGGAGCTTCGTCGGCAGATAGGCGCCGAGGACCGAGGCCTTGGAATCCTCGAAATCGGCCGCGCGGACCTTGTACATCTGCTGCCGGTCGGTCAGAAACAGGATCTCGGCCCGGTTCGTGCTCTCAAAGCTCTGGAAGGGCCCGTCGCCCTCCTTGTACTTCTGCTCCCCGCTCATGCGCAGGGACTGGGCGGTGATCTTCTTGAAATAGCCGCCGCGCGACAGGAAGAGCGTCACAGGGTAATCCTCGACATGCAGCTCCTCGGTATACTCCTCGACCTCGTCGGCGTAGACGATGCCGGTTTTGCGCGGAGCGCCGTACTTTTTGGAGATCTGCTTCAGCTCGTCGACGATGATGCCCCTGAGTCTGCGCCGGTTGTTGAGCGTGGCCTCGAGCTCCTCAATGTCCTTTTCCAGCTCGCTCGTCTCGGCGGTGCGCTTGAGGATATACTCGCGGTTGATGTTTCTGAGCTTGATCTCGGCCACGAACTCCGCCTGGACCTGGTCGATGCCGAAGCCCATCATCAGGTTCGGCACGACGTCGGCCTCGAGCTCGGTCTCGCGGATGATGGCGATGGCCCGGTCGATATCCAGCAGGATCTGTTCGAGGCCCTTGAGCAGATGGAGCTTTTCCTTCTTCCGGCTCAGGTCGAACCAGACCCGCCTGCGCACGCAGTCCATGCGCCAGGCGGTCCACTCCTCGAGGATCTCGCCCACGCCCATGACGCGCGGGTTGCCCGCCACAAGGATGTTGAAGTTGCAGGGGAAGGAGTCCATCAGCGGGGTGAGCTTGAAGAGCTTCTGCATGAGCTTGTCGGGGTCCGCGCCGCGCTTGAGGTCGATGGCCAGACGCAGGCCGCTCAGGTCGGTCTCGTCGCGCATGTCGTTGATCTCGCGGATCTTCCCGGAGGCGATCAGCTCGCGCACCTTGTCGATCACGGCCTCGGAGGTCGTGGTGTAGGGAAGCTCGTAGATCTCGATGATGTTCTCTTTGTCGACATAGCGCCAGCGGGCGCGCACCTTGAAGCTGCCCCGGCCCGTGCGGTAGATGCTCTCCATCTGGGCGCGGTCGTACACGATCTCGCCGCCGGTGGGGAAGTCCGGCGCGGGCATGGTGCTCAGCAGATCGTGCTCCGGGTCGCGGAGATACGCCGCCGTCGTGTCGCAGACCTCGGCCAGATTGAAGCCGCAGATCTGGCTGGCCATGCCGACGGCGATGCCCAGGTTGGAGGACACCAGCACGTTGGGGAAGGCGGTGGGCAGCAGCGTCGGCTCGCGCAGGGTGCCGTCGTAGTTGTCGGTGAAGTCCACGGTATCCTTGTCGATATCGCGGAACAGCTCCGCGCAGATGGGGGCGAGCTTCGCCTCGGTATAGCGCGGGGCGGCGCAGGACATGTCGCGCGAGTAGACCTTGCCGAAGTTGCCCTTGGAGTCGACAAAGGGCGTCAGCAGGGCCTGATAGCCCGCCGACAGACGCACCATCGTATCGTAGATCGCCGCGTCCCCGTGCGGGTTGAGCTTCATGGTCTGGCCGACGATGTTGGCGCTCTTGGTGCGCCCGCCCGTCAGCAGTCCCATTTTCAGCATCGTGTACAGCAGCTTCCGGTGCGAGGGCTTGAAGCCGTCGATCTCCGGAATGGCGCGCGAGACGATGACGCTCATGGCGTAGGGCATGTAGTTGCGCTCCAGCGTCTCGGTGATGGGCTGCTCGAGGACCTGCGCGCGCAGTGCGCTTGCAGTTGGGGCAGGCCGTGACCGCCAGCACGCCGAGGAAGATGATCTTCCCGCAGTGGGGGCAGCGGCACTCGCGCACGATGATCACGATGGTCGCGATGAAGAGGATGACCGTCGCGATGCCGAAAACGAGCTGCATATAGGAGAGGTTGAGGAACTTGCCGAGCAGGCTCATCACGCAGCAGCCCAGCGCGCAGTACATGGTCTTCCTGCACATCTCTCTGCCGTGCACGAAGCTGTTGACATAGGTTTTGCCGTTGAGTGCCATGGTGTCCTCCTTATGAAATATCCGCCAGATCCAGAAACTCGCTGCCGTGTTCGGAGATGTGGTTCTTCCTGCCTTCGAGGTTGTCGCCGAGCAGCAGGTCGAACATGGCCGCCATCTTCTCCGCGTCCTCGGGCATGACCCTGATCAGACGCCGGGTCTCGGGGTTCATGGTGGTCATCCACATCATGTCGGGGTCGTTCTCGCCAAGGCCCTTCGAGCGGCTGATCGTGACCTTCGCGCCCTTGAGCTTTTCCAGAATATCCGCCTTTTCGCGGTCGGAGTAGGCAAACCAGGTCTTTCCCCTGCTCTCGATCTCGTACAGCGGCGACTCCGCGATGTAGACGTAGCCCTCGCGGATGAGCGTCGGCACGAGCCGGTAGAGCATCGTGAGGATGAGGGTGCGGATCTGGAAGCCGTCCACGTCCGCGTCGGTGCAGATGATGATCTTGTTCCAGCGCAGGCTCTCGAGATCGAAGGTGGACATGTCCTTCGTGTGCCTGTCCCTGACCTCCACCCCGCAGCCGAGCACCTTCATCAGATCGGTGATGACGTCGCTTTTGAAGATGCGCACATAGTCGGCCTTGAGGCAGTTGAGGATCTTGCCGCGCACCGGCATGATGCCCTGGAACTCCGCGTCCCGCGAGAGCTTGCACGCGCCGAGGGCCGAGTCGCCCTCGACGATGTAGATCTCGCGGCGGTCGACGTCGCGGCTGCGGCAGTCGACGAATTTCTGGACGGGGTTGGTGATGCTGATGCTGCCGGAGAGCTTCTTCTTCATGCCCTGCCGGGCGCGCTCGGCCGTCTCGCGGCTGCGCTTGTTGATGAGCACCTGCTCGGCGATGCGGTCGGCCTCGGGCTTGTTCTCGATGAAATAGACCTCGAGCTGGCTCTTGAAGAACTCGGTCATCGCCGTCTGGATGAAGCGGTTGTTGATGGCCTTCTTGGTCTGATTCTCGTAGGAGGTCTGGGTCGAGAAGCAGTTGGTGACCAGCACCAGACAGTCCTGCACGTCCTGAAACTTGATGGCGCTCTCGTTCTTCTGGTACTTGCCGAGCTGCTTGATGTAGCTGTCGATGGCCGAGGTGAAGGCGAGCTTCGCCGCCTTGTCCGGCGCGCCGCCGTTTTCGAGCCACGAGGAGTTGTGGTAGTACTCCAGCGCGCTGACGGTCTTCGAGAAGCAGAAGGCCGCCGAGAGCTTGACCTTGTACTCGGGCTTGTCCTCGCGGTCGCGGCCCTTCCGCTCGGCCTGGATGAACACCGGCGCGGTCAGCGGGTTTTCGCCGGCCAGCTCGGACACGTAGTCCATGATGCCGTTTTCGTACAGATAGTCGCGGGTCTCAAAGCCCCTGTCCTTCTCGATGCGCAGGCGGAAGGTGACGCCCGCGTTGACCACCGCCTGCCGGTGGAGCACGTCGTCGAAGTAGTCCTCGGGGATGTCGATGTCGGTGAAGACCTCGAGATCGGGCCGCCAGCGTATCGTCGTGCCGGTCTTTTTGCGGTCGGCGGGCTCGATCAGCAGCTCCTGCCCCTTTTTGCCGACGGGCTTTCCCTTTTTGAAATGGAGCGTGTATTTGTTCCCGTCGCGCCAGACCGTCACGTCCATATACTCGGAGGCGTACTGCGTGGCGCAGGAGCCGAGGCCGTTGAGGCCGAGGGAGTATTCGTAGTCGCCGCCGGCGACGTTGTTGTACTTGCCGCCCGCGTAGAGCTCGCAGAAGACGAGCTCCCAGTTGAAGCGTTTCTCGGTCGGGTTCCAGTCGAGCGGGCAGCCGCGCCCGAAGTCCTGCACCTCGATGGAGCGGTCAAGGTAGTACGTCAGCGTAATCAGCTTTCCGTAGCCCTCGCGCGCCTCGTCGATGGCGTTGGAGAGGATCTCAAATACGGCGTGCTCGCAGCCGTCCAGCCCGTCCGAGCCGAAGATGACGCCCGGGCGCTTCCGGACGCGGTCGGCTCCCTTGAGCTGGGAGATGCTGTCGTTGCCGTAGTTGGGAGTTGTGCTCATAGCGTGTTCTGCCTTTCGATCCAACATCTTGTGTCTGGCAGGGGCATCCCCCCCGCAAAAATCAACTTATTTAGTATAACACATTTTTTTCATTATGCAAGCGAGCAAAATCCGCGCCGGGCAATTTGCACAAAATATCTTTCCGCTCTTTGTCTGCAACGCCGAAAAACGCTTCAATCCGGAAGGAGGATGCCACGTGTTTACCAACATGTTTACCAAAAAGAAGGAGGCGCTTGTCGCCCAGGCCGGTCAGGCTCTGCTGCAACAGCTGCCGGTGGACATCACGAAGCTTCAACGGGCGGCAAAGTATCTCGAGCCCAAAAAGATCAAGCGGATCGCCATCGTCGCCCTGGGCGGCTCGGCGGCGCTGTCGCTCATCGGCTCTCTGGGGCATGACCGGATCTACCGGGCGGCCGTCGCGCGGGAGATGAAAAAACAGCTCGAGCCGATCCGCAAGCAGCTTGACGAGCTGACGGCGCAGAACGAGAATCTCATCCGGCAGAACGAGCTGCTGCGGGAAGAGCTCGCGAAGACCTGACAACGGACGAAGGACGCGATTTCGTCCGTCTGCACCTTGCATTCGGCAAACCAGAAACCTATAATGGCTCTCTGTCGGCGAAACGCCGCTTTGAAAAACGATGAGGAGGAATACGATGTCTGCGAAAAAGACAGAGACTTCAGAAGTGATAGAGACCGCCGCGGCCGAGGCGGCGCCGGAGAAGAAGCCCGCGGTCAGAAAGACGGCGGCGAAGAAAGCCGCCGGGGACAAGAACGCGGAGAAGAAGCCCCGCGCCCGCGCGGTGAAGAAGGCCGAGGCCGCCCCGGAGACGCCGGAGAAGAAGCCCGCCGTCAAGCGCACCCGGAAGAAAGCCGCCCCGGTTGAGGAAGCGCCCGTCGAGGTTCCCGCGCCTGTCGAGGCTCCCGCTCCCGTTGAGGAAGCGCCCGTCGAGGTTCCCGCTCCCGTTGAGGAAGCGCCCGTCGAGGTTCCCGCGCCGGTTGAGGAAGCGCCCGTCGAGGCTCCCGCGCCTGTCGAGGAAGCCCCCGTCGAGGTTCCCGCGCCGGTTGAGGAAGCGCCCGTCGAGGCTCCCGCGCCTGTCGAGGAAGCCCCCGTCGAGGCTCCCGCCCCTGTTGAAGAACAGCTTCCGCAGCCGCGGCGCAGCGTCGCGTTCATCGGCTCGGAGTGCTACCCCTTCGTCAAGACCGGCGGACTCGGAGACGTCATGTACGCCCTGCCGAAGGCTCTCATCAAGCAGAACTGCGACGTCAAGGTGATCCTGCCCCGCTACGCCTGCATCCCCTGGAAGTATCAGGAGAAGATGGTCTACCGCGGCTCGTTCACGATGGACCTCTGCGCCGACGGCCGCTCCTTCTATGTCGGGATCATGGAGTATGTCTGGGACGGCGTGGTCTATGACTTCATCGACAACGAGGACTTCTTCCGCGCGGGCAACCCCTACATCAACCTGATCGACGATATCCCGCGCTTCTGCTTCTTTGCCAAGGCCGCGCTGGCCGCGCTCAACTACATGAACTGGGTGCCCGACATCATCCACTGCCACGACTGGCAGGCCGCCCTCGTGCCGCTGTATCTGCGCACGCTCTTTGCCGGCACGCCGGTGGCAAGCGCCAGAACCGTCCTGACCATCCACAATCTGCGCTTCCAGGGCCTGTACAACATCCCGACGATCAAGTACTGGTCCGGCCTGCCCGGCCATCTGTTCCGCCATGAGGTGCTCAAGCAGGGCTACGACGACGCCAACATGTTCAAGGGCGGCATCGCCTACTCCGATCTGGTCACCACGGTGAGCAATACATACGCCGGCGAGATCCAGACCGTCTTCTACGGCGAGAATCTGGACGAGCATCTGCGCTACCACTCCGGCAAGCTGCGCGGCATCGTCAACGGCATCGACGTGGAGCAGTGGGACAGCGCGACCGACAAGAAGCTCGCCGCGGTCTACGACAGCTCCGACGCGGTGGAGAAGAAGAAGGAGAACAAGCGCGCCCTGCAGGAGCAGCTCGGTCTCGAGGTGGACGAGGGCAAGATGGTCATCGGCCTGATCTCCCGTCTGACCGACCAGAAGGGGCTGGATCTGGTGACCGCGATCCTGCCGCAGCTCATCGACGGCAATACCCAGGTCGTCGTGCTCGGCACCGGCGACAGCCGCTACGAGGACGCCTTCCGCTACTTTGAGAGCGCCTACAAGGGCAGCGTCTGCGCCTACATCGCCTACGACGAGGCTCTGGCCCACCGCATCTACGCCGCCTCCGACGCCCTGCTCGTGCCGAGCCTGTTCGAGCCCTGCGGCCTGACGCAGCTGATCGCCATGCGCTACGGCACCGTGCCCATCGTGCGCGAGACCGGCGGCCTCAAGGACACCGTCCAGCCCTACAACGAGTACACGAACGAGGGCAACGGCTTCACCTTCGACCGTTACGAGGCCGGGCTCCTGCTCGACGCCGTCAACCGGGCCAAGACCCTGTACTTCACCGACCGTGCCCGCTGGGACGAGATGGTCCTGCGCGATATGGCCAAGGACGTCTCCTGGGACAACGCCGCCAAGCAGTACCGCGAGCTGTACCTCCAGCTCAAGCCCTGAGGCAAACCCTCATGAAACATCCCCCGCTGCCCTTTCGGACAGCGGGGGATTTCCGTATTACGATACAACCTTTTCGGTTTGCCCGCCGTTTTGCGGGGCGTGTCTCAAGCGCTTCGCGTCAGTACACGTCGTTGTAGTCGACCAGCGCGATATCCAGCTCAAAGGTCCTGCCGTCGCGCCAGAAGGTGAAATGCATCGTGTCCCCGACGCTCAGCCCGGACTTGGCGTTGAAGATCTGGTCGGTGCTCTGCAAAGCTTCACCGTCGAGGGAGGTGATGATGTCGCCGGGCTTGACGCCCTTGGCCGCGGCGTCGGAGCGCTCCGAGACCGCCGTCACATAGAGGCCGTCCGGGATCTCATAGTGCGACGCAGCCTTCTCCGGGATCGGACCCACGGTAATGCCGAGCGCGGTCCGTCCCCGGACCTCTCCGTCGCGGATGAGCGCGTCGACCACCGAGGAGGCCAGCGCGGTCGGCACCGCGAGGCTCATGCCCTCGATCGTCACATCCCCGAGCGGGGCGGACATCTTCATATTGGTCACGCCCACGACCTGCCCGTACATGTTGAACAGCGCGCCGCCGGAGCTGCCCTCGTTGATGGCGGCCGTGTTCTGGATGGCGGTGACGTTGCGGCCGTACTGCCCGACGCCGCGGTCAAGTCCCGAGACGATGCCGTCGGTCAGCGTCAGGTGAAATTCCTCTCCGATGGGATTGCCGATCGCGGCGACGCGGTCTCCCACCTGTAGCTTCGCGCTGTCGCCGAAGCGCGCGGGCTTGAGGTCGTCGGCTTCGATCTTCAAAACGGCGATGTCGCTCGTCGCGTCCGCGCCCACAAGCAGCCCCTCGAAGCTTCTGTCGTCCGTCAGGGTGACGGTAACGCTGTCGCAGTCTTCGAGCAGGTGGGTGTTGGTCAGGATCAGGCCGTCCTTTGACAGCACGATGCCGGAGCCCCAGTAATACCCCGCCGTCCCGTCGGTGTAGCCGGCGATGGACACGATGGAGTCCGCGCACTGCCTGTAGAGCTCCTGCAGCGTCAGCTCCTCGCCCGGCTCGGAGAATTCCAGCGTGAATTCCGGGACGGTCTCAGCCTTCTGAACGCGGACCTCTCCCTTCTTGTCCTCTCTGACGTAGAAGTTTTCAAAAAACTCCTGAAAGCTGTCGGGGAGCTCCTCCTCCGATTCCGGCAGCGTGAAGTCCGGCTTCGGAAGCTCCGCCTTCTCCTCGCCGGAAGAGAACAGCATCGAGCTGCCCGCGATCAGCGCCAGCGCCAGCAGCACGGCGATCACGGCCTTCCAGGAGGTGGAGAGGCGCTTTTTCTTTTTTGTCTCCTTCACGGGCTCCGCCGCGCGCTCCAGCGGGGCGTACCAGCT
Organism: Oscillospiraceae bacterium; assembly: GCA_902802215.1. Lineage (GTDB taxonomy): Bacteria > Bacillota > Clostridia > Oscillospirales > Oscillospiraceae > Limivicinus. The sequence goes on from CADCLH010000039.1 coordinate 11,060, forward strand.
CTGCGCATTCTGTTCCCAGTTGTTCATAATACTCCTCACTTGTCTGCGAGCTTGAGCGTAAACACAAACTCGGTCATGCCGTCCTCGCTCTTGACGGCGATATCCTCGTCATGGCTGTTGATGATGGTCTTGACCAGATACAGGCCGAGGCCCATACCCTCCTTATCCAGACTCCGCGACCGGTCCGACTTGTGGAAGCGGTCGAAGATGAAGGGCAGATCGTCGGCCGGGATCGTCTCGCCGATGTCCTTGACGGAGACGTAGGCCTTTGCCCCGTCCTTGTACAGGCGCAGCGTCAGACAGCTGCCGGGGTTGGCGAACTTCACGGCGTTGTCCAGCAGATTGTAGATCACGCGCGTGATCGCGTCCTTGTCGGCCACGACCATGACGTTGTCCTCCGGAAGCTGCGGGTCCACGTCGAGATTTTTCTTTGTGGCGCGGTCCTCAAAGCTCAAGAGCGTCTGAAGCATGAGCTCGTTGAGATCGAACACGCTCCGGCGGCTCGGGTCGGAGAGCTTGTAGCGCGTGGACGAGACGTCCAGCATATCCCGGACCAGCCGGGACAGGCGCCGCGTCTCGTCCCGGATCGAGACCAGATACTTGGCCTCCTCCTCGCGGGGGATGGTCCCGTCGAGGATGCCGTCGGCAAAGCCGGCGATGGTCGTCATGGGCGTGCGCAGCTCATGGGAGACGTTGGCGATGAACTCGCTGCGGCGCTCCTCGGCCACCTCGAGGGAATCCGCCATCTTGTTGAAGGAGTCGATCAGCGCGCCCATCTCGTCGTCAAGATCGTACTCCTGCCGTACGCGCGACGAGAAGTCGCCCCGGGCGAATTTGCGCGAGGCCGCCGCGATCTCGTCCAGCGGGCGGGCCATGCGCTTGGAATAGGCCAGCGTCGCCCCCAGGAAGGCCAGCAGCACGCCGACCACGACCAGGGCCGCAATCGTCAGGAAGGTCGACCAGTCCCCGAGCATTTTTCCCTGCGCGCTGCTGACGAACACATACCCCAGCTCCGTGCCGTCGGTGTCCGAGCAGATCGTCCGGGCCACCACATAGCACGGCTCCTGATAAACGCCGCCGAGATCGGACAGACCGAAGTCCGCGTTCTCCTGAACCCGTTCAAGGGTCTGCGCGTCCAGCTTTACGCCGATGTGGCAGCAGCTCGGCGTCCTGTCGGAGCAGACGATGATGGTTCCCGCGGGGTCCGCGATCATGATCTGACTGTCGGTGGATCTGGCGATCGCGCTCACATTCATGCCGAGCAGCCAGCTGTCGAGCGTATCGGTCTGGCAGACCGCGGAGGCGATGTGCGAGACCTCCCGGGCGCTGGCGATCATGTCGTTGCGCATCACCCGCAGAAGCTGCATCCGGCCGAAGCCCACAAAGGAGAGGCAGATCAGCGTCAGGCAGAAGAAAACGAGGATCGCCATCGTTGTAAAGTTACGCAGATAAATGCTCTTCATGACTGGCTTCTCCACCGTCCGCATCCCTAGCTTTTGCGAAAAGACCGCAATTACTTCTTTATTATAGAGATTTTCCGGATTTTTTCAATGACCTGTTTGTGAACAATGAACGCCGAAACAGCCCGCGAAAGCGGGCTGTTTCAATGCGGGGAAGGTCCCCGCGCGGTTCAGGTCTGCTCCGTCCGTTCGCCGAGTCTGCCCAGCATCTCCCAGGCGTAGGCGTCCTTGCGCTGCTCCGGAACGCTCAGCTGCTCATAGGGCAGCAGCAGCGGATGGCGACGAAGCGCGTTGTCCCGCACGGGCGCGTACTGCCAGTTGTACATCTGGTGGAAGCGCATCCAGCGCCGGTGCTCCATCTTCTGCAACAGGTCTGCCTGCGTTTCATACAGCTGACGGAAACGGGCGTAGGCCCTCCGGCAGTCGTCGACCGACAGCTCGGTGAGCGCCTCCTCGCGGAGCAGAAAGCGCGCCTTGACGATCAGGTGATCCGCCGCGGCGATGTTGGACTGGCGCAGGAAGGGACTCAGCTCCTTCCACTGCACGGGCTTTGCGGAGCCCTCGTTGTAGATGGCGTTCATCAGTCTGGCCTGGCGGTTGAGCTCGTCCTTCATCACAAACTCCGGGCGCATGCTCCTGCTGCGTTCCCCGAAGGCGACAAAGCCGGGCACATCCTCCGCCAGATGCGCGTGGATCGCGGCCCGCTTCCCGTACCAGCGCCTGAGCGTCTCGCAGATCCGGAAATTCTCCTCGTCCGAGTCCGTACACAGGATGATGCGGTCGGCGCGCGTGAGCAGCTCATGCGCCTGCGTCCAGCTCCCGGCGTGGAAGCACAGGCTGTCCTCGTCCGCGCCGGAGAGCGCTTTGACGATCTCGGGGTGCAGCGCGGCAAAGCTCGCCGTATCGCCGAAGACATGGTATTCCACCGTCCTGCCCGGCTCGAAGACGTTGGTCAGCAGCGCCCGCTCCAGCAGCGCGCTGCCGGCCTCTCCGCAGCCGATCAGCACGACGCAGCGCTCGTCCGCGCGCAGCGGGTGTTCCTTCCAGTAGCAGCGGCTCATGGCCTCGTTGGGGCTGAACAGCTCCATCTGCGCGGGCATGCCTTCGCCCGCGATGTCCGCCATGCAGCAGCAGGCGATCCCGTCCTCGGCGGCTTCGAGACCGCGCGTGTAGTTTTCCCGCGGCTCCGGGCCCATGAAAAACAGCGTGAGGCCATCCCGGCCGCCGCGTATCCCGACGAGCTCCTCCGCGCCGCAGCTCAGCCGCACGACGTTTGCGCCGCCGACCAGATTCTCCCCGGCCGGGAAGATCAGCAGGCAGTCCCCGTCCTCCTCGCGCAGCGCCGAGGCCAGTGCCGCCGAATCCTCGGTCTCCGCGCTGAACGCGTACCAGCGCTGCTTTCTTCCGAGGCGCAGGCGCAGCCGGGGGATCCACTCTCCGCTGATCAGGCTCAGACCGAGGCTGATCAGGGCGGTCAAAATGCCGATGCTGCACAGGGCGAAGATGATGCCCAGCACCCGCCCCGCCGGAGTGACCGGGGACAGGTCGCCGTAGCCCACCGTCGTCATCGTGATCAGGGAAAACCACAGCGCGTCGCCGAAGCTCCGGATGCTCGCGTTCGGGTTGCCCGCCTCCGCCGCCACCAGCAGAAGCAGCAGCACCAGATAGACGGCCAGAGCCGTCAGAAGCAGCTTTACGGATCGTTTCATTTCTTCCCGCCTCTTTTCTCCTCCGCTTGCAGGAGCTTCGGAAGCGTCAGCACATTGTTGATGTCGGTCTGCTTGTAGTCGATGCTGCGGCCCGTCAGGCGGTTTTCGCGTTCGGAGAGCTCGTCCAGCTCGTCCCACGGGATCAGGCAGGCATGCAGACGCCGCTCCTGATTCTTGGCGATCTTGATGCTGCATGGGACGCCCTCGGCCCTGCATCGGGCCAGGGTCCGGGCGTTGGCGTCGAACTCCTCCCGGCTCATCGGCCGGTAGCCGCTGCAAAAATGGAAGGCGTTCCAGCGCATATGCTCGGTCTCGCCCAGGTTCCGGAGCATCTCCTTCGACGGCTCCCACTTCCCGGCGAGCATTTCCTCCCGGCTGCTGCCGGAGGCCCGGATGAAGGCCGGGGTAAAGTCCGCCGAGGCCCGCGAGGACATCTTGCTGAAGCTGTCGCAGGCGACCCACTTCTCCCAGTCGCTGCGGTCGGAACCGTCATAGCTCGCGTTGAGCAGGATGGCGCTGCGGTCGGCGTCCTCCGCCGACAGGAAGGGGAGGGTATAGACGTTGGAGGTGAGGATCGGGCTGCCGATGCTCTCCTGATAGCGCACGCCGAGCGCCCCGCAGCGGACCACGCAGATGCTTTCCGCCCTGCGGCGCTTGAGAAAGAGCATCAGGTTGTCGGAGATCTCGCGGTTGGTATCCTCTTCGCCCGTGCACAGGGCGATCAGCTTGATCGAGGAGAGGTGGCGGGCGACGAAATCATAGAATTCAAAGCTGCGCGCGTCGGCCTCGAAGCTCTGGATGTTGTAGTGCTCCATGAGCTCCGGGCTGTCGGCCATGAGGTAGCCGGCCTCGCGCTCGAAGTTGGTGGAGAAGACCGCCGCGTGGAAGGTCGAGCCTGCGAACTGGCCGTTCATCACGAGCTGCTTGAGCACCGCCTGCCCGAGCGATCCGAAGCCCACGATCACGCAGGAGTAATCCTCCTCGGCCCGGCCGTCCGGCGCGAAGCGGACGGATTCCCACGGGGGACACATCCGGATCAGGGCGCGCGCGACAAGCATGGCCGGATCGAAGACATTGACATAGCCGAAGCCGTAGCCGGTCTCGGATACCTGGAGCATCGAGGCGACGATGTCCTCCACGCCCGGCAGGGTGATGCGCGTTTTCTCCGGCTGGATCTTCCGCTTCTCCAGCGCCGCCTTGAGCCGCAGGGCGAAGAACAGGTCCTTGTCCTCGGCGGGATCGAGGGCGTAGACCGCGAGCTTGCGGGAGCCGATGTGCAGCCTGCGCATGGTCCTGTCGTCGCAGGAGACCGCGTTCAGTCCGGCCATCACGGACATGCCCGCGTAATTGAGATCGCGCACCAGAGACTCGGAGGCGCTGTCCGTGAAGAAGACCACCGCGCTGTCTCCCGCCTTCAGGCACTCCTTGCCCAGAGCGATGCTCTGCTCGTTGACGCCGTAGATCAGCGTGAGATCGCCGCGGTGCGAGAGCAGGAAGCGGAGCTGGCGCACGGCCTCGGCCCCGATGGAATTGATGGCGGCGCTCGCGACGGAGAAGAACGCGAACAGGTGCACCATCCAGAAGCCGAACTGACCGAGGCGCGTCGATATAAGGCGGCTGCCCGCGATGGCGGGCATCTCGTTGACGCCGAGGAACATGCGCAGCACGAAGACCGGCGTACGCACCGCCGTCATCAGCAGGTCGCCCGTCAGCTCCATATAGCCCGCGCCGTAGTAGATCAGGCCGCCGAGCACCGCGATGACGAGGAATACGGTCGTCAGTCTGCCGAGCCGTTCGCGCTTGAGCGTCATGTTCAGGATCACGGCGAGCATGATCGCGGTGGAAAGCACGACCGCAGTGATGATCATCATGTTGAACCCTCACTTCTCCGGGTAAGAATCGGGAGCGCAGACGCCCCGGAAACATTGATTATTTGTTGCTTTTCATTATACCGGGCCTGCGTCTGATTTGCAATTCCTTTTCCGACGTTTTGAGGGATGCGGTTGAAAAAGCGCCGGGATTGATATAAAATGAAAATCGCTGCGGCCCGGCTGCGGCGATTTCAAAAAGGATGGTTCTTGTATGCAGGATGTGATCCCCTACGAGGGGACGGGGCCCTATCTGTTTATCAGCTACGCCCACGCCGACGCCGACGCGGTCATGGAGGTCGCGCGGCGGCTGCATGAGGAGGGCTTTTCGATCTGGTACGACGCGGGGATCGTCGTCGGCAGCGAGTGGCCGGAGACCATCGCCGCCCACCTTGCCGGGGCCTCCGCGATGCTGGCCTTCGTCTCGGGCGCCTACGACCGCTCCGAAAACTGCCGGAAGGAGCTGCACTTCGCCCAGACGAAGAAGATCCCCACGGTCAACATTTTTCTTGAACATACCGAGCTGAGCCCCGGACTGGAGATGCAGATCGGCAGTCTTTTCGCCCTGATGAAGTGCGATATGCCGGAGGAGCGCTTTTATCAGAAGCTGCTGGCGGCGCCGCAGCTTGCCGGCCTGAACGCGCCCGGCGCGGCGCGGCCGTCCGCCCCTGCGGCCAGGCCCCGGAAGAAAAAGCGGAAGGGGCTCCGGATCGCCCTGCTGTGTATCGCTCTTGCGCTGCTGGCGGCCCTGGTCACGCTCGGGATCGTGGGCTGGTCCACCGGGGTCATCCAGCGCTTTGTCGTCCGGCGCAGCCAGACGGAGCCGGTCACGCTCCCCGGCGACACGCAGGCCGTCTTCCGCGAGGCTGCCTTCGAGCGGGCGGCGCGAGACTACTGCGGGAAGGCGGACGGGGCGATCACCGTGGCCGATCTGACGGACCTGACGGAGCTCACGCTCGAGGGGGAGATCGCGGACCTGTCCGATCTGCGGTACTTCTCCGACTGCCGCGCGCTCACGATACGCTCCTCCGCGCTGAAAACGCTGAAAACGCTGCCGCCCTGCGAGCTGGAGTCCCTCACGCTTTCGGACTGCCCGCTCACGAGTCTGGACGGCGTCGGCAGCCTCTCGGTGCTGCGCGAGCTGCGGACCGCCGGCTGCCCGATCCGTCAGCTCGGCGATCTGTCGTACTGCCTCGAGCTGCGCACCCTCGCCCTTGAGGGCTCCGACGTCTCCTCCTTCGGCGCGCTGCGGCCGCTGATCCGGCTGTGCGAGGTCTCGCTTTCAAACTGCGGCCTCAACGAGCTGCGGCCGCTGCTCGGCCTGAGCAGCCTGACGGACGTGACGTTCACGCACTGCGACCTGCGGGGACGCTTCTTCCGGGCCTTTGACCGGGAGAGCGGCGTCGTGACGCTGACGCTCGTCGACTGCGAGCTCAATTCCACAAACAATCTGGAGGACTTCACCGGCATGACCACGCTGACGCTGCTCCGCAGCGGCGCGCGGCTCGACTGGTCCGCGCTCGCCGGGCTTCCCGCGCTGCGCAGCGTCAAGGCGGATGAGAGCATGGAAGAGGCCCTGGCTCCGGTCCTTGCCGGAAGCGGCGCGGAGCTGACGATATTGAAAAATGAAAGTGAAGGAGATGCAGCAGCATGAAGATCGTGATCCTCGACGGCTATACCGAAAACCCCGGCGATCTGAGCTGGGAGGCGCTGGAGGAATTCGGCGCACTGACCGTTTACGACCGCACGCCCTATGAGCCTGCGGAGATCATCCGCCGCATCGCAGACGCGGAGATCGTCATCACCAACAAGGTCCCGCTCGGGCGGGAGGTGCTCGAAGCCTGCCCGTCCGTCCGCTTCATCGCGGTGCTCGCGACCGGCTACAACGTGGTCGACGTCGCCTGCGCGCGCGAGAGGGGCATCCCGGTCTCCAACGTCCCCGCTTACGGGACGCAGGCGGTCGCCCAGTTTGCCATCGCCCTGCTGCTGGAGATCTGCGCGCATGTGGCCCACCACTCCGACGCGGTGCACGCGGGGCGCTGGGAGAGCGCGCCGGACTGGACCTTCTGGGATTACCCGCTGATCGAGCTGGCGGGCAAGACCATGGGCATCGTGGGCTTCGGCCGCATCGGGCAGGCCACCGGCCGCATCGCGAAGGCGCTGGGCATGACGGTGCTCGCCTCCGGCAGCCGGGAAACCGAGGCCGGACGCGCCATCGCGGAGTATGTCGACCTCGATACGCTTTATGCCCGCTCGGACGTGATCGCCCTGCACTGCCCGCTTTTTCCCGAAAATACCGGCATGATCAACCGTGAGAGCATCGCGAAGATGAAGCCCGGGGTCATCCTCATCAACAACGCCCGCGGCGGCCTGGTCGTCGAACAGGATCTGGCCGACGCGCTCAACGCCGGCCGCGTGCTCGCCGCCGGACTGGACGTGGTCTCGACCGAGCCCATCCGCCCGGACAACCCGCTGCTGAAAGCGAAAAACTGCCTCATCACCCCGCACATCTCCTGGGCGCCGAAGGAGGCCCGCCAGCGCATCCTCGACACGACCTGCGAGAACCTGCGCGCCTTCCTCGCGGGCGCGCCCGTCAACGTCGTCAACTGAGAGCATCTTGACTTTATGCCGAGGACTTGGTAAACTTCAAAACACCGAAGGACCCCGGGGGTCCCTATTCTACGGAAAAGAGTTGATTACGGATCATGATGGAACGCAGCAGCGGCGTGCTGATGCCGATGAGCTCTCTGCCCTCCCCCTACGGGATCGGCACGATGGGCAAAAGCGCCTTTGAATTTGTGGACTTTCTGAAAGCCGCCGGGCAGAAATACTGGCAGCTTCTCCCGCTCGGTCCCACCAGCGTGGGCGACAGCCCCTACTCCGCCTTCTCCACCTTCGCGGGCAACCCCTATTACATCGACCTCGATCTTCTGGTGAAGGACCGGCTGCTCAAGCCGGAGGAGCCCCGGGCGTTCCGCTGGGGCGGAAGACGCAGCGCCGTCGATTACGGCAGTCTGGCCGAAAACCGTCTGACCCTGCTCTACATAGCATACGTACGCGGGCAGAAGCGCTTTGCCGACAAGGTCGAAGCGTTTCGGAAGGACAGGCCGTGGGTGGAGACCTACGC
>CADCLH010000040.1:0-5333 GCA_902802215.1 Oscillospiraceae bacterium
CGCCGCAGGCCGCCAGAGCGACGATCATGACGAGCGCCAGCACAAGAGCAAGTGTTTTCTTCATGCTTTTTTCCTCACTTTTTCATAGAGTTTTTGGGCGGGGATTTCCCCCTCCTTACTGACTCAGTTTAGCATTTCATCCCCGCAAAATCAATGATTTTTGTGCCATTCGCCGATTCTGGGCGTTTTGTACGAAGCATACTTTCAAAAATTATAGCTTTTGACCAATTGACAGTGCGCCCGCTTTTGTACAGGCAACACTTGCATGTTTGTCCATACTCCTGTACAATAAGAAAAAAACCTTTTTTACAGGAGGAATCCCCTTATGCAGCGCAAATGGTGGCACGGCAAAACCGCATATCAGATCTACCCGAAGAGCTTCTGCGACTCGAACGGCGACGGGATCGGCGACCTGCGGGGCGTGATCTCGAAGCTCGACTACCTGCGGGAGCTCGGCGTGGAGATCGTCTGGCTCTCCCCCGTCTACCCCTCGCCCATGGCCGACCAGGGCTACGACATCTCCGACTACTACGGCATCGACCCGCGCTTCGGCACCATGGACGACATGGACGAGCTGATCGCGAAGGCGCGCGAGCGCGGGATCTCCATCGTGATGGATCTGGTCGTCAACCACTGCTCGGACGAGCACGAGTGGTTCCGCAGGGCCTGCGAGGACCCGGACGGGCCCTACGGGCAGTTCTTCTACATCCGGGATTGGCATGAGGGCGAGCCCCTCCCCTGCAACTGGCGCAGCTACTTCGGCGGCCCCTGCTGGGAAACGCTGCCCGGACATCCGGACAAGATCTACTTCCACGCCTTCCACAAAAAGCAGCCCGACCTCAACTGGGAAAACCCCAAACTTCGCCGGGAGATCTACAAGATGATCAACTGGTGGCTGGACCGGGGACTCGGCGGCTTTCGCATCGACGCGATCATCAACATCAAGAAGCTGCTCCCCTTCCGCGATTTCCCCGCCGACCGGGACGACGGCCTTTGCGCCATCCAGCGGATGCTGGCCGAGACCGAGGGCGTGAACGTCTTCCTGCGCGAGATGGCCGACGAGACCTTCTGCCTCTACGACGCCTTCTCCGTGGGCGAGGTCTTCAATGAGAAGACCGAGGACCTGCCGCTGATCATCGGGGACGACGGCTACTTCTCCAGCATGTTCGACTTCTCCGAGCACCTGCTCGGTCTGGACCGGCGCGGCTGGCATCTTTCGCATCTGCCGACGGCGGAGGAGTACAAGCAGGCCGCCTTCGCCGCGCAGGCGCGCGTCGCCGACATCGGCTTCCTCTCCAACATCATCGAAAACCACGACGAGCCGCGCGGCGTCTCCCACTATCTGCCGCAGGGCGAGCGCTCCGACGCGGCCAAGAAGCTGCTCGGCGGGCTCAACTTCCTGCTGCGCGGCCTGCCCTTCCTCTATCAGGGGCAGGAGCTCGGCATGGAAAACCGCACGGGCTGGACGCTCGGGGAGTTTGACGATGTCAACACCCTCGACCAGTACGAGGTGGCCCTGCGCGCGGGTCTCACGCCGGAACAGGCCCTCCGGGCCGTCTCGCTCTACTCGCGCGACAACGCCCGCACGCCCTTCCAGTGGGACGCCTCCCCCGGCGCGGGCTTCACGACCGGCACGCCCTGGCTGCCGCTCAACCCGAATTACCGGGAGCTCAACCTCGCCGCCCAGCGCGGGCGCGAGGGCTCGGTCTACGAGTTCTACCGCAGCCTCATCGCCCTGCGAAAGAGCGGGGAATACGGGGAGACGCTGGTTTACGGCGAAACCGTGCCGTGGCTTGCGGAGCAGCGCAACCTCATGGCCTATCTGCGTCGGGGCGAAAGGACGGTCCTTGTGGCGGGGAACTTCCAGGGCGAGCCGCAGGACATGCGTCTGCCCGCGCCGCTGAGAAAGCTGCTGCTGAACAATCTGGAAACGCTGGACGCGGACGGGGAAACGCTGCATCTGGCCCCGTGGCAGCTCGCCGTGGTCGAGGTGGAGGGATAACGGCGGAGCGGCGCGGGATCGCGAAAGGCATTCGCAGCAAGGCGGAAGAACCGTTTCTCTTTTCGGGCAAGTACCGGCAAGAGAAAACGGATTGCCACACCAGTGTGCGCACTGGTTCCCGTTTCTCTTTTCGGGCAAGTACCGGCAAGAGAAAACGGATTGCCACACCAGTGTGCGCACTGGTTCGCAATGACGTGCAGGGGGGAGGCCGGGCGCAAGGGGCAACGCCACCTCATCCGCCCTGCGGGCACCTTTCCCTCAAGGGGAAGGCAGGGCCGCCGGGGGCGTCGGCCCCTACAAGGGGGGACGGATTGCCACGGCAGTGTGCGCACTGGTTTGCAATGACGTGCAGGGGGGAGGCCGGGAGCAAGGGGCGGCAACTTTTCCTTGCTTTTTTTGCCATACAGGCTTATAATGTTACCAAAGGTACCGTTTTGCAACCTTATGTAAACCTGTTTTGTGCGTAATTGTTCACAATTTCCGGAAAGGCGGGGTGCTCCATGAAACGCAGGCTGTGTTTGCTGCTTGTCCTCGTGCTCCTGTTCGTTTGCGGCGGACATGCATTTGCCGACTACGACGTGCTCTACTGTCGGATGTGCGGCAGGAAGATCCCGGGCGACAGCAAGGTCTGCCCCTACTGCGGCGTGGCCGTGGTCCTCGTCGACGAGGGCGCGCGCGCTGCGGCGAAGCCCGCCGCTCCGGCCGCGCAGATCAACGCCCAGACGGTGCAGAACACCGCGCAGACGAATCCGGGACCGTTCAACACCACGCTGGACGCCAACGGCCTTGTCAGCGGCCGGGTGAGGGTGACCAAGAGCCCCACGAGCGAGTCCGTCCCCTACGGCGGCTCCTGCATGTTCATCGCGCACGCGGCCAACGCCACCTCCGTGACCTGGTACATCGCCAGCGCGGACACCTCCACCATTCTGACCGCCTATGAGGCGGCCGACAACATCAGCGGCCTCCATGTCTCCGGCGGCAATACGGACACGCTGTCGCTCAGCGGCATCCCGTCCTGGATGAACGGCTGCCAGGTCCAGGCCTGCTTTACCGGCGAGGGCGGCCCGGTCTATACCGACGTCGCAAAGATCTGGACCTACGAGGAGTGCGTGAGGGAGTCGAATCCCTGCTGGTGCCCCGTCGTGTACGAATGGTCCTATTATGAGCCCGCCGCGGGCCGGGACCCCGTGGTCCCCTGGTGGAATCCGCCGCATTCCTGGGAATATCAGGACACGCCGCCCTGGGCGCATAAGGTCGTCGTTTCTCCCTGGGAGAACTGCCCCGTGCCTCCGCCTCTGCCCTGCGCCGCCTGAAACAGCTTCATAAAGAACACTCCCCGGCCACCATGGCCGGGGAGTGTTTTGTTACTCGGGGATCACAGGAAAACGCAAGCCCTACTTGTAAAAAATAGAAAAAGATAGTATACTTTATTTACTATAAGGTTTGCAAAATTCCATTTTTGCCTCGGGAAGCGCCGCGCTTATTCCAGACCGAATTTCTTCCGGAAAGCGGCGTAGCTCTGCGCGCCGCCCGCGGCAGAGACAAAAGTCAACTCGTCCTCCGTCAGTTCGTCGTCGCTGTAGCGGTCGACCCAGTCGCTCAGGCTGTCGCCGAGGGGCGAAAAGGACTCCATATCCGCAGCCAGCTTCAGATATCCGCTCACACGATCCGTCGTTTTCTCTTCCATGGTGATGCTTCTCCTTTCCCAGCTCAGGTCCGGCAGGTTCTTCTGTCTGATTATACACCAAAACCGGGAGCTTGTTACAGCTTTTTTTGAAAGGCTTTGAAAAAATGCGCATCATTGAATTCCCTCAAAAAACCTGCGCAGCGAAACCGTCGTTCGAGTCCGTGTATGAGGAATGCTATCAGCCGCTGCTGCACTATCTTTACAAGAAGACCGGCAGGATGCAGGACGCGGAGGATCTGACCTCGGAGACCTTCCTTTACTGCTACCGCAGCTATGACAGCTACGATCCCGCGAAGAGCAAGGCGTCCACCTGGGTGTATCTGGTCGCCAACAGCAGACTGAAAAACTACTACCGGGACAAGCGCGAGCATGTGGAGATCTCGGAGCTGGAAAACCTGTTGCCCGCAGAGGAGACGGATATGGAGCGCGCCGCCTGGCTGGAGCAGCTGCGCGGCTTTCTCGCCGACAGGCTGGAATGCCTGCCGGAGCGGCAGCAGCAGATCATCGCGCTGCGCTTCTTCCAGGAGAAGGATTACGACGAGATCGCCGACGTGCTCGGCATCACCGCGGGGAACGCCCGGGTGCTGCTTTCCCGGGCCATTGACCGGCTGAGAAAAGAGATGGGCGATTCACAGTTCGATTGGAGTGTTTGAACATGGCGCAGCTCTACAGAAAATCTGCCGTCGAGAGGATCTCCACTCCCGAGCAGCTGGATAAGGCGCTGACCGTGACCTCGCCCATGTCCTGGATCGCGCTGGCCGCCGTGACCGTCGTCATCCTCGCAGCCGTCATCTGGTCCGTGACCGCTACGATCCCCGTGACCGTGACGGCCGCGGGGATCGTTGCCTCGCCTGTGAACACAAACGCCGTCTACTGCCCGGAGACCGGGACGGTCCTGAACGTGTTCGTCAGCCCGAATACCGAGGTCTCGATCGGCGACCCGCTCGCCAGCTACAGGACCGTCAGCGGCGACGTGAAGACCGTCTGCTCCGATCAGGTCGGCACGGTGACCGAGATCCTCGTCGACAGGCGGGACGCGGACGGGAAGGACGCGGGAGCCGGGAGGATCAACCAGGGCGAAGCGCTGCTGCGCCTCTCTCCGAAGGTCAGCAGCCCCCAGGTGATCGTGTGCTATGTGGGGCTCGCCGACGCAAAGAGAATCAAACGCGGGATGCAGGTGAACGTCTCGCCGGAGATCAGGGAGAGCCATTCCGCCGGACATATGGCCGCGCGCGTCATCAATGTGGATTCCTACGCCGCCTCCGCGGAGGGGATGGACGCCGTTCTCGGCTCGGACAACAACGTCGCTTCCACCTTCCGGAAGGACAACCGGGCCGTCGTGGCCGTCACCTGCGAGCTCTGCCCCGACCCGAATACCGTCAGCGGCTATTCCTGGTCCAACGACAGGGGCGCACGGTTCGAGGTGACGAACGGCACCCCGGTCGAGGCGAAAATCATCGTGGCGGAGGTCCGCCCCATCACCAGACTGTCTGCGAAGCTCAAGAATATCTGGGGGGACTGAGCGTTGAGAACCTGTGTGAAAACGCCGACCGTCTACCAGATGGAGGCGGCGGAGTGCGGCGCGGCCTCGCTTGCGATGGTCCTCGCGTACTTCGGGAAAGAGCTCCCCCTCGAACAGCTGCG
>CADCLH010000040.1:5347-17403 GCA_902802215.1 Oscillospiraceae bacterium
GCCAATCTGATGCGCTGCGCCAGAGAGCACGGGCTGGAATGCCACGGCTACCGGAAAGAGCCGGAGGCGCTGGCCAAGCTGGAGCCGCCCTGCATCATCCACTGGAATTTCGATCATTTCGTCGTCTTTGAAGGCTTCAAGGGGAAATACGCCTTTCTGAACGACCCCGCCGTCGGCCGCCGCCGCATCACCCTGCGGGAGCTGGACGAGGGCTTTACCGGCGTCGTGCTGACCTTCAAGCCGACGGACTCGTTTCAAAAGGAGCGGAGGCCGCACAGCGTCGTGCGCGCCGTGCGCGACAAGCTGCGCGGGGAGTACGCCGCCCTGTTCCAGCTCCTGTGGATCGGGCTGCTGCTGGTCTTCCCGGGACTGGCGCTGCCGGCGCTGTCCCGGATCTTTATGGACGACATCCTGATGGCGGGACTCAGCGACTGGCTGCCCAGACTGCTGGCGTTCATGGGCGCGCTGCTGCTGCTCAAGTCCGGCCTGTCCTTTTACCGCAGCATGCTCTTGCAGCGGCTCCGGTCCAAGCTGACGCTGGTCTCGGGCTACGGCTTCCTGCGCCATCTGCTGCGGCTGCCGGTCAGCTTCTTCGACCAGCGCTATTCCGGCGACCTGGTGGAGCGCATGGAGTGCAACACCGCCGTCAACGAGTTTATCACGGGCGAGCTTGCGCAGACGGCTCTGAATATCATCGCCGCGATCTTCTTTCTGGCGGCGCTGCTGCTCTACAGCCCGCTGATGACCGCGGTCGGCCTGCTGGATATCCTGGCCTGTATGGCCGCCGTGCTGCTGAGCGGCCGCGCCGCCGGCACGGCCATGAAGCTCCGGATCGCCGGCGGCAAGCTGTACGGCGCGCTCTGCGCCGGACTGAGCATCACCGATACCATCAAGGCCTCCGGCGCGGAGCAGGAATACACCGAGAGGATACTCGGCTTCTTCGCCGGACAGGCCAATCTGGAACAGGAGCTGGGCCAACGTCAGCAGCGCCTCGGCGCGATCCCCGACGCCGCCGGCAGGGCGGCGGACGTGCTGTTCCTTATGGTCGGCGGCATCCTGGTCATCAACGGCAGCTTCACCCTCGGCATGCTGCTCGCCTTCTGCTCGCTGTTCGACTCCTTCGCCGAGCCGGTGAAGGAGCTCGTGAAGGCCTCGCAGAAGATCCAGAGGCTGAAGGCCGATCTGAGCCGCGCCGACGATATCAGCCAATACGCGCAGGACGCGCGGTATCAGGAAAAGCCGGGGACAAAAGCCATGCGCGGAAAGCTCTCCGGCAGCATCGAGCTGCGGGACGTCTCCTTCGGCTACAGCAGCCTGAAGCCGCCCCTGGTGGAGCATTTCAGCTTTCGCCTCGGCAGCGGGGAGTCCGTCGCGTTCGTGGGGGCCTCCGGCAGCGGTAAGACCACCGTGTCAAAGCTGATCAGCGGGCTTTACCGCCCCTGGAGCGGCGAGGTCCTGGCGGACGGCATCCCCCTGTCCGAGATCCCGGCGGATGTGATCAACGCCAGCATCGCCACGGTCAGCCAGAATATCGTCCTCTTCGCCGGCACCATCCGCGACAACCTCACCATGTGGAACCCCGCCGTGCTCGAGGAGGATATGATCGAGGCGGCAAAGGACGCCTGCATCCACGACTTTATCCTCCGCCGGAAGGACGGCTACGACGAGCTGCTGCCCGAGGGCGCCGACAATATCTCGGGCGGAGAGAGACAGCGCCTGGAGATTGCCCGCGCCCTCACCACCAGGCCCAGCATCCTGGTGATGGACGAGGCGACCAGCGCGCTCGATCCGCTCCTGGAAAAGCAGATCCTTGACAACATCAAGCGGCGCGGCTGCACCTGCGTGATCGTGGCGCACCGCCTGAGCGCCGTCCGCGATTGCAGCCAGATCCTCGTGATGGATCAGGGAAAGATCGTGCAGCGCGGCACGCACAACAGCCTGAAGGATGAGGACGGCTTTTACCGGTCCCTCGTCCAGACGCTTTGACGGAGGTGCGGGAAATGGACCAAAACCGGGAAATCCTGCATCTCAGCGGCGCAGACTGCTACATCACCGAAGAAGAAAAAAGCGCGTACAAGGTCCAGAGCGGCCGCGTCTATGTGTATGTGGCCCCGCTGAAAAACGGCAAGCCCATGCTCCGGCGCCTGCTGTGCGAGGTGGAGGAGGGACGGCTGATCCCCTCTCTCAGGTACCGGGACGCGGAATATACCGAGTGGCGCTTCGTTCTGGTCCCGCAGAACGAGGCCGAGCTGCTCCTGCTCCGGGGACAGGCCACAAGCGTGCTCTACCGCAGGTTCGCCGCAAACGCGGGACTGGAAAACTACCGGCAGGAGGGCTTCGCCCAGTGCCTGGTGGACTATTACAAAAAAGAAGCCCTGAAGGACCACGTGTTCCTGAATCTCGGGAGCCGCCAGCGCCACAGCGTCAATATCGCCAACTACGGCGTCATCAGGCAGAGCTTCGACGCCGGAGAGGACCACGTCAGCGGCAGCAGCCCCCTGTACCGCGCGGTGGCCTTCGCCTGTAAAAAGAGCGGGATCCCGATCCCGGAGGAGGAAAAGCTCGCCGGACTGAGCCGGAAGGAGATCAGCGTGACGGAGATCGCGCGCCGCTCACACTTCCTGTGCAGGCATGTCGTGCTCGAGAAGGACTGGTTCCTCAAGGACTGCGGGACCATCTGCGGCTTCCTTGACGGCAGGCCGGTCGCCTGCGTCCCGCGCGGACAATGCCGCTATACCGTCTATTACGGGGACAGCGGTTCCCAGGAGCCTCTGACGGAAAAGATCGCCCGGCAGATCGAGCCCCGGGCCTTCGTCCTGGGCAGGGCGCTGCCGCCGGACGCGATGCAGAAAAAGGATCTGGTCCGCTTCGGCATCAAAAGCATCCGCAGGGCGGACGTCGTCCTCGCCGCGCTGCTCGGACTCGCCGCGGCGCTGGTCGGGCTGCTCCTGCCGATGCTGAACCGGATCGTCGTCGACGAGTATATCCCGCTCGGAAACGTCAAGCAGCTGGTTTCGCTCTGCGCGCTGGTCGCGGCCTTCATGCTGGGCAGCCTTTTCTTCGACATGGTCAGGAGACTGTGCGAATTCCGCATCGGCAGCCATGTCGCCTGCGACTTGCAGAACGCGCTCTATGCCCGCGTGTTTCGTCTGCCGGAGAGCTTCTTCCGGGAATTTGAGAGCGCCGATCTCGCGCAGCGGCTGAGCAGCCTCGCCCGCGTGGCCGAAAGCTATGTCGGCGCCACGCTGCTGACCGGCATGAGCGCGGCGCTGGCCCTGCTGTATCTTTGCAGCATGTACCGCAACGCCGGGGCGCTCGCCCGCCGGGCGCTTGCGATGCTTGCGATCTATGCGGCCCTCCAGCTGCTGATCGCCCGGAAATCCCTCCGCTACGACGCGCTCATGGAGGAGCGCCGGGGCCGGTACTGCGGGAAGCTCTACCAGTTCGTCAACGGCGTCGAAAAGATCCGCATGGCGGGCGCGGAGGATCGCGCCGCCGGCGAGTATCTGCGGCCCTTCGCAGAGCGCCAGAGCCTCGCCGTCGGCCGGAACCGCTTCGGCGCCTGGGCGCAGCTCCTGTCCGGCGCCGCCGGCACCCTGTTTTCCATGGTCTTTTATCTGGCGATCGTCAAGGGCCGCGTGGAGATCAGCGGCGGCCGCTTCATGGCGTTCAACGCCGCCTTCGGCCTGTTCTCGTCGGCGGTCCTCGCCGGAGTCGACAGCCTGCTGACCCTGTATCGGCTCCGCCCGGTCTACGACCGCCTGCGGCCGGTGCTCGAATGCCCCGAGGAGGACGAGTGCGGCAAGAAAGCGCCGAAGTCGCTGCGCGGCGAGGTCAGCCTGTGCAATGTGGTCTTCTCCTACGACAAAAGCGGCGCAAGGGTACTCAACGGAATCGATCTGGACATCGCTCCGGGCGAGTACGTCGGGATCGTGGGCGCCTCGGGCAGCGGAAAATCCACGCTGCTGAAGCTCCTGCTCGGCTTTGAAAAACCGGACGAGGGCCGGGTCTGCTACGACGGGAAGGACCTCCGGCAGCTCGACAAGCGGGAAGTGCGCAAGCAGCTCGGCGTCGTGCTGCAAAACGGCAGGCTGATCGCCGGAAGCATCTATGAGAACATCACCATCACCGCTCCGCACGCGACGATGGAGGAGGTCAAGGCGGTCATCGAGGCCGTGGGTCTGAAGGACGATATCGCGCAGATGCCGATGGGCGTGCACACCGTGCTCAGCGAGAGCTCCGGCACCATCTCGGGCGGGCAGCGGCAGCGCATCCTGATCGCGCGGGCGATCATCAACCGCCCCGCCGTGCTGATCTTCGACGAGGCCACCAGCGCCCTGGACAATGTGACGCAGGCGGCCGTGTGCGAGAGCCTTGAACGGATGAATGTGACCAGGATCGTTGTGGCGCACCGGCTGAGCACCGTCAGAAACTGCGACCGCATCCTGGTCCTCGACAACGGAAAAATCGCGGAAGAGGGAAGCTATGAAAGCCTGATGGCAAAGAACGGACTGTTCCGTCAGTTCGCGTCCCGCCAGACGATATGAAGGGTATCCTTACGCAGCAGGCTCCCCGGCCATGGCCGGGGAGCCTGTTTCAGCGCTTTGAACCTGTTATTTGAGCTCGATCTCTTTTCCGAAGGAGAGGATCGTGATCGGCTCGCCGCCGAGCAGCGCGTAGGAGACGCCGTCCGGTCTGACCCGGACCTCGATACTCCTTGCGCGGAAGCGGACGCGGAAGGCGTAGCCCCGCCACTGGGGCGGGCAGACCGGGGCGAAGGACAGCACCCCGTCCCGCACGCGCATGCCGCCGAAGCCGCGCGTCACGCAGTTGAAGGTCCCGGCCATGTTGGCCATGTGCAGGCCGTCCTTGGTGTTGCGGTGCATGTCGTCCAGATCCAGACGCGCCGAGGACATGAAGTACTCATAGGCCGTCGACAGCTCGCCGATCTCGTTGGCGAGGATGGAGAACACCGCCATGGAGAGGCTGGAGTCGTGCGTGGTCACGCTGTCGTAGAAGGCGAAGTTCCGCTTTTTCTCCTCCAGCGTGTAGCGCTCGCCGTACTGGGTCAGGGCGAGGATCAGGTCGGCCTGCTTGCACACCATGTGCCGGTAGATGACCAGACCGTGGTAGTGCATCAGCAGGGGATGGTTCTCCTTCGGGATGCTCGCAAGCGGCCAGGGCTTGCGGTCAAGAAAACCGTCGTCCTGGGGAATGACGCCATTTCGCGCCGGGGGATAGTACATGCGCTCCGCCGCCTCGAGCCACTGCCGCGGCTCGCCCGCATCCAGCGCAAGCTCACGGCTCAGGCGGGCGTACTCGTCGGGGCAGCGCGCGGAGAGCAGCTCCAGCGCCGCCGCCGCGCTGCGGAAATTCTCCTCCGCCACGCGGTTGGTGTAGACGTTGTTGTTGACCAGCACGTTGTATTCGTCCGGCCCGGTCACGCAGTTGAGCACGAAGCGGCCGCCCTTTTCCTCGCTGAAAAAGCCCAGATCGGCGTACAGCCGCGCGGTCTCGACCAGGATCTCCGCGCCGCAGCGGGCGAGAAAGTCCAGATCCCCGGTGGCCTGCCAGTATTCCCAGACCGCGTGGGCCACGTCGCCGTCGATGTGGTACTGCGCGGTGCCCGCCGGGAAGTAGGCGCTGCACTCCTCGCCGTCGATGCTGCGCCACGGAAAGAGCGCGCCGCGCGGATGGCCCATGACCCGCGCGCGCTCTCGCGCCTTCGGCAGCGTGGCGTAGCGGTACTCGAGCAGGCGGCGGGCAAGCGTCGGCTCGGTATACAGGAACACCGGCAGGATGTAGGCCTCGGTGTCCCAGAAGGTGTGGCCCTCGTAGCCCTCGCCGGTCAGGCCCTTGGCTGCGATGTTGCGCCTGCCGTCGCGCCCGACGGACTGGAACAGGTGGAAGAGGTTGAAGCGCAGCCCCTGCAGCAGGGCGTCGTCGCCCTCGATGTCGATCCCCGCGCGGTCCCAGAAGGCGTCGAGGCAGGCGCGCTGCTCGGCGCAGAGGGCGTCGAACGCCGGGGCGGAGCGGGCCTGCGCGGCGGCGTCGTCCCAGCGGTCGGCCTCGCCGTCCCTCGTCGCGGTGTAGCAGATGCTGCGCTCGAGCGTGAGCGTATCGCCCGCCCGGAGCGCCCGCTCCGCGATCCAGTCGGCGCGCTCGCCCGTGACGGAGACCTCGCCGGAGAAGGCGCAGCGGTGCTCGACGGCGCAGTTGATCGTGAAGCCCGTGCGCTTGGTGAGCTGCCGCATCCGCAGCAGCGTCCCCTCCGCGCGGATCGCGCCGATGCGCAGGCTCCGGTCCTTGCCCGCGGCGTTTCGCGGGTCGTTCGGGTCGCCCTGCGCGATGACCGCGGGGGCGAGGAAGCTGTCCACGCGCAGCAGGCAGCCGCCCGCCTCGCAGCGGACCCGCAGCCGGGTCGCAGCCAGCTCCTGCCGCGTCAGGCTGACCAGACGCTCCGTCTCCACGCGCAGGGTGCAGCCGCCCTTCGTGTTCCAGACAAAGCTGCGCCGCAGCAGCCCCGCGCGCATGTCCAGCACGCGGCGGTGCTCCGCCACGTCGCACAGCCCGAGATCCAGCTTCTCCCCGTCGGCGGACAGGGACAGGCTCTTCGCGTCCATGACGCTGCATATCGTCTCGTGGTTTTTGGCGTAGCCGTAGGCGCTCTCGCCGTAGACGATGGGCTCGGAGTCGAAGACCCCGTTGAGATAGCAGCCCTGGATGCTCTCGGCCCCTGTCGCGCCGAGCTCTTCCAGATTGCCGCGCATGCCGATCAGACCGTTGCCGAGGGCAAAGACGGACTCGCTCTCGCGCAGGAAGGCGGCCTGGAAGCCGTCCTCGGTGACGGTCCAGGGCTCATAGGGAAAACGTGTGCCGCTCACTGGTTCTGCCCCCTCTCAGTCCACACAGGAAAGCAGGTCGGAGAAGCGGCCCAGATCGTAGGTCGCCAGACCGCAGCCCGCGGCGTCGCCGATCGCGGCGGAGTCCATGCCCGCAGCCCGCGCGGCCTCGATCCCGGCCTTCGCGTCCTCGACCACGAGGCAGTCCGCCGGCGCAAGGCCGAGGTATTCCGCGGCCTTGAGGAAGACCTCGGGGTCGGGCTTGGAGCGGGTGATGTTGGTGCCGTCGGAGATCTTGTCGAAGTAGTCGCCGAGCCCGATCCGGCTCAGAATGAACTTCGTGTTTTTGCTCGAGGAGCCGATCCCCAGCAGCAGACCGCGTTCTCGCAGCGCATCCAGCGTCTCCTTGACCTCCGGCGAGAGCTCGGCGGGGGACATGCGTTTCAGCAGCTCGCGGTAGGTATTGTTCTTTTCCTCGGCAAAGGCGGCCTTCTCCTCGGGCGAATACGCGCTCTCGGAGCGCTCCAGCACGATGTCGAGACTCGCCATGCGGGACACGCCGCGCAGGCGGTTGTTGATCGTCTCGTCAAAATAGACGCCAAGCCGGTCGGCCAGCGCCTTCCAGGCCAGATAGTGGTAGTGATCCGTCGAGCAGATCACGCCGTCCAGATCGAAAATGATCCCCTTGTATTTCATAAGAGCACCCCTCGGTATGTGTTTTCATGGGCTTCGCGCTCCATCTTACCGTAGTTACCCGGGAAAGTCAAACGGTATATGAGAAAGCGAAGCAGAAAACATAACATAGTTTACATAACAAATATCGGGCGCGGCAGGGAACCAATTCCCTGCCAAAAACGTCGGACAAACAGAGCACAAGACGGCGGCTTGCAGGGAACGTGCCGCCGTGCTATAATGACGATGTGACAGCGAAACGCCGCAGGACGGCCCGGCGCTCGGGCAGGGAGGGTGAAGCATGGCTGAAAAGAAAAAGATCAACGGCAAGGCAACAGCCTCCGCGGTCGTCGCGGTCACCGCGGCGGGCGTGCTGGTCGGCGGCGCTTACGCCTCGCCCGACGAGCTTGTGAACGACGGACCCGATCCGCTGGTCCAGAGCCTCAACGCGGACGCCCAGCCCGCGGACGACGGCGGCGGGAGCGCCGGTGAGGACGAGGGCGAAGCGGGCGAGGAAAAGCGCAGCCTCCGCGGCGGCGTGCGCAGTCTGGTCCGTTCGGCGCCGACCTGGCTGCGCGCCGCGGTGTTCATCCCGCTCTGGGCCCTCGGCACGGCCGTGACCGCGCTTTTCACCGCGCTGTGGTCGTCGGTGCTGTCGCCCGTCGCGGCCACGGTGCTCGGGTGGCTCGCCATCGCGCTGCTGGCGGTGATCGTCTTCGCCCTCGCGGCGAAGACGGTGTTCCCCGACCTGCCCCTGAAAAAGATCCTGAACCGGCACAGCCTGCGCACCATTTTGCTGCTGTGCCTCGGCTTCGGCCTGATCGACGCCATCCTGCCGGTGTTTTGGGACAGCTACGCGACGGCCTCGAAGCTGCTGAAGGTCTTCGGCTCGCTGATCGCCGCGGGCGTGCCGCTGGTGTTCTTCATCAGCCGCCGCAAACGCAGGATGCTCGCGGAGGTCGAGGGCGAGCCCGTCGAGCTCGAGACGCCGGAGCTGAGCCTTGAAGAGCGCGAGCGGGAGGCCCGGAAGCTCGTCGAGGATCTGGCCGACAGCGTCTGCCCCAGGGCGCATTGATACCGGAAAAAGAAAAAAGCGGAGGTTTTCAAGCCTCCGCTTTTTGTCGCACATTCATCCTACACCAGCACGTCGATCACAGCGATCAACAGGCCGACAAGAAGCAGCGCAGACGGATTGTAACGAAGATCGTCCATGATTTACACCCCTTTGTTTTCGTTGTATAGCCCTTAGACGCAGCCCGGAAGAAAAAGTTCCCGTCCTGTTCGTGGCGGCTCCGCGGCTTTACAAACGGGGGCGAATCGTATATAATCGCATCAATCACAGGAATTGACAGGAAAGGAGCGTGATGACCGCATGAAGGACATGCGCAGCCGGCGGGCGGCATTGGTCCGGGGCGCCGTCTGCACGTTGCAGGCGATCTGTCTGGTCAGCGCGTTCAACCGCTATTTCTTCCGGGATACCGCGTTTTCCGCCTTCAACGACAGGCCGTTTCACGCCTCCTCGATCCTGAATGTCTTCGCCTTCGCCGCGGGCTGGATGCTGTTTTACCGCGCCTGGGAGGCGGATCGGCGCACGCGCCGCTTCTCCGCCCTGTACGGGGTCGTGCTGGCGGGAGCGCTGGTGCTCGGCCGCAGCGTGTATCTGACGGACCGCCTGACCGCCGCTTTCGTTCCGGCGGAGAATCTGTTCTCGAGCGTCGTGACCTTCGTCGGCTTCGCTTCGCTGATCGCGGCGGTCTGCGCCGTCCTGCTGCCGCTGCTTAAAGACGAACGCTTCCCGGCGGGACCGGAGGGGAAATCCCGCTTCCCGCTGTTCTGGGGCGTGATCTTTCTCGCGTGGCTGCCCGCGCTGCTGGCCTACTGGCCGGGGGTGCACAGCTACGACGTCTGGGTCCAGACGCCTCAGGCGCTGGGGCCGATCGCGGGCTATTCGCGCCTCCACCCGCCGCTGCATACCATGCTCTGGGCGCTTTGTATCCGGACCGGCAAAGCCTGCGGCATCAACCCGCTGACGCTTTACGGGCTCTTGCAGATGCTCGCGGTCTCCGCGGTCCTCGCCTGGGCGCTGGAAAGGATGCGGCGTCTGCGCGTCAATCGCTTCGTGCTGCTCGGGGCCTTCGCCTGGTTCGCCTTTAACCCGGCGCTGGCGATCTTCTCCATAAGCATGACCAAGGACATCCTGTTCGGCGCATGCCTGATGCTGCTGTTTGTCCTGAGCATCCTGCTTGTGCGCGACCCGGCAGGCTTTCTGCACGACGGCCGGGCGGTGGCGGGCTTCGTTCTCAGCGGAGCGGCGACCATGCTCCTGCGCAACAACGCCCTGTATATGTTCCTGATGGCCGCGCCCTTTTTTCTGATCGTGCTCCGCCGACAGTTCGGCAGGACGGCGCTGCTGCTCGCGCTGACGCTCGGGCTCTTCTGGGTGGTCAACAGCCCGGTATACAACGCGCTCGGCGTCCAGCCCGGCATCGAGGTCGAGGCCCTGAGCGTTCCGCTGTCCCAGATGGCGGCCGTGGCCCTCTACGATCGCGACACCCTCGGCGAGGACGAACTGGCGGGGCTCAACCGCTATTTCGAGGTCGACCGCATCGAGTTCATCTACAACCCGCGCTTTGCCGATTACATCAAGCTCAACACGAACAGCCAGGCGTATCAGGAAGACCGCGCCGCGTTCTTCCGCCTGTGGTTCTCGCTCCTGAAACGCTACCCGGACACCTATGTCAGCGCCTTTCTGAACCTTAACGTCTCTCTGTGGTACCCCGACGCCGCAACGCTGGATTACTGGTCGGGGCGCGGCTACATCGAGGTCGAGAATACCGACACCGACGCCTTCCCGGTCGAGCGCGACAGCAAGCTTCCGCGCCTGCTCCGCTTCTATGACGGCATCGCGGACTTCTCCGCCTTTGAAAACCGGCCGCTTCTCAATACCCTCTTCTCCATCGCGACGCCCGTCTGGCTGCTGCTGTTCTGCGCGACGGCGCTGGGCTGGAAAAAGCGGTGGAGCCTCCTGCTGCCGCTGTCGCTGCCCTTCTTCCTGTGGGCGACCTATATGGCCGGGCCGGTCAGCAACTTCCGCTATATGGAGCCGCTGATCGCCATGTACCCGGTCTGGATCAGCATGGTGCTGCAGCCCGGAAGATGGCTCGACAAAGGAGGCGCGACGTGTCAAAACCCGTAAAATGGACCCTGCTCGTGCTGCTGCTCGCCCTGCTGGCGGGCGTCGGCGTCCGCTTCGGCGTGGCGCGGCACCGGGAGAAGGCGTATAAAAACGCGCTTTATGAGGCGCAGACCCTGTACGCCTCCGGCGATTACGCCGCCGCGAAGACGGCCTACGAGGCCCTCGGCCTGAGCGGCGAGGCGGCGGACTGCGCGGCGCAGCTCGAGCGCTTGGAGAAGACGGAGCGCCTGCTTCAGGCGGAGAAGCTGCTCGAGGCGGGCGAATATCTCGACGCGCGGGACGCCTTCCTCAAGCTGGGCGACTTTGAAAACGCGGCGCAGCGCGCGCTCGAATGCGAGCTCCGGCGCGCAAAGGAGATGCTCAAGGGCGGAAGGTTCCGCGAGGGGATCGAGCTGCTGGAGGAGCTGGGGGATTACCCGGGCGCGGCGGAGCTGATCGATGAGGCACGCGCGGCGCAGTACGCGAAGGCCCTCGAGGCCACCTACGCCTGCCGCATGGACGAGGCCATCGCGCTCTGGAACGAGCTCGGCGACTACCGGGACGGTCTGACCCTCCGGGACCGCTGCCTCGCGCGTGTGGCGGCGATGGCCGCGGGCACCGACGAGCCGATCCGGGCCAGTGAGTACTCCGGAAAAGACCTCGGCGGCGGGACGCTCTACTGGGTTCGCCTGGGGCTGGTCTATGTGCCGAAGGACGCGGGACCTCAGACGCGCTGCATGATCTTCTGGCCGGGCGGCTACGACGAGGCGCTGGCCAACAGCTATCTGTCGGAGTACGCGTACTCCCCGAACCTGCCGAACGCCCTCATGCTCCTGTGCTATGCCAACGGCTACTCCGACCCGGCGGAAAAGATCGAGGACTGCTACCGCACGCTGGAGCAGGCGGGGATCGAGAACAACGTCTTTCTGCACGATCTCGTGCTCTGCGGCGCGAGCATGGGCGCCTACACCGCCTGTCAGGGCGCGGCGGAGCTCTACCGCAATCACGGCCTCGCCGCGCGCTGCGTGCTGACCTTCGACGCCGGCAACCACTGGGAGGAGCCCAGCCGCATCATGACCCCGGAGCAGTGCGATCTGGCGGCGGAGGCCGGGACCTCGTTCAAGCTTCTCGAGTTCGGCGGGATCGGCATGAACAAGCGCGCCATCGAGCTGATGGTCGCCCACGGGGACGACGTCACCATCGTGGAGGTCGCCGAGGGCGGACACTACAGCATCATCACCGACGCCATGCGGGCGGGCATGATCGACTGGGCGCTCGGCGTGGGCGAGCGGCCGGACAACGGCAATTACAAATACATCCCGCTCGACCGCAATTCGACCTACCCCAGAGGACAATCGTAAATCCAT
>CADCLH010000041.1 GCA_902802215.1 Oscillospiraceae bacterium
GGCCTCGGCGCGATGATCGCCGCGTGCCTGATCTGCGCGCTGCTCGGCGGTCTCGGCGGCGGCGCTCTCGTCGGAACCGTGATGGATTCCCGGGTCTCCGCGCTGGAGGAGAACGTCTCCGCCCTCGCCGCCGACGGGAAGCAGGCGCTCCCCGCCCCCGTCCTTTCCAGCGGCGCGACCGTCTCGGCCAGCTCCAACGGTCTGGCCCTGAGCGCGGGCGATATCTATGATCTGGCCTGCCAGCAGGTCGTCGGCGTGACCACCGACGTCACCTACACCAACTTCTTCGGTATGACGAGCTCCGCCGCGCTCAGCGGCTCCGGCTTCATCATCTCCGAGGACGGCTACATCCTCACCAACTACCACGTAGTCGAGGACGCGGTCAAGAACAAGCTGGACATCAACGTCATCCTGCATGACGGCACCCGTTACACGGCGCAGTTCGTGGGCGGCGATGCCGACAACGACGTGGCCGTCCTCAAGATCGAGGCCAGCGGCCTCAACGCCGCCGTCATCGGCGACAGCGACGCGCTGCGCGTGGGCGACGCGGTCTACGCGGTCGGCAACCCCCTGGGCGAGCTGGACTTCTCCATGACCACCGGCCACGTCAGCGCCAAGGACCGCGTGATCCGGACCTCGACCAGCCCCTCCGGCGTGACCATGTTCCAGGTCGACGCGCCCATCAACTCCGGCAACTCCGGCGGCCCCGTCTATAACGATCAGGGCCAGGTGGTCGGCATCGTCACCGCCAAGCCCGCCAGCTCCGGCGTCGACGGCATCGGCTTCGCCATCCCGATCAAGGACGCCTCCTCGATCACCGGCGATCTGCTGACCAAGGGCTACGTCACCGGCAAGGCCCATCTGGGCGTCGTGGTCAACCGCAATTACAGCGAGATCTACGCCCAGTACTACGGCTGGCCCATGGGCGTGTACGTCGACGAGGTCACCAAGGGCAGCTGCGCCGAGAAGGCCGGGATCGAGACCGGCGACATCATCACCAAGTTCGACGGCGCCGAGCTCAAGAGCTTCGACGAGCTGCGCGCCGCCATCAAGCGGCATCACGCCGGCGACAGCGTGGAGCTCGAGGTCTACCATGCCGACGAGGCCCGCACCGTCACGATCGTCCTCGACGAGGAAAAGCCCGATTGATCCGGGCACCTGAAATTGCTACTGTTCTACTCCTATAAATCCTCTCTTTTCTCCCAAACGAAGGTCCGCGTAGGCAACTGCGCGGATCTTTGTTTTCCCCCTCTTGATTTTTCCGCAGGATACGGTAAAATGATCCTGTTCTCATCTAACCATTTTTCGGGAGGAATCATCATGACTTACGAAATGGATATCGCCGGGCTCAAGCGCGAGCTGCCCCTTTGCAAGCTCAACGACGAGCTGTGCATCGGCGCCTTCGTCATGTTCGGCGACGTCGAGCTGACGATCCACTGCGCGAAGGAGCTTCTCAAGCGCGCGCCGGAATACGACTACATCATC
This sequence comes from Oscillospiraceae bacterium, assembly GCA_902802215.1. Classification (GTDB taxonomy): domain Bacteria; phylum Bacillota; class Clostridia; order Oscillospirales; family Oscillospiraceae; genus Limivicinus. The sequence continues at coordinate 1,486 of CADCLH010000041.1, forward strand.
GCCCCCGAGGCCAAGGCCATCCCCCTGGCCTATGAGATGGCGCGCCAGAGCGGAGCAAAGCGCCACTTCATCGCCCGCAAGAACGCGAAGGCCTATATGCAGGGCACCTTCGAGGTCAGCGTCAAGTCCATCACCACCATGGGCGTGCAGCGCCTGGTCCTCGACGCCGAGGACGCCAAAGCGATCAGCGGCAAGCGCATGCTCATCGTCGACGACGTGATCTCCACCGGCGAGTCCCTGCACGCGGTCGAGACGCTGGTCGAGAAGGCCGGCGGCATCGTGGCCGGACGCATGGCCGTGCTCGCCGAGGGCGACGCCCAGAACCGCGACGACATCATCGTTCTGGCCCCCCTGCCCCTGTTCAGCGCCGACGGCACCCCGAAGGCGTAAGCGCTCAAAAGATGAAAAAGCAGCAGCTCGGTTGAGCTGCTGCTTTTTCATTGCCGCTCTCCCGTCCTTGCGAGGAGCGAAGCGACGAGGCAATCCGTTCTTCTCGCGCCGGTTTGCAGGAGGTAAGCTGCGTAAATCAAGACCCATTTCTCTTTTCGGTACTTGCCCGAAAAGAGAAACGGTTCTTGGACTCCAAAGAGAAAAGGGCGCTTCCGCGCGGGTTTCCCGCTGACAAAAGTCGAGCCGATACCCGCGGATATCCTGCCTTGTTCCCAAAACCGGGTGCAATCGTGGAATAGGCTGTCGCCTCTGTTTCCGCGCGGAGACGCTTCGCATGGCGCTGCGTGGTGCAGGCGGTGAGGTTTTTGCAGCGTCTTCCCGCTGCGCCCCGAGGAATCCAACGGGGGTCCGCAGACCCCCTTGGCCGTTTCAATTAGGGAGAGTCAAGGGAGGGGAAGAATTCGGAATCTTCCCCTCCCTTGCGGCGTTTCTTTTGTCACTTTTCTTTGGTCCGAAACAAAGAAAAGTGAATCACGCAGGTCATGTCCTGCAACCACGACACGGAAAACGGATTGCCGCGTCGCTTCGCTCCTCGCAATGACGTGCAGGGGGCAGGCGGGGCGGAGCGCGAAAGCGCCCGGCCAAAGGCCGGGCGCTTTCGCGTTCATTCGTCGCGCAGGAGCTTTTTTCCAAGGGCGAAGAGCGCGTCCCAGAGGCGGTTCAGCGCGTTCTCCAGCGGCGGGCAGACGCGGTCGACCAGGCGCGCCCACAGCGGGGCGGCGAAGCGGCGGCGCAGCGCCTCGAGCGTCAGGCCGACGGCGAAGATCAGCAGCACGCTGCCGACCGCGTGCAGGGGCAGAAGCGGCGAGTCGGTGAACGCCCGCGTGTGCAGGATGTCCTGCCAGAGCGCGAGACTGACGAGCCCGTTCGACTGGAACAGATAGACGCCGACGGTCAGCGCGCCGAGCCGGGAGACGAAGCCGCCGCTGCGGGCGTCCCGGCAGGCGAAGCCGCACAGCAGCAGCAGCGCCGCGAGGATCGAGACCGGGCTTGTGCCGCTCCAGAGGAAGCGGTTGCTCTCCAGAAGCGCGTCGACGTTTCCCGCGCGGATCCGGAGCAGATCGCGCCCGCCGACGAACAGGGCGCAGGCCAGAAGAAGCAGCACGCCGAGCAACAAACAGCGGTCCCCGACCCGCCTGTCCCTCGGCATGCGCAGCCGGACGTAGCCCGCGCACAGATAGAGGGCGACGAAGGAGGTCATCGTATAGCCGGCGAGAGCATCCATGATCCGGGGGACGCCGACGCACAGAAACAGCGCCAGCAGGCACAGCAGCGCGTGCTGCCGTCGGTCGAGCACATGCAGCAGGCGGTTGAGAAAGGGCGAGCAGAGCATCAGCGCCACATAGTAGCTCATGAACCAGTAATGCATCCGGGTCAGCGGGAACAGCGCGTCCTTCACCGCGGCGGCGCCGATGCGGCTCCGGTCGAGCAGGGCGAAGACCAGCAGCGCGCCGAGGGTATAGAACCAGATCGTCCCCATCAGCGTCAGCAGCTTTTTGAGCGTGAAGCGCCCCTCGGTCATGAAATAGCCCGAGATCAGCACGAACAGCAGCATCCCGACCCAGCCGCTCATGCCGAACAGATCCACGAAGAGCTTGTTGGGGGAGAGGGCCAGCTCCTCGTCGAAAAAGCCCCAGATGCAGTAGTGATAGCAGACGATCATCAGCATGCTCACCAGACGCAGCCGTTCCATATTCGCGTTGCGTCCGGCGTTCTGTTTCCCGGTCATTTGTACCGCTCCTTGCATTATTTGACCACCACGTTTTCCTTTCCGAGACGCTCGGTGAGCTCGTCGACCAGGGCCTCGTGGATCAGGCAGCGCGCGCCGATGCGCTTCTTCTCCTTCTCGCAGTAGAGGATGAGCTGCTGCGTGCCGGGGAACATCGTGAGGATGAGCCGGATCTTCTCGAGCATCGGGTCGTCCTCGCTTTTCAGCTTCACCCACAGCTTCGCCTCCTTCGGGGGCGGGGCCTTTTCGGCGGGGGCGGAGCCTGCCGCGTTCAGATCCGAGATGGGCCGTATCGTCTCGACCATGAGCTGGGGGTCCTTCTCGTCGCGCACCGAGATGCGCCCCGTGACCAGCAGCGCCGCGTTCTCCTGAATATACGCGCCGCCCTGATCCAGCGCGCGCTGGAAGGCCATCAGCTCCATCGAGCCCGTGTCGTCCTCGAGCTGGATATAGCTCATCAGGGTGTTGTTCTTCGTGGTGCGGGTGCGGGCGGATTCCACCACGCCCGCCACGGTGACGGTCTGGCCGTCCCGGAAGCGCTGCGGGCCGCCCTCCTGCGCAAAGTCCGACATGACCGCGCCGAGCGGGACCGCGCCCACGCGGCGCGCGGCCTCGCGGTAGCTGTCCATCGGATGGCCGCTGAGGTAGAGCCCGGTGGTCTCCTTCTCCATGGCCATTTTCTCCATCGGCGAAAACTCCTCGAGCTTCGGGATGGGGATGGCGGCGGGCAGCCGGTCGCCGCCGCCGTCGAGCTCTCCGAAGAGATCGAGCTGGCCGGAGATGTTGTCCCGCGCGGACTGGGCCACGCTGTCGAGCACCGCGCCCGACACGGCGATCAGCGAGCGGCGCGTATGCCCCATCGAGTCGAAGGCCCCGGCCTTGATGAGGTTTTCGATGGCCCGGCGGTTGAGCTCCTTGCCGTTCATGCGGCGGCAGAAGTCCTCAAAGCCCGTAAAGGGCCCGTTCGAGGCGCGCTCGGCCACCAGCGAGTCGATCGCGCCCCAGCCGATGCCCTTGATGGCCACCAGCCCGTAGCGGATGTTTTTCCCGGCGACGGTGAAATTCGCGCCGGATTCGTTCACGTCCGGCGGCAGGAGCCGGATGCCCATGTCGCGGCAGGCGGCGATATACTCGGCCACCTTGACGCTGTTGTCGAGGATGGAGGTCAGCAGCGCGGCCATGTACTGCTGGGGATAGTGGCGCTTCATGTAGGCCGTGCGGTAGACCACGATGGCGTAGGAGACCGCGTGCGCCTTGTTGAAGGCGTAGCTGGCGAAGTCCAGGATCTCGTCGTAGATGGAGTTTGCCACCGCCTCGGGAATGCCGCGCTTCACCGCGCCGTCGATGCCGCGCTCCGGATCGCCGCGGACAAAGGCGATGCGCTCGGCGTCGATGACCTTGTGCTTCTTCTTGGACATGGCGCGGCGGATGTTGTCGGCCTGACCCAGCGAGAAGCCCGCCAGCGAGCGGAAGATCTCGATGACCTGCTCCTGATAGACGATGCAGCCGTAGGTGACGGCGAGGATGGGCCGCAGGCTCTCGTGCTTGTAGCGGATCTTCTCCGGGTGCTGCGACCACTCGATGAATTTGGGGATGGAGTCCATCGGGCCGGGGCGGTAGAGGGCGATGATGGCCGTGATGTCCTCGATGCTCTTGGCCTTGATGCCGGTGCAGACCGCGGTCATGCCCGCGCTCTCGAGCTGGAACACGCCCTCGGTCTTGCCCGCGGCCAGCATCTCGAAGGTCTCCCGGTCGTCGTCGGGCACGTCCGCGATGCGGAAATCCGGCTGCTCCCGCCGCACGAGCTTTTCGGCGTCGTCGAGCACCGTGAGGTTCCGCAGCCCCAGAAAATCCATCTTCAGAAGCCCCAGCTCCTCGAGCGTCGTCATCGGGTACTGGCAGACCACGGACTCGTCGTTCATCGCCAGCGGCACGTACTCATAGACGGGCCGGTCGGTGATGACCACGCCGGCCGCGTGGGTCGAGGCGTGGCGGGGCATGCCCTCGAGCGCGCGGGCCGTGTCGATCAGACGCTTGACGCGCTCGTCCTTTTCGGCCATCTCGCGCAGCGTTTTCGACAGGCGCACGGCCTCGTCGATCGTGATGTTTACGCCCGGCGTCATCGGCACCTGCTTGGCGACCGCGTCGGTCTCGGCGTAGCTCATGTTCAGCACGCGCCCCACGTCGCGGATGGCGGCGCGGGCGGCCATGGTGCCGAAGGTGACGATCTGCGCCACGTGGTCGTGGCCGTAGACGCGGTTGACGTAGTCGATGACCTCGCCCCGGCGGTTGACGCAGAAGTCCACGTCGATGTCGGGCATGCTCACGCGCTCGGGGTTGAGGAAGCGCTCGAAAAACAGGGAGTAGCGGATGGGGTCGACGTCGGTGATGTGCAGGCAGTAGCTCACGACGCTGCCCGCGGCGCTGCCGCGCCCGGGTCCGACCGGGATGCCGCTGCGCTTGGCGTAGCCGATGAAGTCCGAGACGATCAGAAAATAGTCCACAAAGCCCATCCGGTGGATCATGTCCAGCTCGTACTCGAGCTGCCCGTGGATCTCGGGCCGGTCGGGGAAGCGCTCGGCGAAGCCCTTCTCGCAGAGCTTTTTCAGGTATTCCCAGCTGTCCGTCTCCCCGGCGGGGAGCTTGAAGCGCGGCAGCTTGTAGTTGCCGAACTCGAAATCAAAGCTGCACAGCTGGGCGATCTTCACGGTGTTGTCGGCGGCCTCGGGGTGGTCGGGGAAGAGCGCGCGCATCTGCTCCTCGCTCTTGAGATAGAACTCCTGCGTCTCAAAGCGCATGCGGTTGGGCTCGTCCACGGTCTTGCCCGTCTGGATGCACATCAGCACGTCCTGGGCGTAGGCGTCGTCCTGCGTCAGATAGTGCGCGTCGTTGGTCACGACCAGCGGGACGCCGGTCTCCTCCGACAGGCGGATCAGCCCCTCGGCCACCCGGCGCTCGTCGGGGATGCCGTGGTCCTGGAGCTCGAGGTAGAAGCCGTCGGGCCCGAACAGCTCGCGCAGCTCGAGCGCCTTCGATCTCGCGGCCTCGAAGTCGCCGCGCAGGATGCTCTGCGGGATGAAGCCCGCGAGGCAGCCCGACAGGCAAACAAGGCCCTCCGCGTGCTCGCGCAGCAGCGGCCAGTCGATGCGGGGACGGACATAAAAGCCCTCCGTGAAGCCCGAGGAGACCAGAAAGCAGAGGTTGCGGTAGCCGGTCTCGTTGCGGCACAGGAGGATCAGATGGCTGTATTCGTTGTCGATCCCGTGCTCGCGGTCGAGCCTCGAGCGCGGCGCGACGTAGACCTCGCAGCCGATGATCGGCTTGACGCCCGCGGCCCGGCAGGCCTTGTAGAAGGCGACCGCGCCGTACATGACCCCGTGGTCGGTGACGGCGACGGCGCTCTGCCCCAGCTCCTTCGCGCGCTGCGCGAGCCTGTCCGTACGACACGCGCCGTCGAGCAGGCTGTATTCGGTATGCAGATGCAGGTGGACGAAGGCCATGGCGTTACTCCTTCGGCGCGAGGCTCATGATCTTTTTCAGGCGGTGGCTCAGGCAGCTCTTGGTGACGGGCGGGACGCTCAGCACCGCCAGGTCCGCAAGACTCGCCTCGGGATTGGTCACGCGCAGCAGCGCCGCGTCGCGCAGCGGCTCCGGCAGCACGTCGAGCGTGCCGTACTCCTTCACGATGCGGCGGATGGCCGCGAGCTGCTCCTGCGCGGCCGCGACGGTCTTGTCCGCGTTGGCCGTGTCGCAGTTGATCTGCCGGGTGACGGTGTTGCGCATCTCCTTGTCCACCTTGGCGGTCATCACGGCCAGCGCCGTGGTCGGCGCGCCGATGGCCGTGAAGAAGTCGGCGATCGCGTCGGCCTGCTTGAAATACAGCAGCGCGTTGCCCGCGCGCTCGGTCTCCCGCGGGGAGAAGCCCATCTCCAGCAGCAGGCTGTGCGCCTCGCGGCTGACGCTGCGGTGCGCGGTGGCCAGCTCCAGATGGTAGCGCTTTTCGGGGTCGGTCACGCTGCCGCCCGCCAGGAACGCGCCCCGGATGAAGGCCGCGCGGGCGGCGTCCTCCTCGAGGACGCCGTAGTTGATGTGGTGCGAGAGCGAGCCGAGCCGCTCCATCCCGAAGGCCTCGAAGATGCGGGAGAGCTTCTTCTCGTCCCGGATCACGAGGCTGCGCTTGCCGGCCGCGCCCGCGTCCGGCAGCACGTCGAAGTCCAGCTGAAAGGCGCGTTTAAAGAGCCGCGGCAGACGCGCGGCAAAGTCCGGGCTCGCGGTGATGACGCGGATCTCCCTGGCCGAGAAGCTGTGGCAGTAGAGCAGCACGCCGTAGCTCTCGGCCACGGCGAGGTCCTTTCGCTCGCAGCGGTCGCGGCAGAGCTCGGCCTTGGCCCCGGAAGAGAAGGACATGGTCTCCCCTCCTATTTCTGGATGTCGCGGTTGACGTTCACGGACTTGTAGCCCTTGGCCTTGAGGTACTCGTTCACGGCCGAGGCGATGCAGACGCTGCGGTGGCGGCCGCCCGTGCAGCCGATGGCGATGGTCAGGCTGGTCTTGCCCTCCTCCACATACAGCGGGACCAGGAAGTCCAGCATGTCCGCCAGCTTGGTCATGAAGGTGCGGGTCTGGACGCTGCGGAAGACGTACTCGGCCACCTGGCGGTCGAGCCCGGTCATCGGGCGCAGCTCCTCCAGATAGAAGGGGTTGGGCAGGAAGCGCACGTCGAACATCAGATCGGCGTCGAGCGGGATGCCGTACTTGAAGCCGAAGGCCTCGACCGTGATGTCGATCTCGCGGCGGCTGCCCTCGGGCGAAAACAGCGTGAACAGCCGCGCCTGCAGCTGCCCGAGCGTGAGCGCGGAGCTGTTGACGATGTAGTCCGCGCGCTCGCGCACCGGGGTCAGCAGGTCGATCTCCTTATAGACGGCGTCCTCGATCGTGCTGCCGCGCTGGGCCAGCGGGTGGGGACGGCGCGACTCCTTGTAGCGGCGCACGATGGTCGGCACGTCCGCGTCCATGTACAGGATGCGGACGTTGCAGTTCATCTCCTTGAGCTGGTCGATGGTCGTCAGCAGCTCGTCGAAGCTGTTCTTGGAGCGCACGTCGGTCACCAGCGCGACCTTCTCGTAGCGGCCGCCGGTGGCGATGCAGAGCTCGGCGAATTTGGGCATCAGCGCGACCGGCATGTTGTCGACGCAGTAGTAGTCCAGGTCCTCCAGCATGTCGGCGACGCGGCTCTTGCCCGCGCCGGACAGGCCCGTGATAATCAGAAAATCCATCGTTTATCCTTTCTCTTCTTCGACGCCCGGGCCCCAGACACGGTGCAGCGGGACCTGCGGGCCGTGGTCCTCGAGCTTGAAGTCCGGCGGCAGCAGGATCATCTCCGGCTCGAGCGCGATCTTGCTGTGCTCGTAGACGGTCCTGCGGATGTGGCGCATGAGCTCGTGCACCTCGTGCGAGGTGGCGCCGCCGCGGTTGACGACGAAGCCCGCGTGCTTCTCGGACACCTGCGCGCCGCCGATCGCATAGCCCTTGAGCCCGGCCTGCTCGATCAGCGCGGCGGCGTAGTGGCCCTCGGGCCGCTTGAAGGCGCTGCCCGCCGAGGGCAGGTCGAGCGGCTGCTTGTCGCGGCGGCGGGCGTTGAGCTCGCGCATCTTGTCGGCGATGGCCGCGCCGTCGCCGGGTTCGAGCCGGAACACCGCCGAGAGGATGACGATGCCGCCGGTCTTCTGGAACAGGCTCGTGCGGTAGCCGAAGCGGCACTGCTCGTTGGTGAGCTCATACATGGCCTGCTCGGGCAGGTACTGGACGACGACGCTCTCGACGACGTCCTTGAGCTCGCCGCCGTAGGCGCCCGCGTTCATGATGAGGCCGCCGCCCACGGTGCCCGGGATGCCGGAGGCAAACTCCAGCCCTTTCAGGGCGTTTTGCTGGGCAAAGCCCGCGAGGCGCGCCAGCGAGACCCCGCACTCGGCGTAGATCGCCCCGTCGGGCAGCAGGAAGAGCCGGTCGAGCTTCGCGGTGCTGATGAGAAAGAGCTCGGGCAGCCCCTCGTCCGGGAAGAGGATGTTGGTGCCGTTGCCGAGCATGTAGGGCGCGAGCTCGTGCTTCTTGAGCAGGTAGCACAGGCGGCAGAGGCTCGTCACGTCCTGCGGCACGGCCAGCGCGCGCGCCGGGCCTCCGATCTTGAAGGAGCAGTGCGCGGCCATGGGCTCGTTCTCGTGCAGCTCGAGCCCGGGCAGGGCCTGACGGATCTCCTGTATGGCAAGTTCCAGTTGTTCCATGGTCACACTCCGGATGGATGATTTTAATTAACGGCCTTGTTTGAATAATAGCGGAATGCACAAATGGCGAGGGATTTTTGCGCCAATCAAGGCGCGAAACCGCAGGCATACTTTGTGTATGGCAAGGTTGAGCAACGCAGAGTGGCACAAAAAGACCCGGCAGTTGGGCGTTTTGTCATTGTTCAAGCAAGGCCTAAAACAGCCCCATGTCGATGGCGGCGTCGTGCTCGGCCGCGAGGGTCTCGGCGGCGTTGTAGCCCATCTTCTTCTGGCGGTTGTTCATCGCGGCCAGCTCCATGATGACGGCGAGGTTGCGCCCGGGGCGGACCGGGATCGTCACCTGCGGCAGGGTCATGCCGAGGATGGTGGCCGTCTCGTTGGTCAGGCCGAGGCGGTCGTAGGCCTTGCCCTCCTCCCAGCTCTCCATCTGCACGACGAGGTCGATCTTCGTCTCGGGCTTGACGGCGCCCATGCCGTAGAGGTGGCGGACGTTGATGATGCCGATGCCGCGCACCTCCATGTAATAGCGGATCATCTCCGGCGCGGAGCCCATCAGGGTGTCGCGGTTGATGCGCCGGATCTCCACGGCGTCGTCGGCGATCAGGCGGTGGCCGCGCTTGATGAGCTCCAGCGCGGTCTCGCTCTTGCCGATGCCGCTGTCGCCCATCAGGAACAGGCCCTCGCCGTAGATCTCGACCAGCACGCCGTGCAGGGTCACGCGCGGGGCCAGCGACTTCTTCAGCGAGTGGATCACGTCCGCCTGGAATTCCGAGGTGTCCATCTCGGTGATGAAGACGCTGCGGTCATACTTGCGCGCCATCTCGATGCACTCGGGGAAGGCGGGCACGCCGTGGCAGATGACGAGCGCGCAGATGTCGTACTGCATGAAACGCTCGAAGGTGCGCAGCCGCTCCTCGGTGGAGAGGGTGTCGAGATAGGTACTCTCGACGCGGCCCATGATCTGGATGCGTTTGGGGTCGAAGTAGTTGTAGAACCCGGTCAGCTGCATGGCGGGACGGTTGACGTCGGCGGTCGTGACCAGCGCCGTTTCATAGTTTTTGGAGAGCGTCAGCGGGGTGAGCCCGTGTTCCTCCGCCACGCTCTTGAGCTTTACCGAATATTTGCTGCGCATACGCGACTCCTTTCTCTGGCTGAAAGAGGCGAAAAGCCTTCCGCTTCTATTTTACTCAGTTCATCGGCGTTTGGCAACACTTTTCCACACACCCGGGCGTAAAAGCGCCCCGCCGATTTTTTTACGAAAAGATGAAATTTTTCTTGCATTTGCTCTTTTCATCTGCTATTATAACTAAGCTGTCTTTTCAGCAGCCAACACAAGCAAGGAGGTGCTTCGTCAATGGCCAAGTGTGAGTTCTGCGACAAGGGCGTGACCTTCGGCATTCAGGTCAGCCACTCCCACAGAAGATCCAACCGCAGCTGGAAGCCCAATGTGAAGCGCGTCAAGGCCATCGTGGACGGCTCTCCCAAGCACGTCTACGTCTGCACCCGCTGCCTGCGCAGCGGCAAGGTCACCCGCGCTGTGTAATTGTCATATTACCCGAAACGAGCCTGTCCGATCCGGACGGGCTCTTTTCGGTTTTTCGGCGGCTGTTCCGCCCGTCCCCGCCTGCCCTTTGCGCGTCATTGCGAGGCCCCGCAAGGGGCCGTGGCAATCCGTTTTCCGTGTCCTGTATGCAAACGGTATCCTGCGTATTGCGCCCCCCTATCTTTCTTTTCGTCTTGCCGAAAAGAAAGACAGCGCCGCGCCCGGTGCAAGAAAGAAAAGGGCGCTTCCACGCGGGTTTCCTGCTGACAAACTTTGAGCTTATCCCCGCGGATATCCTGCCTTGTTCTCAAAACCGGGTGCAATCGTGGAATAGGCTGTCGCCTCTGTTTCCGCGCGGAGCCGCTTCGCTTGGCGCTGCGTGGTGCAGGCAGTGAGGTTTTTGCACCATTTTCCCGCCGCTCCCCGGGGAATCCAACGGGGGCCCGCGGGCCCCCTTGGCCGTTTCAATTAGGGAGGTTCTTAGGAGGGGAAGAAAACGGAATCTTCCCCTCCTAAGCGCCGCTTCTTTTGCAACTTTTCTTCGGGC
>CADCLH010000042.1 GCA_902802215.1 Oscillospiraceae bacterium
TCTTCCCCTTGACGCGCTCGACGACGAAATAGACATAGGACGCGCCGCCCGCGCCCTCCCAGAAGAGACTGCCGTCGGTGCGCAGAGAATAGCGCTTGCGCGCCATGGAGACGGCGACCTGGGTCGGCACGCCGCCGTCGAGGGTGTAGACGTCGTAGATCGCCTTGTCATACTCCGGATACACCGGGGAGATCCCGGCGATCAGCAGCTCGGGCACGCCGTTCTTGTCCAGATCCTTGAGCGCGTAGCCGACGCCGGCGGAGTACGCCGCCATCTCGGAGAGATGGTTGTCGAACAGATACCCGATATCGTCCTGACGACCATTGGCATAGGCGGCCCGATATCCGTCGATCACGCTCCTGTATGCGTTGACATAGTCGCCGACGAAGAGGAAAGCGGGCTCCGTGTCGACATATCCGCCCGGACCGTTGAAGCGCGCGATCACGCCCCAGCCGTTGAGCGAGAGCGGGACATTGCCGACGGCGATCGTGTCCTCCGGCAGCGCCTCCAGCGTCAGACCGGGGTTGGCCGCCATGGCTTCGTCGAGGGTATAAAGCCGACCGTCGGGACTCTGCAGCAGCCAGGTCGGCGCGGCGCCGTTGTCCGCGTGGGCGATGAACCAGGTCCTGCCGCCGATCGCGATCGCTTCGCTGCTCGGGTTCTTCGTGACCCTGACGCCGGGATCGACGGGCGCGGCGGGGGCGGGCGGCGTCTCGGACTGTGCGGGCTCGTCAGGGACGGACGGCTGCGTCTCGTCAAAGGGGATATCCACCTGCGTCCACTCCAGCCGCAGCGCGCGCTTTTCCAGACCGGCGAAGCGGTCCTCCACGGCGCGGTCATAGTCTGTCCAGGAAATGGGCATGCCCTCGGCGTCGAAGCACTCCGTGTGCTCGGCCCCGTTCTCGTCCCAGTCCACGTTCTTTTCCGCCAGCCGCTCCCAGCGCGCCGAGCCGTCCTTCAGACACAGGGCGTACCAGGCGTAGTACTGATGCGCGACGCCGTCGCGGGTGACGCCCTCGCAGACGTACCAGTAACGGTCGGCGGCCTCGTCGTAATAGAAGCTCAGCGCGTCGGTGACGATCTCCGGCCAGTCGTCCGGACCCTCGAGCGCCGGGTCGGAGCGGTAGACGTTTTCAATGCCGGAGAAGTCGGGCTTGACCTCATAAAAGTGGGCGTAGGTGAAGATCCCGGTGCCCTGCGTGCTGGCCGCGATGACCTCCTGCCGCCCGTTGTGATCGAGGTCAGTGAAGGCGTAGAACCACGGCGACTCCCAGGGTTCGGTGAATTCCCAGAGCGAACGGTTCGCCTCGAGGATCGCACGCTGCTCCTCCAGGGAGACCGAGGGCGCGGCGGCCTGAGCTGCTTCGGAGGGCGCGGACGCCGCGGCCTGAGGCGACGCGGACGGGACCTTGACTACTTCGGGGGACTTTTTCGCGCAGCCCGCCAGAAGGAGCAGGCAGGCGAGGGACAGCGCAAAAAGAAGCGCGCGGATGTTCTTGTTCATAAGCATCTCTCTTTCAACAGTCCGAATCCGCCGCACCTCTGTGCGGCGGATTTCAAGATATAGATACCCCCGGCATTTGTCATCTCGAGCGGAGGCGCAGCCGGAGTCGAGAGATCTGAAACGTTGGAAATCCACGTTTTTTAGATCTCTCCGCTCGCTTCGCTCGGTCGAGATGACACGGTGAGGGTATTTCAGAATCGGCGGGGGCTGTTCAGGCCTTCTCGGCCAGCAGGCGGAGGATCTGCACGGCGTTGGAGGCCGCGCCCTTGCGGATCTGGTCGCCGCAGCACCAGAGCGTCAGGCCCTTGTCGTCGGTCAGATCGTCGCGAATGCGGCCGACCCAGACGAGATCCTGATCGGTGGTGTCAAGCGGGGTGGGGTAGCAGCGGCCCTCGTAGTCCTCGATGAGGCGCACGCCGGGGAAGGCGGCGACGGCCGCCTTGGCCTCCTCCACGGAGACCTTGTTCTCGGTGCGCAGGGTGACGGCGATGGAGTGCGAGCGCATGACGGGCACACGCACGCAGGTGCAGTTGACCTTGAGCCAGGGCGCGTGCAGGATGCGGCGCCCCTCGTTCTGCATCTTCATCTCCTCCTTGGTGTAGTCGTTGCCGTAGGGGGCGTCGATAAAGGGGATGACGTTCATGGCGATCTGATGGGCGAAGGTCTTGACGACGGGCTTCTCGCCGTTCGCGAGCGCCTGCATCTGGGCCTCCAGCTCGGCGATGCCGTTCTGGCCCGCGCCGGAGACGGCCTGATAGGTGCACACGACCATGTTCTCGATGGGCGAGAGCTTCGCGATGCCCGCCACGGCCATCAGCGCGATGATCGTGCAGCAGTTGGGGTTGGCGATGAGGCCCTTGTTCTTGAAGGCGTCGGTGCCGTTGATCTCCGGCACCACGAGGGGCACGTCGGGATCGAGGCGGAAGGCGGAGCTGTTGTCGATGTAGACCGCGCCGCTGGCCTTAATAGCGGGGGCGAAGCGGCGGGACATGTCGCCCTCGACCGCGCCGAGCACGAAGTCCAGACCCTCGAACGCGTCGTCGCGGGCCTCCTGAATGGGAACGTCCTGCCCCTTGAAGCGCACGCATTTGCCGACGCTTCTTGCGCTGGCGAGGGGACGGAGCTCGCCCACGGGAATGTCATACTCCTCGAGGATCTTGAGCATCTCCTGACCGACGGCGCCGGTGGCGCCGAGAACTGCGATGTTCAGTGCTTTCATAGCTTGTGCCTCCTTCATGTATCAGCCCGCAAAGCGTCCGTACAGGACGCGGATCGCGGCTTCAAAGTCCTTGTTCTCAACGCCCACGATGATGGACAGCTCGTCGGCGCCCTGGGCGATCGTGCGGATGTTGATGCCCGCCTTGCCGAGCGCGTGGAAGAGTCTGCCGGAGGTGCCGGGCTGCGCGATCATCTTGCGGCCGATGGTGGCCACAAGGGAGATGCCCTCCTGGATCTGGATGTCGTCCGGCCGGACGGCCTTCTGGATGTCGGCGATCACGTCGTAGACCCCGTCGCCCAGGGCCGCCGTGGAGGAGACCAGCGCGAAGCTGTCGAGACCCAGCGTGATGTGCTCCACCGGGGCGTGGTAGCGGTCGAGGATCTCCAGCGACTGGCGCAGGGAGGCGGAGGTGTTCATGTTGCGCTTCTTGACCGTGAGGATCGTGAAGTTCCTGCGCCCGGCGATGCCGGTGATGAAGCGCTCATCCTCCTCGACGCGCTCGTCGGCGACGTCGCCGAGGATCATGGTGCCCGGGTCCCCGGGGCGGTTGGTGTTGCGGATGTTCAGGGCGATGCCCTTCTCCTTGACCGGGAGGATCGAGTCCTCGTGCAGGACCGAGGCCCCCATGAAGGCCAGCTCCTGCAGCTCGGCGTAGGTGATCTTGTCGATGGGCGCGGGGTTGTCGACGATGCGCGGGTCGGCCATGAGGATGCCGGAGACGTCCGTCCAGTTCTCGTACACGTCCGCGTCCACAGCCGCGGCCGCCAGCGCGCCGGTGATGTCGCTGCCGCCGCGGGTCATGACCTTGATCTTGCCCGTCGGGAGCCTGCCGTAGAAGCCGGGGATGACGATGCGCTCACTGTCCCCGAGGGCCGCGCGGATCGCCTCGTAGGTCTTCGGCCTGTCGATCTGACCGTCAAAGCCGAAGAACACGCAGTCCGCCGCGTCTACAAATCTATATCCAAGATATTCCGCCAGCAGCAGGGAGGTGAAATACTCGCCCCGGGAGACGAGCTCGTCCACGCTGGTGTCGCGGCTGAGGCGCGCGGCGTAGGCGTCGAACGCGTCCTCAATGTCGAAGCGCAGCTCCAGTGCGTCGCGGATGCCGACGAAGCGGCTGCGGATCGAGGCGAGGATGTCGTCGCAGGAGACGCCGTAGGTCAGATGCGCGTGGCAGAGATACAGCAGGTCCGTGAGCTTGTGGTCGTCGGCAAAGCGCTTGCCCGCCGCCGAGGCCACCACGATCCGCCGCGCCGGATCGGCCTCGACGATGTGCCGGACCTTCTGAAACTGTTCGGCCCCCGCGACGGAGGAGCCGCCGAATTTTGCAACCTTTAACATGTGCTCAGCCCATCGCGGCGAAGAACAGACCGCCGCCCTCCTTCCGGATTTCCTCCGCGAGCGCGTGCATGGCGGGGACGGACATCGGCTCCGTCACGCCGCGCACCGTACCGTCGGCGCGGGAGCTCTCGGCAAAGGAGAAGCGGTCCGCGTTTTTCGCGTCCGTGCGGACGTAGTAGGCGTGGACGCAGGCGCTGTTGTCGGCCGTGACCCTGCGGCAGGCAGGGCGCAGCATCTCGAGCGTGCCGAGACCGCAGAGGTCGCGCACGACCGCCGAGGCCGTCGGGAAGCGCCCCGCGCCCTGGCCCATCAGCACGATGGAGCCGGCGTTCTCGCCCAGGTACTTGGCCATGTTGAAATTCTTCAGCACCGAGCACTCCGGCGCGGAGGCCGGGAAGAGCACGGGCTCGACATAGGCGCAGACGCTCTCGCCGGCCTCGCCGCCGCTGGTGACCAGACGGCAGGTCAGACCGCGCGACTGAAAATGCGCCACGTCTCCGGCGGTGACGCTCTCGATGCCCTCGAGGCAGAAGCCGTCCACCGGCAGCTTGTCGTAGGCGACCGCGCAGGCCAGCATGATCTTGCGCAGCGCGTCCAGCCCCGACACGTCCGCGGTCGGGTCGGCCTCGGCGTAGCCGAGCGCCTGCGCCTGCCGCAGCACGTCGCCGTAGTCCTTCCCCTCCGACTGCATCGCGTCGAGCATGAAGTTGGTGGTGCCGTTGAGGATGCCGCCGAGCGCGAGGATCCTGTCGCTCTGCGCGGCGATGGCGAGGTTGTGCAGGAAGGGCACGCCGCCGCCGCAGGCCGCCGAGAACAGGAAGGACACGCCCTTCTCCCGCGCCAGCTGCGCCAGCTCGATCCCGTGCGCCGCGACCAGCGCCTTGTTCGAGGTCACGACGTGCCTGCCCGCCTCAAGGGCCATCGAGACGTAGGTGTTGGCGGGCTCGATGCCGCCCATGACCTCCGCCACCGCGCCGACCGAGGGGTCGGCAAGAATGGCCTCCATCGAGGAGACCTTGAAATCCGCGTCCTCCTTGCCGGGGCGGACCAAAACCGGTCCCGCCTCCAGCCCGGGCGCGTTCTTGAGCATCTCATAGACCCCGACACCGACGGTGCCGAAGCCCAGTACGGCTACTTTCATGTGTTCCATCCTCTCTGTTTGTCCGTACATGAAAGACAAATGTCTTTTAAGCAGCGACAGTTTACCATAAACAAGCGCCGAATACAAGCGGTTTTTCAAAAAATCTTTGTCAGAATTGGGGTAAAACCGGGGTGAATTCTTATCGCTTTTGCACAAAGCGAAACGGAGCAAAAAGAGAAGAGGAGATCTTCTCCTCTTCTCTTTTTCACCGGGTCAGTCCTCCGGGCCGTCGACGAGGATCCAGCTCGTGTTGTCAGGGATGTAGTTGATGACGACGGGGACCAGCCGGTCGTAGACATTGCCGGTCGTGACCTGCGACTCGATATCCTCCACGTTGTAGGGGTAGCTGTACTTGTCCGTGTCGAGGTAGACGCGGTCAAAGAGGGACATGAACAGCACCGCGTTCTGCCCCGTGGTCAGATCGTCGCGCACCAGCGCCTCGCGCGTGTTGCACCAGATCGACACGGCCTTGTCCTGCCGATCATAGAGCCGGTCGGCCACGCCCGCGGCCAGACCGCAGACCGCCGCCGCCGAGGAGCGGGGCGTCGAGATCTCCCGCGAGTACAGAAGCGGGATCGCCTCCGCCAGCGAGGGGTGGGCCACGTCCTTGAGCACGACCTCGTCAAAGCCGAGATCCCAGAGCTCCCGCACCATCTCCGCGATCCAGACGCGAAGATCGAGGCTGTAGGGGTCGAGCCAGGTCCCGAGGCCGTCGGTGAAGTTCAGGCCCGTCTCGGTGTGGATGCAGTAGGCCGTCGTGCGGGTGGGCAGCAGCTCGTCGATGCAGCAGGAGATCTCCGCCACGAGGTAGATGTCCTTCTCCTTGAGCATCTGGATCATCTCCGGCATGGCGGCGGTGATGTCGTTTTGCATCGTCAGCGAGTAGGCCTCGGCCATGTGGGTGTGCGACTCCCACAGCGTCTGGCCGCTGCGCGGCTTCATCTCCAGCATCAGCGCGTTGCCCGCCACCAGACGGGCCGCGTATTCGATGATCTTGCTGGAGTTGACATTCTCGGCCGGGACAAAGATCGCGCGCACCGGCGGGGCGTACTCCCCGGCCTTGCTGCGCACATAGCTGTAGTCCGCCTCCTCGAAGACGAGCGGGACGCTCACCGCCTCAAACTCCCGCACGACATGGCCCTCGCTGTCCACGGTCGTGCTCTGCCCGTCCTCGAGGATGGGCAGACGGATGGCGACCCCGTCCTTCGAGATGACGGCGTACTTCTGCATGCCGTAAAACAGGACGAGCACCACCGAGATGACCGCCAGCAGGATCAGAAAGGGGAGAACGGCGTAGTTGCGGCGCTTGCGCTTGCCCTTGTAGAATTCCTGAACGCGCGCCAAGGATCAGCCCTCGATCATCGAGATGCGGCGCTTGTGCCGCTCGTCGTTGGAAAAGGGGGTGTCGAGGAAGGTGTCGGCGATCATGAGGGCCAGCCCCTCGCCCACGACGCGCGCCCCCATGGCCAGAACGTTGGCGTCGTTGTGCTGCCGCGTGGCCTCGGCCGAGAAGCAGTCCCCGCACAGCGCGCAGCGGATGCCCGGGACCTTGTTGGCCGTGATCGACACGCCGATGCCCGTGCCGCAGATGAGGATGCCCTTCTCGCACTCGCCCGAGGCGACGGCCTTCGCCACCGCTTTGGCATAGACCGGGTAGTCGCAGGAGGCCTCCGAATAGGTGCCGAAGTCCCGATACTCCAGACCGCGCGCCTGAAGATGCTTCATCAGCGCCTGCTTGAGCGCATAGCCGCCGTGGTCGCTGCCGATGGCAATCATAGTCATACCCTCCGATGGTGTTTTTTGTTGAATCCTATATAGTTTACCACCGACGCGGGAAAGGTTCAAGTCCATCCTGTGAACTTCGCGCCGGCGGCGGTAATCATCCCGCGCCTTGACAGGGGCCGGGGCGGGCGATATACTGATTTTACCAAATCAGACAGAGGAGGAACCGCCATGAGAAAGCCGCTTTCTTTTCTGATCGTGCTCTGCCTGCTGCTGTCCCTGCCCGGCCTGAGCGCCTTCGCCGAGGACGCGCTGACCTGGACGCTGGGCGAGGACGGCGTTCTTACGATCAGCGGCGAGGGGGAGATGCACGACTTTGCGGGAGACGTCGCCCCCTGGCGTAAATATGAGGCAAAGATCGAGGAGCTCTCCGTGGACTACGGGGTGACGCATCTCGGCGACCAGGCGTTCCAATACCTCAAGCACCTGCGCGCGGTCTACCTCCCCGAGAGCGTGACGAGCATCGGCGACGCCGCCTTTTACGGCTGCACCGAGCTGCGCTTCGTCCAGCTGCCGGGCGGGCTGAAGGAGCTCGGGGTCTCGGTCTTCGACCACTGCGCAAAGCTCGGGAGCGTCACGCTGCCCGAGGGCGTGAAGCGCATCGGCAACGCGGCCTTCAACTGCTGCTCCGCCCTGGAGGAGATCTATATCCCGGCCTCGGTCACCGACATCGAGGACTCGGCGTTCAACGGCTGCTATAAGCTGAAAACCGTCTGTTTCGGCGGCAGCGAGAGCGAGTGGGAGCGGATCAGGATCGCCGCGTACAACAAGCCGCTTGCGCGCGCGGAGCTCGAATTCAACGCCGATCCCGCCGACCATATCCATTCCGCCGACGCCGCCTTTGCGGACAAGCCGGGCAACGTGAGCTGGGAGCTGTCGGAGGACAAAAAGACCCTCTACGTTTCCTGCGACAACGGCGTCATGCCGGACTACGGCCGCGATCTGCCGCCCTGGGCGGCGCATCGGGAGAAAATCCGGGACATCATCGTTATGCCCGGCGTCCGGCATGTCGGCAATCAGGCCTTCCAGTACAGCAAAAATGCACTCTCCGTCGCGTTGCCCGACTCGGTCACGAGCATCGGGGACGCGGCCTTCTACGGCTGCACGTCCGTTTTGGACGTCGCCCTGCCCGAAGGCGTCCGGGAGATCGGCGCGCAGGCCTTCGACGGCTGCACCAGCCTCAACGGTGTCATGATCCGCGAGGGGGTGACCGTGATCCGCGAGGCGACCTTCAATCGCTGCAGCAACCTGGCGACCGTGTATATCCCCGCCTCCGTCAAGGTGATCGAGAGCTCCGCCTTCAACGGCTGCAACAAGCTGGAAAACATACGCTACGGCGGCAGCGCGGCGGACTGGGCTGCGATCGAGATCGGCGCCTACAACCGCCCGCTCAGCCGGGCCGCGCTCCACACGTCGGATGAGATCCCCGGCGGGATCGCCGGCGGCGTGGTATGAGCGGATCGAGCGGCAAAAACCGCGGCTTCCCATTTTCGGGAAGCCGCGGTTTTTTGACGACCGATCAGGCGTTGGCCTTTTTGGCCATGTCGCACAGGGCGGTGAAGGCGGCGGGGTCGTGGATCGCAGTCTCGGAGAGCATCTTGCGGTTCATGTCGACGCCGGCCAGCTTCAGGCCGTGCATGAAGGTGGAATAGTTCATTCCGTTGGCCTTGCAGCCCGCGCTGATGCGGGTGATCCACAGCTGGCGGAAGTCGCGCTTCTTCTGCTTGCGGCCGACGTAAGCGTAACGGCCGGACTTCATCACCTGCTCATTGGCCATCTTATAGTGACGGGACTTGTTGCCCCAGTAACCCTTTGCAAGACCGAGGACCTTGCTTCTGTGCTTGCGGGTCATCATTGCGCCTTTAACTCTTGCCATTTCAATATCCTCCTATTGTGCGTCAGCCCTTATTTGTAAGGGATCATTTTCTTGATGGTCGCTTCGTTCGTCGCGTCGGCGTAGGTCTCGGAGCGCAGACGGCGGCAGCGCTTGGTGCTCTTCTTCGTGAGGATATGGCTCTTGTAAGCGTGTGCGCGTTTCACCTTGCCGGACTTGGTGAGATTGAATCTCTTCTTGGCACCGCTGTGGGTCTTCAGTTTGGGCATGATTGTTTCTCCTTCCGTAAATCAATACAGGGATTGCTCCCGCTGTATGCGTGTTGTCAGGCCTCGGGCTTGACCTCGGCCTCCGCCTTCGGCTGCTTGGGCTTTGCGGGCTTCTTCGCCGGAGCGGCGGGCTTGGGGGAGAGGAACATCGACATGTTCCGCCCCTCGAGCTTCGGGGCCTTGTCGAGATTCGCGATCCCGGAGCACTGGGCCGCAAAGTCCTTGAGCAGCACCGCGCCGATCTCGGTATGCGCCATCTCCCTGCCGCGGAAGCGCACGCTGACCTTCACCCTGTCCCCGTCGCCGAGGAACTTCAGGGCGTTCTTGAGCTTGGTGTTGAAATCGTTGGTGTCGATGCCGGGAGACATGCGGATCTCCTTGATCTCGATCACACGCTGGTTCTTCTTGGCTTCCTTCTCCCGCTTGGTCTGCTCGAAACGGAACTTGCCGTAGTCCATGACCTTGCAGACGGGGGGATTGGAGCCCGGAGCGATCTTGACCAGGTCCATGTCGCGTTCCATGGCGATCTGCATGGCGGCCTCGGCGGACATGATGCCGAGCTGCTCGCCCTGATCGCCGATCAGGCGTACTTCTTTGTCAAGGATCTCTTCGTTGATCTGATGGGCAGCGTTTGCGATGGTGAACACCTCCGAAAATGAAAAGCTCGGATGCACGGCATCCGAGCGTAAAGACACAGTCGTCCCCCGCAAAGGGGGCGGTGCTTGATTGACCGCGGCTGGCGCAGTTGCCGCCGGGTGAGGCAGGGTGGATGCCGTACCTTCTTTGTTTTAGCCTATGTAATATAACAGGGAAACAGACCCGTGTCAAGAACTTTTTTTGATAATCGCTTCAGTCTTCGGCGACCGGGTCCGTGCCGTAGACGCGGTCGAAGCCGTAGATCCGGGCGATGAAGCGATTGGGCCATTCGTCGGGGTCGAAGCGGTCGAGGTCTTTCATCTCGTAAAACGGACTGTAGGGCGTGGAATAATAGACCCGGGAGAGGGTGATCTCCCGCTCCCCGTTTTCGAGAGCCTGCGCGATCTGCGCTTCGAGCTTTCTCTGCTGGTACCAGGCGGAGCCGATATCCCCGACCCCGGCGATGAGGTTCAGCGCGAACACGGCGGTCAGCAGGCCGACCGCGGCCCGGCAGGCGAGGGCGCAGGAGGACTCCAGCAGGTCGGGCAGCAGAATGCAGCAGGCGAGGATCAGGAAATAGGCGGCCGTGATCTTGCAGCGGTCCGGGTAATACTCGGCCGCGATCAGGATGAAGTTGCCCGCCAGACCGCCCAGAGCGAAGCCGAGCGAGGCCAGACGCCGGAACCAGGGAACGCCGCAGCCGGCGGCGAGGACCATGAAAACGATCCAGGCGGCGCTCAGCACGCCGAAGTCCTCCCGCATGACCGACGCCACGTCGGGGATGCGGCGCAGCAGCTCCCGCAGGGCGAAGCTGCCCTGCTTGAGATGCTCCGCGGGCATCGAGAGCATGACGCCGTAGCCGATCACCGCAAGGAGGATCGGAAGCCACAGCCAGCGCTGTCCGGCCCGCTTCTCCCGTCCGGAGCAGAGCAGGATCCCGACCGCGAGCAGGACGCCGACGGCGGAGGTGATCTCCGAATACATGCCGAACAGGAAGGCGGCGGCGAGAAAGAGCAGCCTGCTCCACAGACGCTGCGGGATGCGAAACCAGCGCTCCTCCGTCGGACCGAAATAGAGGGCCAGATACGGGCGCAGGAAAAACAGGCAGAAGGCGACGGCCCAGAGATAGTTGATGGCCCCCACCTGCCAGAGACAGACCGGCCCGATCACCGGGACGAAGTTCCAGAAGCACATGACGATCACCGCGAAGATCAGTGTGCTGCGCTTTTTCCCGACGTTGCACACCGTATAGGACGAGAGCATCAGCCACAGGAAAACGGCGCTGTTGCAGACGTTGAACACCGCCTTGGGCAGCAGGAGGAAGGCCTGCTCCAGCGAGTGGGAGACCAGCCGCCCGTTCGCGAAGGTGGCGTGGCTGACCATCGAGGGAACGATATCGCCCAGGGTGCGGATCCGCTCGTCCGTCGCGAAGCTGAACATGTAATAGTAGTCGTCCGAAAGATACGGCGTCATCGCGTTTAAGAGCAGGGCGGCCAGAAAGCACAGCCCGGCGGCGATGCGCAGGGAGGAGGCGGATGCGTTCCAATCTCTGATTCTTGCCCGGAGGGCGATCTCTTTCTCGCTCATACTGCGTTCCTTTGCTCAGTCGGTTTGTCGTTTCTCCGCGCGGGGGAGGGGATCAGTACTTCTCGTCCGGGGCGCCGGCGAGGTTCTCCTGCTCCATGGCGAGCTTGACGATGCGGCTGGTGCCGAGGCGGTCGGCCCCGAGCTGGATGAAGTCCTCCGCGTCCTGAATGCTCGAAATGCCGCCGGCGGCCTTGACCTTGAGCGTATAGGGGGAGTGGGTCCGCAGCAGCTCGACGTCCTCGCGCGTGGCGCCGCCCTTCGAGAAGCCCGTGGAGGTCTTGATAAAGTCGGCCCCGCAGTCGGAGACGATCTTGCACAGGTGGATCTTCTCCTCGTCGGTCAGCAGGCAGCACTCGATGATGACCTTGAGGATCTTGCCGGGGACGGCCTCGCGCACGGCGCGGATGTCGTTGGCGACGTCGACCCAGCAGCCGTCCTTGACCATGGAGACGTTGATGACCATGTCGATCTCGTCGGCGCCGTTTTTGACCGCGTCGGCGGCCTCAAAGGCCTTGACGGCGGTGGTGGAGTAGCCGTTGGGGAAGCCGATGACCGTGCAGAGCCTGAGCCTGTCGCCGACGTAGCGCTTCGCGCCCGCGATGTGGGCGGGCGGGATGCAGACGCTGGCGCAGTG
>CADCLH010000043.1 GCA_902802215.1 Oscillospiraceae bacterium
GAGCAGAGCATGCCGCCGTACCTGCCCGACCGGCTGGAGGCCGGGACCCACAACGTTCCCGGCGCGGCCGGGCTGACCGCGGGGATGCGCTACGTCCTTGACCGCGGCGTCGAAGCGATCGCCGCGCACGAGCAGAAGCTTTTGTCCGAGCTGGTCGAGCGTCTCTCTGCGATGGACGGCGTCGAGCTCTTCGCCGGAGTGCCCGGCACGCAGAGCGGCGTCCTGTCCTTCCGCCTGCGGGACTTCGACTGCGAGGAGGCGGCGCAGAGGCTCGCGGAACACGGGGTTTGTCTGCGCAGCGGGCTGCACTGCGCGCCGACGGCGCACCGCAGCGCCGGCACGCTGGAGACGGGCACGCTCCGCTTAAGCTTTTCTCCCTTTACCGGAGCGGGAGAGCCGGAAGACTTCTGCCGGGTACTCGAGCAGATCCTGCGCGCGGGGGCTTGAGAATTGTTGCGTTCGGGTGCGTTATGGTTATTGCCTTTTCTCCGGTTTTGCTGTATAATACTATAGTTAGTTTTATGCTGCATAGCTTTGCAATTCGACATGGGGAAACGGTATGGAAACGATTACAAACGCGCTTAGCCGGGCCGGGAGTTATCTGACGACCATCGGCATCTGGGATTTTGTTGACATTCTCATTGTCGCCTTTCTGATTTACCGGGCGATCTGGTTCATCCGCAAGTCCAACTTCATCAACCTTGCGAAGGGTCTGATCCTGATTCTGGTCGTGCTGTGGGCGTCTGAGTTCTTCGGCCTGATCATGATCAACTACATCCTGCGCAAGGCGGTGGAGTTGGGCGTGATCGCGCTGGTGATCCTCTTTCAGCCGGAGCTGCGCCGCGTGCTGGAGCGCGTGGGCAGCACGCTGAATACGAGGCGCGGCGGCGCCGCGGGCGTGATGGAGGAGTGCATCGAGCAGACGGTCCGCGCCTGTATGGACATGGCCGCGACGACGCCTCCGACGGGTGCGCTGATCGCCTTCGAGCGCGGCGTCTCGCTCGCGCCGGTGTGTGCGACGGGTACGGTCATCAAGGCCGACACGAGCGCCGAGCTGCTGGAAAACCTGTTTTACAAAAACACGCCGCTTCACGACGGGGCGGTCATTATCCGCGACGGGCGCATCGAGGCGGCCGGCTGCATGCTGCCGCTGACGCAGAGGACGAACGTGAGCAAGGACCTGGGGATGCGCCACCGCGCGGCCCTCGGACTGAGCGAGGAATCCGACGCGCTGGTCATCGTCGTATCCGAGCAGACGGGCGCGGTCTCCGTCGCCTTGAACGAGACGGATCTGCTGCACCGCAGGAATGACGAGGACCCGGAGCGCAGAGAAGGGCTGAAGCGCCATCTGAACGGGACGGAGCTGCGCAAGGTACTCATGGAGAACCTGATGCCCGCGGAAAAGCCGGACAGCAGGACGGGCATTAAAAAGCGGCTCAAGGGCATTTTCACGGAAGGCGAGGTTGACAATGAAAACGAAGATCAAAAAACTGTATGACAGCCGGGCCTTCTGGATGATCGTCTCCCTCATCGCCTCGCTGGCCATCTGGGTGTATGTTTCCAGCGTGGAGAGCGATGAGTTCAAGAAGACCTTCCGCGGCGTGGAGGTCAAGCTCTCGGGCGAGACGCTGCTGCGCGACTCGAAGAACCTTGTCATCACCGATATGGACACCGGCACGGTCACGATCGAGGTCGTGGGGCCGCGCCGTGTGGTAGCGGGCCTTGACGAAGAAAAGCTCTATGCGCAGATCGACGTCTCGAAGCTCTCGCGCTCGGCCTACACCTCGCAGCAGTACTCGGTGATTTATCCGGACGGGACGGACACGTCCAACCTCCGCATCACGCGCAAGACGCCCGAGACGATCAACTTCATGGTCTCGACGCAGACGTCGAAGTCGGTGCCGGTGCGCGGCAGCTTTGAGGGCTCGGTCGCGGAGGGTTTCACGGCGGAGTCGCCGGTGTTCGAGCCTGCCACCATCACGCTGACGGGACCGGAGACCTATTTGAAGAACGTGGAGTACGCATGGGTCTCCTTCGGCAAGGAGAACGTGGACAGCACCTACGAGGTCGAGACCGGGTATACGCTGATGAGCGCGGACAACACGCCCTGCTCGACGACGGGGATCACCTTTTCGACGGACACGGTGACGGCGACGCTGCCGCTGCTGATGCTCAAGGAGGTCAAGCTCGGCGTCAATCTGGTCGACGGCGGCGGCGCGACGGCGGAGAACACCAAGGTGACGGTTGAGCCCGCGTCGGTCACGCTGGCGGGCGACTCGAAGCTGCTGGCGGGCATGAACAAGATCAACCTGGCGACGATCGACCTGACCGATTTTGCCGCCAGCTTTACCGAGACCTATCCCATTCCCATCGACAATACGCTGCGCAACACGACGGGCGCGACCGAGGCCAAGGTCACGGTCGAGGTCGTCGGTCTGGAGACGAAGACCTTCAAGGTGACGAACATCGACTACGCGAACCTGTACGAGGGCCTGAAGGCCACGGTCGGAACGGAGAGCCTGGAGGTCAAGCTGCGCGGCAATCCGGAGAGCCTCGCGCAGATCCGGGACGAGAACATCCGCGCGGTCGCGGACCTGTCGGATATGGGCGAATCGACCGGGACGTATATGCCCAAGGTGCGGATCTATGTGGACGGCTTCCCGGACGTCGGGGCCATCGGCCACTACACGGTCGCGATCGAGATCGAGAGGGCAGGCGGATGACACAGGACGCCGTCGTCTACCGCTGCCTGCCCGGCGGCATGGCCGAGGTCGTGGTCAGCAGGGGGACCGCCTGCGGCTCCAACTGCGCCAGCTGTGAGGCCTGCGTCTTTCAGAGCGAGCTGAAAACGCCCGCGCGCAATCCCATCGGGGCGCGTCCCGGACAGCGCGTCGTGATCGAGAGCAAGTCGTCCAGAGTCTACGGGGCGATCTTTCTGGTCTACATCCTGCCGATCATCCTTGCGGTCCTGGGCTACTTCATCTCGTGGAGGCTGGGCGCGGGAGAGGGGCTGTGCATCCTCGCGACCTTTGCCGGGATCGTTCTCGGGGGCGTGATCGTCGTGCTCAGCCAGCGCAGGAACAAAAACCCCATCACATTTGAAATCATTTCCCTGCGGCAGTAGGGCGGAGGTACTATGATCAAAAGCATGACCGGCTACGGCAGCGCCAAGGGCACTGTCGAGGGCCTGAACATCAGCGTGGAGCTAAAAAGCGTCAACAACCGCTATCTGGACGCGTCCGTCCGCATGCCGCGCAGCTTCCTCTTCGCCGAGGACGCGGTCAAGACCGCGGTGCAGAAGCACATCAGCCGCGGCAAGGTCGACGTGTTCGTGAGCGTGGATTCCGCGTCCGCGGGCGATATGACCGTCAAGGTCAACGAAGGGCTGCTGAAGGGCTATCTGGACGCGCTGCGCGCGATCGCGGCGGAGTATGCGCTGCCCGACGACGTGACGGCGCTGGCGGTCAGCCGCTTCCCGGACGTGCTCTGCGTGGAGAAGAAGGATCTGGACGCGGAGGCGATCTCCGCCGGGATCGTGGAGATCACCGAGCGCGCGCTGCGCGACTTTGACGCCATGCGTCTGCGCGAGGGCGAAAAGCTCCGCGACGACGTGCTCTCCCGCCTCGGGACCATTGACGCGCTGGTGCGCACGGTCGAGGAGGCCTCGCCCCGCACGGTCGCGGAGTACCGCGCCCGGCTCGAGGCGAAGATGGCCGAGGTCCTGGGCACGGCGGGCATCGACGAAAACCGCATCCTCGCGGAGGCGGCGATCTTCGCCGACCACATCGCCGTGGACGAGGAGACGGTCCGTCTGCGCAGCCACATGAGCCAGCTGAAGACCATGATCAACGGCAGCTCTCCCACGGGCAGAAAGATCGACTTTCTGATCCAGGAGTTCAACCGCGAGGCCAACACCATCGGCTCCAAGTGCCAGAGCTCGGAGGTCGCCCATACGGTCGTGGATCTCAAGTCCGAGATCGAAAAGATCCGCGAGCAGATCCAGAACATCGAATGAGGGCGGCGGCATGAGGCTTGTAAGCATCGGGTTCGGCAATCTGGTCTCGGCGGAGCGCATCGTCGCCATCGTGTCACCGGAATCCGCGCCCATCAAGCGCATGATTCAGGAGGTACGCGAGCGGGGACTGCTGATCGACGCCTCCTTCGGACGCAGCACGCGCTCCGTGCTCACCATGGACAGCGGAAATGTCATCCTCTCCGCGCTCCCGCCCGAGACGATCGCGGCGCGCTGCGCGGAACAAAAACAGGAAGGCGGTTTGGCAGATGAATGAATCGGGCAGACTGATCGTGATTTCCGGCCCCTCGGGCGCGGGAAAGAGCACCGTCGTCGGCAAAGCCATCGAGGGGCGACATGACGTGTGCTTCTCCACCTCCGTCACGACGCGCGCGCCCCGTCCCGGGGAAGTGGACGGCAGAGAGTACTTCTTCATCGACCGCGAGCGCTTTCGCGAGATGGTCGAGCGGGACGAGCTGCTCGAGCACGCGGACTATGTCTCCAACTCCTACGGAACGCCCCGCGCCTTTGTGGAAAAGAAGCTCGCGGAGGGCATGAACGTCCTGCTGGACATCGAGGTCCAGGGCGCGCGCCAGGTGCACGAAAAGATGCCCGGCGCCGTGACGATCTTCATCGCGCCGCCCTCGCTGGAGGTGCTGGAGAGGCGTCTGCGCGGGCGCGGCACCGATACCGAGGAGGCCATCGCCGGCCGTCTCGAGCGCGCGCGGCAGGAATTCCGTGAGGCCGACTTCTACGACTATCTCATCGTCAACGACAATCTGGAACGCTCCGCGCACGCGCTGTGCGCCATCATCGACGCCGCGCAGTGGCGCTTTTCCGACCGGGCCGAATGGCTGAAAAATCAATAATTTTCAATCCCTTGTAAAATCGCCCGCCGCGGCAGAAAGCGGCAGAATGGAGAACTCATCATGATGCTTTATCCCCCCGTTGCTGAGCTCGTCGACAAGATCGGCAGCCGTTATCAGCTCGTAAATCTCGTCGCCAGACGCGCCAGAGACCTGTCCGCCGAGGCCGAGGAAAAGCAGCTCCCGCTGGAGCGCAAGGCCGTTTCCGCCGCCATTGACGAGGTGTATACCGGCAAGCTCAGCCTCAAGAAGTAAAACACAGGTCTTTCACGGAGGGCAGTCGGCATGGCAAGGCTCGTTGCGAAAATCGCGGTTTCCGCCGCGACATACTGGCTGGACAAGCCCTACGACTACCTGATCCCCGAGGAGCTTGAGACCAGGGCCGTTCCGGGCGTGCGGGTGCATGTGCCCTTTTCCCGCGGCAACCGCCGCACCGAGGGCGTGCTGCTCGCCGTCTCGGAGGAGAGCGCCGTGGAGCGCCCGCTCAAGGCGATCCTCGCCGTTTTGGACGACGCGCCGGTCCTGACGCCGTCCCAGCTCAAGCTCGCCTACTTCATGCGGGAGCGCTTCTTCTGCACGGTTTACGACGCGGTGCGCGCCATGCTCCCGGCCGGACTCTGGTTCGACGAGGAGGGCCGCCGCCGCGCTCAGGACAAGACGCAGGAGATGGCGCGTCTGCTGATCTCTCCGGAGGACGCCTCAGCCGCCGCGCAGGCCAGACGTCTGCGCTCCCCGGCGCAGGCGGCGATCCTCGAACAGCTCGCGGCCTTTGAGGCGATCCCGACCCGGGATCTGCTGGTGCATGCCGGGGCCGGACGCTCGTCGCTCAAGGCGCTGGAAAAGGCAGGGCTCGTCGAGCTGTATCAGCGCGAGACCTTTCGCCGCGTCCAGATCCACGTCGGACAGACCGAAGCGCTGCCCCGCTTGTCGGAGGAACAGCGGCGCGCCTTCGAGGGCATCGGAGAGCGGGCCGAATCCGGCGAAAGCGGCGCGGCGCTCCTTTTCGGCGTCACGGGAAGCGGCAAGACCAGCGTGTACATCCACCTGATCGATCACCAGCTCCGGCGCGGGAAAAGCGTGATCCTGCTTGTGCCGGAGATCGCGCTGACGCCGCAGATGATCCAGACCTTTTCCTCCCACTTCGGCAACGAGGTGGCCGTCCTCCATTCGAGTCTCCCGATCGGGGAGCGCTATGACGAGTGGAAGCGCATCAAGGGCGGAAAGGCCCATGTGGTCATCGGCACGCGCAGCGCCGTCTTTGCCCCCTGCGAGGACCTCGGCCTGCTCATTATCGACGAGGAGCAGGAGGAGACCTACAAGTCCGAAAACATCCCCCGCTACAACGCGCGGGATGTGGCGAAATACCGCTGCGCGCAGTCCGGCTGCCTGCTGCTGCTCGGCTCGGCCACGCCGGAGCTGACCAGCATGTATGCCGCCCGGACGGGGCGCTACGGCTTTTTCAGACTGGAAAACCGCTATAACGAGCAGGCGCTGCCGAAGGTCGAGATCGTGGACATGAAGCGCGAGCTGCGCCGCGGAAACGGCGGCAGCATCAGCTCGCTCCTGCGCGGGGAGATCGAGACCAATCTCTCCCGCGGCGAGCAGAGCATCCTGTTCATCAACCGGCGCGGCGCCAACCGTCTTGTCAGCTGCGGGGAGTGCGGCTATACCTATCGCTGTCCCCGATGCAGCGTCTCCCTGACCTACCACAGCGTCTCCGACCGACTGATCTGCCACTACTGCGGCTTCTCCCGCCGTCCGGACGAGGCCTGTCCCGTGTGCGGCGGCACGCTCCGGCGCATCGGCGCGGGCACCCAGATGGTCGAGGCCGAGCTGAAAGAGCTCTTTCCCGATACGGAGATCCTCCGCATGGATACCGACACGGTCACGCCGGCGGGTTCCCATGAGAAGCTGCTGGACCGCTTCCGGGAGGAAAACATCCCCATCATGGTCGGCACGCAGATGGTGACCAAGGGCTTCAATTTTGAAAATGTGACGCTGGTGGGCGTGATCTCCGCCGATCAGAGTCTTTACGCGGGCGACTACCGGGCGGGGGAGCGCACTTTCTCCCTCATCACGCAGGTCGTCGGCCGCAGCGGCCGCGGCGCCAAGCCGGGCCGCGCCGTCATCCAGACCTTCACGCCGGACAACGAGATTATCGTTCAGGCCGCCCGGCAGGATTACGAGGCCTTCTATCAGGCCGAGCTGGAGCTGCGCAGATTACAGGAGACGCCGCCTTTTTCGGAGCTTCTCGCGATCACGGTCTCCGGCGTGAACGAGGACCACGTCGTCCGCGCCTGCCGCGCCCTGCGGCAGCGGCTGGACGAGCTTGTCGACCCCGCTTCCGGCGCGCGCATCCTCGGCCCTGCGCCGCTCGCGGTGGCCAGGGTGAACAACCGCTACCGCTACCGCGTGATGATCTACGCCGCCCGCGCGCAGGGACAGCGCGCCCTTGTGGCCTCCGTCGTCATGGAGGCCTGCCGGGACAAACGCTTTTCGGACGTCTCCATCTGGGCGGACAACGATCCGAACGACTGATTCTTTCCCATACAGCGATGCCGCGCACGCGGCGGATTGGAGAACAACATGGCACGCAGAAACATTCTGACCAAGGAAGAGCCGGGGCTGTACAAGCACTGCCGCCCCGTCACCGATTTCAACGCCCGCCTCCACCAGCTTCTGGACGATATGGCGGACACGCTCTCCACCGAAAACGGCGTGGGCCTCGCCGCGCCGCAGGTGGGCGTGCTGCGCCGCGCCTGCATCGTGCTGGAGACCAACGTCCCCGAGGGCGAGGACGAATATCTCATTGAGCTCGTCAATCCCGAGATCGTCGAGAGCTCGGGCGAGCAGTACGGGGCCGAGGGCTGTCTGAGCGTCCCCGGGGAGTACGGCCTTGTCCGCCGCCCCATGTTCGTGAAGGTCCGCGCCCAGGACCGCAACGGAGAGTTTTTTGAGGTCGAGGGAGAGGGCCTGACCGCCCGCTGCTTCTGCCATGAGATCGACCACCTCGACGGCATCGTTTTCACCTCCAAATGCGAGCGGATGCTGACCGAGGAGGAGCTTGAAAAGGGCGTGGTCGAGGAGTGAGCATGCGCATCGTCTTTATGGGAACGCCGGATTTCGCGGCCGCGTCCCTGCAAAAACTGATCGACGAGGGCTTTGACGTCGCCGGCGTCTTCACGCAGCCCGACAAGCCGAAGGGCCGTGGGATGGAGCTGAGCTTTTCCCCGGTCAAAGAGCTCGCCCTGCGCGCAGGTCTTCCGGTCTACCAGCCGGAGAAAATGCGCGACGGGACGGCGCTCGCCGTTCTGCGCGAGCTCAGGCCCGACATTCTGGTGGTCGTGGCCTACGGACGCATCCTCCCGGACGACATGCTCGCCCTGCCGCGCTATGGGGCCGTGAACGTCCACGGCTCGCTGCTGCCGAAGTACCGCGGGGCCGCGCCAATCCAATGGGCCGTGCTCAACGGCGACCGCGTCACCGGCGTGAGCACCATGTTTCTCGCAAGCGAGATGGACGCCGGGGATATCATCTACACCGACGAAACCGAGATCGGGGAATTCGAGACCGCGGGCGAGCTCTTTGACCGCCTCATGGACATGGGCGCAGAGCTTCTGGTGAAGACCCTGCGCGCGATCGAGGACGGCTCCGCCCCGCGCACGCCGCAGGACCACACGCAGGCGACTTACGTCAAAATGCTGGATAAATCCATTTCTCCCATAGACTGGAACAAGCGGCCGCGCGAGATCGTCAAGCATATATACGGTCTACAGCCCTGGCCCGTCGCGACGATGGAGCTGGAAGGGAAGACCTTCCGCGTCTTCGGCGCGGCCTATACCGAAAACCGTACCGGAAAAACGCCGGGGTCCGTCGTCTCCGCCGGGGACGCGGGCATCGAGATCGCCTGCGCGGACGGGCAGACCCTGCTCGTGACCGAGCTGCAAGCGCCCGGCAAGAAGCGGATGCGGGCCGGGGACTTCCTCCGCGGCCACCGCATTACGATCGCATGAGCGCGGGGACCGACGCCCGCCGGGCGGCGCTGGAGACGCTGATACGCTGTCGGCGCGGCGGGGCCTGGTCCGGCGCCGCGATGGACGGCAGCGTGCGCAGGTACGGCCTTGACCGCAGGGACGCGGCCTTCGCGTCGCGGCTCTGCCTGAGCGCACTGGAAAACGCCGAGCTCTGCGACTTCTATATCGCCGCCTTCTGTCAGACAAAGCTGGAGCCCGCGGTGCGCGACGTGCTGCGCCTCGGCGTCTGCCAGCTCCTGTTCTTTGACCGCGTTCCCGCCCGCGCCGCCGTGGCTGAGTCCGTCGCGCTGTGCAAAGCCGCCGGCTGCGCCAGAGCCGCCGGACTCGTCAACGCCGTGCTGCGGCGCATCGCCGACGCGCGCGGCGCTCTGCCCGAGATCCCGGGGGAGGGGACGCCCGCGTATCTTGCCACACGCTTCAGCCATCCGCTCTGGCTTGCGGAGCTGCTTTGCGAGCGAAAGGGCTATGCTTTTGCCGAGGCCTTCTTTGCGGCCGACAACCGGCCGGCCCCGCTGACGATCCAGGTCAATACGCTGAAAGTCACGCCGGAGGACTATGCCAGAGCGCTTTCCCGCGCGGAGATCCCGTTCGAGGCGGACCCGGACATCCCGGGCTGCCTGACGCTTCCCGACGGTGTAGCATCGGAGCTTCCGGGCTATGAGGAAGGGCTGTTCTATGTGCAGGACAGGGCCGCCCGCCTTGCCGTCGAGTTCGCCGCGCCGGAGCCGGATATGCGGGTGCTCGACGCCTGCGCGAGTCCCGGCGGCAAGAGCTTTGCCGCCGCGCTGCGGATGCGAAACGAGGGCGAAATCCTGGCCTGCGACATCCATGAAAAGAAGCTCAGGCTTGTCTCGGAGGGCGCGAAGCGCCTGGGAATCTCCTGCCTGCGGACCCGGGCGGCGGACGCGCGGGAATATGATCCCGCGCTGAGGGAAGGCTTTGATCTGGTGATCGCCGACGTGCCCTGCTCGGGGCTCGGCGTGATACGGAAAAAGCCGGAAATACGGTCAAAACAGCCGGAAGAGATCAAAAATCTTCCGCAGATTCAGACGGATATTCTCGAAAATCTATCAAAATATCTGAAAACAAACGGCGTTCTCCTGTATTCCACCTGCACGATCCTGGAGGAGGAGAACGAGAAGGTCGTCGAAGCGTTTTTGGATCGGCATCCGGATTTTGTCCCGGAGGATTTTTCGGTCGGCGGCGTCCGATCCGAAAACGGGATGTTCACCTTCTGGCCCAACACGACGGGCACCGACGGCTTCTTTGCGGCGAAACTGAGGAGACGATAGGATAGCGACATGACGGAGCTTGCGGCAAAACAAAATATCGTTTCCCTCCTGCCCGCAGAGCTGGAGGCGGAGCTCACCGCGATGGGGGAGCCGAAGTTCCGCGCCAAGCAGATCTTCGGCTGGATCTCCCGCGGCGTGCGGGATTTCGGACAGATGAGCAATCTGCCCATGGCCCTGCGCGAAAAGCTCGCCGCGCGCTTTTCCCTCTATGAGCCGAAGGTGCTGTCCCGGCAGGTCTCCGCCATCGACGGCACGATCAAGTACCTCTGGGAGCTTGCAGACGGCAACGCCGTGGAGACTGTGGTCATGAGCTACAAACACGGCAACACGGTCTGCGTCTCCTCGCAGGTGGGCTGCCGTCAGGGCTGCGCGTTCTGCGCCTCCACCATCGGCGGACTGGTCCGGAATCTGGAGGCGGGGGAGATCCTCGACGAGGTGCTGTTTTCCCAGCTCGACTCCGGTAAGCCCATCTCCAACATCGTGCTGATGGGGATCGGGGAGCCGCTGGACAACTTCGACAACGTGATGCGCTTTCTGCGTCTCGTCAACCATCCCGACGGGATGAACATCGGCATGCGCCATATCTCGCTGTCCACCTGCGGGCTGATCGAGCGCTTTCCGGAGCTGGCGGCGCAGGACATGCAGCTGACGCTGTCGGTATCCCTGCACGCGCCGGACGACGAGACCCGCTCGAAGATCATGCCCGCCAACCGGGGGCGCGGCGTCGACGCGCTGATCGCCGCCTGCCGCAGCTACTATGAACAGACCGGGCGGCGCATTTCCTTTGAATACGCGATGATCGACGGCGTCAACGACAGTCCGGAGCAGGCAAGGCTGCTGGCCGCGCATGCCCGGTCGGTCGCGGCGCACGTCAACCTGATCCCGCTCAACCACGTGGAGGAGCGGGCCTTCCGGCCGCACGGTCCGGCGCAGGCTGGGCAGCGACGTGGACGCATCCTGCGGGCAGCTCCGGCGAAAAATCCAGGCGAAAGGAGAGACGCGCGCATGAAGAGCTTCGGGCTGACCGACAAGGGTAAGGTCCGCAAGGACAACCAGGACTGCTTTATCATCGAAAAATGCCCGTCCAAATCCTGCCTGATCGTCGGACTGTGCGACGGCATGGGCGGCGCCAAGGCGGGCGGGATCGCCAGCCAGCTTGCGAACAAGGCCTTTGTCTCCTATATCTATGCCAAGCTGACCTCCCGCGTCGTGCGGACGATGGAT
The DNA here is from genome assembly GCA_902802215.1 of Oscillospiraceae bacterium. Taxonomy (GTDB): domain Bacteria; phylum Bacillota; class Clostridia; order Oscillospirales; family Oscillospiraceae; genus Limivicinus. The sequence continues at coordinate 11,429 of CADCLH010000043.1, forward strand.
TACCGCCGCATCCTGACGAACGCCTGCACCGAGGCCAACGGCGTCTCCTTCGAGTATTCCCGCTTCGACGAGGCTTTCAACGGCATGGGGACGACCATGGTCGGCGGCGTGATTAAATACAACGGAAACGGGTATATTATCAATGTCGGAGACAGCCGGGCCTATCATATCTCGCGCCGCAGCAACAGCATCTATCAGATCACCCGGGATCACTCCCTCGTGGAGGAGCTGATGGAGGCCGGCGCCATCACCAGAGAACAGGCCCGCACCCACCCGCAGAAGAACGTGATCACCCGCGCCCTCGGCACGGACGACGCCGTGGTGTGCGATTACTTTGAGTTTTCTTTGCAGAGCGGCGACGTGCTGCTGCTCTGCTCCGACGGCCTGTCCAACATCGTGTCCGATCTGGAGATGCTGGACTACGCCAGAGAGTATCAGGAGCCCGAGCTCCTCTGCCGCGCGCTGATGAGCAAGGCGCTCAACCGCGGCGCGCGGGACAATGTGACGGTCGTCGCGGTCATGCGCTGAGTCCCGAACGGAGAGGTCTATGGAACATCAAGACAAGTATATCGGCCAGGTCCTGGACGAGCGCTATGAGATCCTCGAGCTGATCGGCGAGGGCGGCATGTCCGTTGTCTACAGGGCGATGGACAGACGCCTCAACCGCAGCGTCGCGATCAAGATCATGCGCGAGGAAATGGCGGCCGACGAGGAGTTCCGCAGGAATTTCTGCGCCGAGGCCCACGCCGTCGCCATGCTCTCGAACCCCAACATCGTGGGCGTCTATGACGTCAGCCACAGCGACGATATCGAATACATAGTGATGGAGCTGGTAGACGGTATCACCCTGCGGCAGTATATGGACAAGCGCGGCGTGCTGAACTGGCGGGAGGTCCTGCACTTCACGCGGCAGATCGCCCGCGCGCTCTCGCACGCCCACGAGCGCGGCATCATCCACCGCGACATCAAGCCCCAGAACATCCTGATGCTGCGCGACGGTACGATCAAGGTCGAGGACTTCGGCATCGCCGCGCTGGAAAACGAGGCCCACGAGAGCGACGGGCAGGCCATCGGCTCGATCCACTACATCGCGCCCGAGCAGGCGCGCGGCGAGCTGCCGGACGCCAGAAGCGACCTGTACTCGCTCGGCATCGTGATGTACGAAATGCTCACCGGGCAAAAGCCCTATGAGGGCGAGACCATCGGAGAGATCGCCGTCAAGCATATGAACGCGCAGGCCGTCCCGCCGCACGAGCTCGTCTCCGAGGTCCCGGCAGAGCTGGAGCGCATCACGCTCAAGGCCATGTGCGCGGATATCACGCAGCGCTACCAGAGCGCCGCCGAGCTGCTGGACGATCTGGACGCCTTTGTTCAGGAGCAGCTCAAACAGGCGGAGCCCGAGGAAAAGCCGATGGTCAATCCCGCGGTCATGCCCATCCGCTCCGTCAGCGAGATGAACAAGGCGCGTTTCCAGCTCCGACACCGGCGCGCGCGCCGCGTGACCTTCCTGATGGGGACCTTCGGCGCGCTGGCGCTCTGCGTGGGGCTGTTCGTGTTCATGTGGGATTTCTGGCTCGGAGAGGTCTTTACCCCGGCCGAGCGCATCACCCTGCCCAACTTCTGCGGGAACGACTACCAGAAGATCCTGGACAACGCCGAGTACGCCTCCCTGTACAGCTTCGACGTGGTCTATGTGATCAACACCGAGACGGAGAGCGGCACCATCCTTGCCCAGAACCCCGATCCCGGACGCAGCATGATGATCACGCCCGAGGGCATCAAGGTCGAGCTCTCGGTCAGCACGGGCATGGTCTTTACCGAGGTGCCCGACGTGGTCAACCTCGACTACCGCGAGGCGAAGACCCGCTTGCAGCAGGCGGGATTCATCGTGGATATCGAAAACGAGACCTCCGCGACGGTCACCAAGGACTACGTCATCAGCACCAGCCCCAACGCGGGCGAACAGATGAGCTCGGGCTCGACCGTGTATGTCACCGTCAGCACGGGCCCGCAGATCACCTATGTCCGCATGCCGAACGTCATCGGCCTGTCGGAGGACGCGGCCATCAGCAAGCTGGAGAGCGCCGGACTGAGCTACGGCGGCTCCGACTGGACGGCGAGCGATGTGGACGCGGGGACCGTGATCGGACAGAGCGCCGACGCCTTTACCGAGGTGGAGGAGCACGCCAAGATCTATCTGAAGATTTCTTCGGGACCGGCGGTGTATTGAACGGGATGAAGGCAGAAGGGATCATTGTCAAGGCGCTCAGCGGCTTTTACTATGTCGCGGCGGGGGATGGCGTGATCGAATGCAAGGCGCGCGGCCGCTTCCGTCTGGACGGGAGCTCCCCGCTTGTGGGAGACCGGGTGCGATGCAGCCTGGATAGCGCCGGAAAAGGGCGGATCGACGAGGTGCTGCCCCGGAAGAACTGGTTTATCCGGCCCGCCGTCGCCAACATCGACACGCTGGTCTTCGTCGCGGCCAACGTCAACCCGGTGACCGATCCCTTTCTGATCGACAGACTGTCGGTCATTGCGGAGGAGGCGCGCTGCGGCCTGGTCGTCTGCATCAACAAGACCGATCTCGATCCCGGCGACCGGCTCTATGAGAGGATGCGGAAAACCGGTTATCCCGTGGTGCGCACCAGCGCCGAGACCGGCGAGGGGATGGACGCGCTGCTTGCGCTTCTGCGCGGCAGGGTCTGCGCCTTCACCGGCAACTCCGGCGTCGGCAAGTCCAGCATCCTCAACGCCCTGCTGCCCGGCGCGAACATCAAGACCGGCGAGGTCAGCGAAAAGCTCGGCCGGGGCAGACATACGACCCGGCATGTGGAGCTCTACAAGCTGGGGGAGGACACCTATATCGCGGACACCCCGGGCTTCGCCTCGCTGGACGTGACGATGACGAACGTCATTGAAAAGGAACAGCTTCAATACGATTTCATCGAGTTCGACCCGTATCTCGGACAGTGCCGCTTTCATGACTGCGCCCATCTGAAGGAGCCGGACTGCGCCGTGCGGGCCGCGGTGAGCGCCGGGGTGATCGACGAGAGCCGCTACCGCTCCTACATACGGCTGTACGAATTGAGCGCACAGCACAAGTTTTGGGAGTATAAGGACGAATAAAACAAAAACGAATACCGAAACCGTCTCCCGCGTAGACTGAACTGAGTTTACGGCGCGGGAGGCGGTTTTCTATGCGCAGAGGGCGGCACTGCATGCTGGGCTTCGTTGCGATCTCCGCGGGGCTGATCATCATTCTGTCCCTGGTTTTGCCTTCGGCCTTCTGGTGGTTCATCCTGGCAGTGCTTTTGATCGGGTTCGGGATCTGGTATATCCGCTGTTGCTGATCGGGGAAAGGAGAGGGGTATGAGAATCCTTGTCATCAAGATGCCGCGCTTTCTGGCCAGACTTCTGTCTCGCTGGAGAGAGTGGGAATAGACGCGGACAGAGCGGAATAAGCTGTACGGGACGAGGCGCAGCGCCCGTCATGAGAGATCTCCATCTGCCGCTTGTGGGGGTCGGCTGAGAATCCGAGCGGCAGACAGGAGAGCGCAATGGAAATCGTTTTTGAAAAGAAATGCGAGGTCCGTTATCGGGAGAGCGTAAGGCTCGTAAAAAGAATTCAGGAGAGCGCGGAGAGCGTGGTCCCGGATACGGAGGAGGACATCGGCAGGATCGCGGCGGTGCAGAGCTCGGTGCTGCTCAAGAGCAAGGATCTGAGCGGGCGCGGGGTGCTCGTCACCGGCGAGGCGCGCGCCTGCGTGCTCTGCATCGACGAGAGGCGCGAACGGATCTCCTGCGTCCGGCTGGCAAAGCCGTTCTCGGCGGAATTCGAGGTCGCGGAGCTGAGCGGAGAGGAGCAGACGCTTCTTTCGCTCGCCGTGGCGGCGACGGACGCGCGGCTGTTGAATCCGCGCAAGCTGTCCGTGACCTTCGACCTCGCGGCGGAGCTGAGCTGCTATGTGCCGGAGAGCGTCGCCGTCGAGACGGCGCTGCCCGGGGAGAGCTGCCGCGGTCTGCACGTGCGCTGCGCGGAGACGGAGCTGACGCTCCCCAACGCCGTGTGCGAGAAAAGCTTCGTGCTCAACGAGCAGTTCCCGCTTCCCGCGGGAACGGGCAGGCCGGAGCGCCTGGTCTGCGAGCAGGCGGAGATCCGCGCGGACGATTGCCAGCTGATCGGAAGCAAGGCCGTCGTCAAGGGCAGGGCGCTGATCCGGATCGCCTGGCTGGGAGAGGACGGGAACGGACCGGTACAGGCGAGCTTTTCCGCCCCCTTTTCCCAGATCATCGACATCGGAGCGGAGACCATGGAGCTGTGCACGGTCCAGCCGCAGATCACGGGCGCCTATTATGATCTGATCGACAGCATCAGCGGGGAAAAGATGCTCGACGCGGAGATCCATATCCTGCTCCAGCTCGTCTGCCGCAGCCGCATCCGCATCCGCACTGTCGCCGACGCCTACAGCAATCTCACGCCGCTCGACGCGCAGACGGAGACGCTGCATTTTTCCAGCGCGGACGAAAGGCGGACGCTGCGCGTTACCGCGGCGGAGAACGTCGACGTGATGGAGGACTGCACCGACGTGATCTGCGTGTTCCCGACGCTCTCGCGCTGCTCGCTGGAGGGGCAGAAGCTGAGCGCGGCCGCCAATCTCGACATCCTCTACCGCACCGCCGGCGGTGAGCTCTCCGCGGTCCGGCGGACGCTCATGCTCGAGGAGGATTGCGGCGGCGGAGACGCGCGGCTGCTCACGGCCGCTCTTGCGGACATCGACCTGCGCCCGTCGGGCGGCAGCATGGAGACGCGCGTCACGCTCGAGGTGCAGCTTCTCTGCGAAACGGACAACGAGATCGGCAGCATTTCCGGCGTCACGCTCGACGAGGAACAGAGCTTCGACCTCAGCCGCTTCCCGTCGCTGACGATGGTGCGGCGGGAGGGAGAGAGCCTCTGGGAGATCGCCAAGCGCTACCACTCCAGCGTGGAGGCCATCGAGGCCTATGCCGGGGGAGAGACGGAAAACGAGGGGATGCTTCTGGTTCCGAAGTCCGTTTGAGCCGCAATTCACTCTTGTCAGCCAACGACGGATATGGTAAAATACACTGGATCATTTCTTTCAGCACAGTAGTAACACATAAGAGGAGTTGTTATCATGTCCGGACATTCCAAGTGGCACAATATACAGAAAACCAAGGGCGCGGCCGACGCCAAGCGCGCGCAGGCCTTTACCAAGATCGCACGCGAGATGATCGTGGCGGTCAAGGAGGGCGGCGGCGGTGATCCCCGCAGCAATTCCAAGCTCGCGGCCGTGATCGCCAAGGCCAAGGCCGCCAACATGCCCAATGACAATATCAAGCGCACCATCGACAAGGCGCTCGGCGCGGGCAATACCGAGAACTACGAGAAGATCACCTACGAAGGCTACGGCCCCCAGGGCGTCGCGGTCATCGTGGAGACCATGACTGACAACCGCAACCGCACCGCCGGCGAGATGCGCCACTACTTCGACAAGTACGGCGGGAATATGGGCGCCGCCAACTGCGTGTCCTGGTCCTTCGACCGCAAGGGCGTCATCGTCATCGACAACGAGGACGATGAGCTCGACGAGGATACGGTCATGATGGACGCGCTCGACGCGGGCGCCGCCGACTTCGAGAACGAGGGCGACGAGACCATGACCGTCTACACCGCCGAGGACGACGTGGCCGCCGTGGCCGACGCCCTGACCGCCAAGGGCTACAAGCTCCTGAGCGCCCAGGTCGAGATGCTGCCCCAGAACGGCTATATCAAGCTCACGAACGAGGACGACATCAAGAACATGCAGAAGATGCTTGACATGTTCGAGGACAACGACGACGTCCAGAACGTCTGGCACAACTGGGAAGACGCGGAATAAGCCAAATCGTAACCGAAGCACCGGCCGTTCGGCCGGTGCTTCGGTCATTTTATAGATTGCTCCCGATGATTGTAATAATTTTGTTGCTTTTTAAACGCCAGTTTGATATAATGCAAGGCGGAAAAGCAACGAAGCCGATAGGGAAACGGAGGATGGAGCATGGTTTATGCCGTCGTCGCGGTCGTTATCATCGCGGTACTCATCGTTGCTGCCCGTAACCGCAAGCGCAGCAAAGCGATCAACGAGAATGGGATCGAGGTCGACTCCGTCGTCTCCCGCATCAAGGAGGTCGAGACCGTCAACGCCGATGGGGACAGATATGTGAACTACGAGTATTTTGTCAAGTTCCGGAACGAGGCGGGGGAGACCGTCGAGGTCAGACTCGGCAATCCGTCGCCCAACATCACGGAGGGTACGCGGCTGCGCGTGAAGTATCTGCCCGAAAAACCCAAGCACGCGCTCGAGGTCAAACCGTAAAGGCTCGCACGGCTGTGACACTTGTATGACAGTCCATGTGCGATCATGATACCGAGGCAGAAAACAGAAAACGAATTATCATTACAGAAAAGGAGTAAAACCAATGAGCGAAGAAATGAAGAAACTGGATGACGCCAGCCTGGACGGCGTGGCCGGAGGCGTCAAGAGCAACTACGAGGTCGCCCGCGAGGTGATGGACGGCAAATTCGGCAACGGCGACGAGCGCATCAGAAGGCTCCGCGCGGCGGGCTATGACCCCTACGCGGTCCAGAACATCGTCAATCAGCTGGTCAAGGACAGCTACAGGGATCCCTACACGAACCCCGACAGACGCTTTCCTCCCAACTACGTCGATCCCTATAAGTAAGCCGAACAGCAAATACCGACTCATATAAAAAGGAGCTTCAAAAGAAGCTCCTTTTTATATGAGTCGGCCTGTAAGCCGGGTTCTGTCGAGAACGACCATCTATCTAGCCCTGCCGTTGCCGACAGGGTCAAGCCACCTCCCGGGGACAGCCGGGCCGGCCTTCATGTCCCCTCTCCACGGTGTTGCTCCGGATAGAGTTTACAGCGTCCACATGTCTCCATGCGACGGGTGGGCTCTTACCCCACCTTTCCACCCTTACCGGGCCGAGGCCCGGCGGTATATCTCTGTTGCACTTGTCCGAGGGTCACCCCTGGCGGGCGTTACCCGTTATCCTTGCCCTGCGGAGCCCGGACTTTCCTCATGCACAGGCTTTCGCCTCGTGCCCGCGGTCGTTCGGCCGGCTCACGGGGCTTATTGTAGCCATCTTTTCCGCGTAAGTCAAGTTGTTCTTGTAAACGCTCGGCAAAAGCCGTATAATTTATTAGTTAATTCAGCTTTGTGAGGTGTTGGGTTTGACCCTTTCGGAATATGTGGAGAGCATCCGGGACAAAAGCATCGCCGTCATCGGCATCGGCGTGAGCAATCAGCCGCTGATCGAACTGCTGCTGCGCGGCGGCTGCCGGGTCACCGCCTGCGATCAGCGCACGCGGGAGCAGATGGGGGAGCTGGCCGACCGGCTCGAGGCTATGGGCGCAAAGCTCCGGCTGGGCGGAGACTACCTCGAGGGACTCGATCAGGAGCTGATCTTCCGGACCCCCGGGCTCATGCCCTTCGAGCCGCATCTGGAAGCGGCCCGGGAGCGCGGCAGCCGGATCACCTCGGAGATGGAGGTCTTTCTCTCGCTCTGTCCTTGCAGGGTGATCGCCGTCACCGGCAGCGACGGCAAGACCACGACCTCGACCATTCTCTCCGAGCTGCTGAAGGCGGCGGGGTACCGCGTGCATCTCGGCGGGAACATCGGCAACCCGCTGCTGTGCGAGACCCCGGACATCCGACCCGACGATATCGCCGTGCTGGAGCTCAGCTCCTTCCAGCTGCACAGCATGGTCTGCGCGCCGGATATCGCCGTCGTGACCAACGTCACGCCCAACCATCTGGATAAGCACAGGGACTATCAGGATTACATCGACGCCAAGCGCGCGATCCTCGAGCGTCAGCGCCCGGACGCGCGGCTGGTGCTCAATCTCGACGACGAACACAGCGCCTATTTCGAGCGCTTCTCGCAGGCAAACAAGGCGTGGTTCACCGACCGCGGCACGATCGCGGAGGGCAGTATGTTGCGAGGCGGCGTGCTCTGCCGCGTGCACGGCGGAGAGCTGCGCGAGGTGCTGCACAAGGATGAGATCCGGCTCCCCGGCGAGCACAACGTGCTCAACTATCTGGCCGCCTTTGCGGCGGTCGAGGGACTGGTCGGCGACGAAATCTGCGCCGAAGTGGCCCGTAGCTTCGCGGGCGTGGAACACCGGCTCGAGCTGGTGCGGGAGCTGGGCGGCGTGCAGTTCATCAACGACTCCATCGGCTCGAGCCCCACGCGGACCATCGCGGGACTCCACGCCATGCGGGCAAAGCCCATCGTTATCGCCGGCGGCTACGACAAGCACATCCCCTTCGACACGCTGGGCGACGAGCTGTGCCTGTACGCGAAGGAGCTCTTCCTCACCGGGGATACCGCGGAGAAGATCCGCGCCGCGGTGCTCGGCTCGGAGCATTTTGAGAAGAGCGGGCTGGGCGTTCACATGGAGCCTGATCTGCGGCAGTGCATCCTCGACGCGGCGGCGGCGGCAAAGGCGGGGGACATCGTGCTGTTTTCCCCGGCCTGCGCCTCCTTTGACCATTTCCGGAATTTTGCCGAGCGCGGCAGATTCTTCAAACAGGTCGTCGCGGAATTGGCTGAGCAGAAAGAAAACGGGAGCGAAGCATGAAGATCACAGATATCAGACCGGAAGTTTACGAGATGGCACGGCGGGCGCAGGCGAGGCTGAGAACACGCTTCGACGAGATCGACGCGGTCGCGGAGCAGAATACCCGGAAGGTCATGGAGGCCTTTCAGAACAAGCGCGTGTCCGAGGCCTGCTTTGCCGGGACCACCGGCTACGGCTACGACGACCTCGGGCGGGATACGATGGATGCAATCTACGCGGAGATCTTCCATACCGAGGCGGCGCTGGTGCGGCTCGGCTTCGTCAACGGCACGCACGCGCTGACCTGCGCCATGTTCGCGCTGGCAAAGCCCGGGCAGCGCATCCTCGCGGTGACGGGCGAGCCCTACGACACGCTGCGCACGGCCATCGGCCTCACGGGCGACGCCTTCGGCTCGCTGCAATACTACGGGATCGGCTATGGACAGGTCGAGTTGGCTGCGTCCGGCGAGCCGGATTATGACGCGATCCGGGAAGCGGTGCAGGCGCCGGACGTCGCGGCGGTGATGATCCAGCGCTCGCGCGGTTACGGGGACCGCAGGGCGCTCCGGGTGGAGGAGATCGGCCGGATCGCGCGCACCGTGAAGCAGACACGGAGCGACGTGTTCATCATGGTGGACAACTGCTACGGCGAGTTTGTGGAGCTTACGGAGCCGACCGACGTCGGCGCCGATCTGATCGCGGGCTCGCTGATCAAGAACCCCGGCGGCGGCGTCGCCCCGACCGGGGCCTATATCGCGGGAAAACGCGAGCTGGTCGAGCGCGCGGCCATGCGCCTGACCACCCCCGGCATCGGGGGCGAGTGCGGCTCCACGCTGGGGAACAACAGGCTATTGTATCAGGGCCTTTTCCTCGCGCCGCACACGACCGCGCAGGCCCTCAAGACCGCCTGCTTCTGCGCGGCGATGATGGACGAGCTCGGGATCGAGAGCTCGCCCGGGGCGCTGGAGCAGCGCTCCGACATCATCCAGATGATCCGCCTCGGCAGCCCCGAGCGCATGAAGCGCTTCTGCCTCGGCATCCAGGCCGGCGCGCCGGTGGACGCCTACGTCACGCCGGAGCCCTGGGCCATGCCCGGCTATGACTGCCCGGTCATCATGGCGGCGGGCGCCTTCATCCAGGGCTCGTCGATCGAGCTGAGCGCCGACGGCCCGATGCGCGAGCCGTATCTTGTCTACATGCAGGGCGGACTGACCTACGAGTCGGGAAAGCTCGGGATCATGATGGCGGTCAGCGCCATGCTCGACGCCGGAGCATAAACCCGGCATACCGCGCATAGCATGCATGGGGAGGTGACGCCATGCATTTCAGGCGCGGTCATCCGAAACGGCGCTTCTGCTCCGTTCCACCGACCGGGACCGGCGAGAGACGGGGCGTGCGGGGCCTGTCGCTGCTGATCCTGCTGGCGGCGCTGAGCCTGTTCCTCGCGGGCGCGGCGATGTTCCTCAAGGAAATCTCCTGCCAGATCGCCGTCTCCGACGCCAGCGATATCGTCACCGTGCAGACAAACAACGCGATCGCCGCGCTGATGGCCGAGGGCGACTTTCAGAGCGGCGACTTCGTCAGCTTCGAGAAGAACGCCTCCGGCGAGGTCACGGCCATCCACAGCAACATGGCGAAGATCAATCTGCTCTCGACCCGGATCCTCGAACGGGTGGTCGGCGCGACCGAAAACCGCACGCTGACCGTCTACATCCCCGCGGGAAACCTCACGGGCGTCAGCCTGCTCATGGGACGCGGGCCGAGCGTGCCGGTCAGGATCATCATGCTGACCTCCTCCCGCGTGGAGCTGGGCGACAGCGTGATCACCGCGGGCATCAACCAGACCAAGCACCAGATCTGCCTGAACGTGATCGTGGACGTCGATATCCTGATCCCCTGGGGGACCGAGAGCACGCAGGTCGTGACCGAGGTCATGATCGCGGATACCCTCGTGGTCGGCAAGGTGCCGGACACATACCTGAATGTTCAGAAATGAGACCGGGCGGAGCATCGCGCTCCGCCCGGTCACAGTTTTCCTTCGGGGGAATAGAATGGATTGCACGCTATCCAAGGAGGAATTGACTTGAGCTGCAATCAATGCGATAAACCGTATAAACGCGGCAGTCTGCCCGGCGCAAGCGCTCCGCTTGCCATGTCCTACGTGCCCATGCAGGACTCCGCCGCGCCCGCCTATGAGCCGACGGAGGCGCTGGCCAGGGGCACCCTGTTCCCCGGACTCGACCTGCCGTTTATGAATTTGGTCAACGAAGGCTTCCCGGACGTCCCGATGGCGGAGCTGGCCGCGATCGACTTCGTCGTCGACGAGCTGGAGCTCTATCTGGACACCCACGCGGACGACGGCGAGGCCTTTCAGCTTTACCAGAGCTTTCTGGCTCTCAAAGAGGAAGCGCACCGGCGCTATGTCGAACGCTACGGCGTGATCTGCCAGAAGGATCTTCTCGGAATGAACGCATACACCTGGCTCCGGGACCCCTGGCCCTGGGAGTTTCCGGACAGAAGGGAGAGCTGAAGATGTTCGTATATGAGAAGAAGCTGCAGTACCCGGTCAGGATCAAGAACCCCAATCCGAAGCTGGCGAAGTTCATTATCAGCCAATACGGCGGTCCGGACGGCGAGCTCGGCGCTTCGCTGCGCTATCTGAGCCAGCGCTACTCCATGCCCTATCCCGAGCTGAAGGGACTGCTGACGGATATCGGCACC
>CADCLH010000044.1:0-11763 GCA_902802215.1 Oscillospiraceae bacterium
TACATCATCGCCACCTCCTCCACCTCGGACCTGCCGCGGACCTGGCTGGAGGCGCATTCCGTTCCCTTCATCCCCTATACCTACACCGTGGGACAGACGCTCTGCGAGGACGACTGCCGCGAGGAGAGCCGCGCCGCCGTCTACAAAAACATGCGCGAGGGAGCAAGGCTCAGGACCTCGATGATCAACGTGTTCGTCTACGAGGACTTCTTCACGGAGCTGCTGGAGACCGGGAAGGACGTCATCTTCCTCGACATGTCAAAGGAGATGTCGGTCTCCTTTCAAAACGCCGTCAAGGCGGCCGAGGAGGTGCGCCCGCAGTTTCCCGGACAGAAGCTGTATATCATGGACACCTACTGCATCTCCGGCGGTCTCGGCACGCTGGTGGAGAACATGGTCGAGCGCCATGAGGCCGGGGCCGGCTTCGACGAGGTCATCGCCTGGGGCGAGGCAAACAAGCTGAAAATCGCCCACCGCTTCACGGTGGACGACCTCAACTACCTCAAGGAGGGCGGGCGCGTCTCGAACAGCGCGGCGCTCGTGGGCTCGCTGCTGAGCATCAAGCCCGTGCTCTATGTGCCCGACCGCGGGACGCTGGACGTGGTGAAAAAGGCGCGCGGGCGCAAGGCCGCCCTCCACGCCATACGCGACGGCGTGCTGCACGATCTGAGCAAGATCGACCCGACCGGCACGCGCTTCCACATCCTCCACGCCGACTGCCAGGCCGACGCGGAGTTCCTGCGCGACGCGATCCGCGAGGCCTATCCCCAGGTCGGCGAGATCACGATCACGAGCCTCGGCGTCGTCATCGGCGCGCACTGCGGCCCGGGCCTGCTGACGATCTTCTACCTCTGCGAAAGCCGCCAGCCCGAGTAAAACAAATTCTACGCAGACGGCCCGGAGCATTGCACTGCTTCGGGCCGTCTGTTTTACGCATGCAGCGTCTTCTCCCAGACGCCGTCCTTTTCGGTGAAGCCCAGCTTCCGCAGGTAGGCCAGATGCGATTCCTCCGCGTCCGTGTAGCGGATCAGGCGCACGTCCCGCAGGCTGTCGAGCAGGAAGGCGCCGACCGAGCAGTCCCGGTAGGCGGGCGTGCTGTAATCCAGCGACACGTCCAGGCATCCGTCCTCCTCGCGCCCGAGCAGGATGCCCGCGGGCTCCGAGCCGTGAAAGACCATCCAGGCGACGTTGGGCTCCCCCTCCTGCGGGCGGCGTCCGGGGAAGTATTTGGCGATGTCCTCCGCATACTGCCGCAGGAAGTCCTGCACATAGCCCTCCTCCGGCTTCAGGCGGAGCAGGCGGTAGCTCGGGTCGTCGCGCCGCAGCTTCCAGAGAAAGCGCAGGTTGATGAGCACCAGGGCGATATTCATCACCGCCGTCGGGTAGGAGCGGATGATCAGCGCGTAGATCGCGAAGATCAGGCTGCCCGCGGTGTTGACCAGGCGCAGCCGCAGCACCGAGCTCATCAGAAACGAGACCAGCACCAGCGCCGAGCCGAGATAGCCGATGGCCTCGATGACCGTGGATGAATTCATGGAACGGACCTCCCATCGTTTTTTATCATCATACACCACCGCTGGGAAAATGGAAAGGACCCTGCAAACTTTTTGAAAAAATTGAAACAAATCCGTCCCTGCCCCTTTTCCCGCGCAGGGAGATTTGCTATAATAGGGACGAACATCGGAAAAGAGGCTTTACTTTAGCGTGATAATGTGGTAATATGCTAAAGCATCCATCTCTTTTCTCTGGAGGAACACGCGTGGATCTCGACAAGGGCATACTCAAAAACGAAGAAACGATCAGTCTCGCGCTCCGCTCGCTCTACGCCCGCTACGGCTACGTCCAGTACCGGATGAGCCGGTTCGAGGAGTACGAGCTGTATGTCAGCAACAAGGACTTTCTGATCTCCTCCGACGTCATCACCTTCACCGACACCAACGGCCGCCTCATGGCCCTCAAGCCGGACGTGACGCTCTCCATCGTGCGCGGGGCCCGCTTCGAGCCGGGGACGGTGCAGAAGCTCTACTACGACGAGGCCGTCTACCGCACCTCTTCGAGCGCGCGCGGCTTCCGGGAGATCCGCCAGGTCGGGCTGGAATGCCTCGGCGCGGTGGACGACTACGCCATCGGCGAGGTGCTGCTGCTGGCCGCGCAGAGCCTGCGCCGCATCTCCGCCGAGAGCGCGCTGTGCGTGTCCCATCTCGGCCTGGTGGGCGCCATGCTCGACGCGCTCGGCTTCCGGGGCGAGGCGCGCGTGCGGGCGCTCAAATGCATCGGGGAGAAGAATCCGCACGAGCTCGGCGCGCTCTGCCGCGAAAACGGCGTGGGCGACGCGGACGCCGAGCGGCTCAAAGCCCTCGCACAGCTCTGCGGCGCGCCGGAGCAGGTGCTGCCGGAGCTGGAGAGGCTCGGCTGCGAACGCGGCGCGGTGGAGCAGCTGCGCCGCCTGACCGCCATGCTGCGCGCCGGCGGCGTTACGGACGGGCTGATCCTCGATTTGTCGGTGCTGGGCGACATGCGCTACTACAACGGCGTGGCCTTCCGCGGCTTTGTGCGCGGCGTGAGCGCGAGCGTCCTGTCCGGCGGACAGTACGACAGGCTGCTCGGCCGCATGGGCAAGAAGGGCCGGGCCGTCGGCTTCGCCTGCTATCTCGATCTGCTCGAACGCCTGACCGCTTCCGGGCGCGGCGTCGACGCGGACGTACTGCTGCTCTATGACGAGCGCGACGCGCCGGAGCGCGTCGCCGCTGCGGTGCGGAGCCTCGTCGGCGAGGGGCTGAGCGTCTCGGCGCAGAAGGCCGTGCCCGAAAAAGGCGTTTTCGGCCGCGTCGTCCGGCTCTCCGAAAGCGGGGTGGACGCCCATGCTTAACATCGCGCTGCCCAAGGGCCGCCTCGGCGAGAAGGTCTACGGCCTGTTCGAGAGGGCGGGCTTCGACTGCCCCGCGATCCGCGAGGAAAACCGGAAGCTCTTTTTTGAAAACGAAGCGCTCGGCCTGCGCTATTTCTGGGTCAAGCCCTCGGACGTGGCCATCTACGTCGAGCGCGGCGCGGCCGACATCGGCGTGGCGGGCAAGGACATCCTGCTCGAGTACGCGCCGGAGGTCTACGAGCTGCTGGATCTCGGCGTCGGCAAGTGCCGCATGTGCGTGGCCGGGCCGAAGGATTTTTACGACGACATGCGCAGGACCCTGCGCGTGGCGACGAAGTTCTCCCACATCGCCACGGAGTATTACGCCTCGCTCGGCCGGGACATCGACGTCATCCCGCTCAACGGCTCGATCGAGCTGGCCCCGATCCTGGGGCTGTCGGACGTGATCGTGGACATCGTGGAGACCGGCGCGACGCTGCGGGAGAACGATCTGGCCGTGCTGGAGACCATCGTCCCCATCAGCGCGCGGCTGATCGCCAACAAGGCCAGCTACGCCTTTCAGAACGAACGGATCGAAGCCGTGGTTCAAGGGCTTGCACAGGAGGTGCAGAAATGATCCGCATCTATCGGGACGGGGAGCTCGACGATTCCGAGCTTTTGAAACGAAACGAACCGAAGACCGACGTGGCCGGGGTCGTCGCCGCCATCCTCGCGGATGTGCGCGCGCACGGCGACGGGGCGGTGCTTCGCTATACCGAGAAATTCGACGGCGTACGGCTTGAGACCATGCTGGTCTCCCCGGCGGAGATCGACGAGGCCCTGGCCGCGACCGAGCCCGAATTTCTCGACACGCTCCGTCTGGCGGAGCGCAACATCCGGGAGTACCACGAAAAGCAGCTGAGAAACAGCTTTTTCTTCACGCGCCCCGGCGGCGTCGTGATGGGGCAGAAGGTGCTGCCCATCGAGCGCGCGGGCCTGTACGTGCCCGCGGGGACGGCCCCCTACCCCTCGACCGTGATGATGGACGTGGTGCCCGCCAAGCTCGCCGGCTGCGCGGAGATCATCCTCTGCACCCCCTGCGCCCGGAACGGGAAGGTCAACGCCGCCATCCTCGCCGCGGCGCATATCGCGGGCGTCGACCGCATCTTCAAGGTCGGCGGCGCGCAGGCGATCGCCGCCATGGCCTTCGGGACCGAGTCGATCCCGCGCGTGGACAAGATCGTCGGGCCGGGCAACGCCTATGTGGCCGAGGCCAAGCGCCAGGTCTACGGCAAGGTCGCCATCGACACCATCGCCGGGCCGAGCGAGGTGCTGGTCCTCGCCGACGGGACCGCCGATCCCCGCTGCGTCGCGGCGGACCTGCTCGCCCAGGCCGAGCACGACGTGCTCTCCTGCGCGGTGCTGGTGACGGACTCGAAGGCGCTCGCCGAGGCCGTGCAGGCGGAGGTCGAACGGCAGCTTGAAACCCTCGAGCGCAAAGAGATCGCCCGCGCCTCCATCGACGACAACGGCAAGATCATCGTCGCCGCCGATCTGCACCGCGGCATGGAGATCGCCAACGCCGTCGCCCCCGAGCATCTGGAGATCTGCGTGGACAACCCCTTCGACTACCTCGACGAGGTGAAGAACGCGGGCTCGGTCTTCCTCGGCAAGAACTGCCCCGAGCCGCTGGGCGACTATCTCGGCGGCACCAACCACACCCTGCCCACCACCGGCACGGCGCGCTTCGGCAGCCCCCTGTCGGTCGACGATTTCATCAAAAAGATCCAGGTCACCTATTACCCGGCCCCGGCCTTCCGGAAGCTCGCGCCCGACATCGCGCGCTTCGCGTACAAGGAGGGCCTGACCGGTCACGCGCGCAGCGCGCTGATCCGAATGGAGGAGGAAGAGACATGAGCCGTTTTTACAGTTACCGGAACGCCGCCCTGATCCCCTACACCCCGGGCGAGCAGCCGAAGGTCCTCAACGTCACCAAGCTCAACACCAACGAGTGCCCCTTCCCGCCCTCGGAGAAAGCGCTTGCCTTCGCGGCGGCGCATACGCGCCCGCTCAACCTCTACCCCGAGCTGCAGTGCATCGACGTGCGCTCGAAGCTGGCCGAGCTGCACGGGATCGACGCGGACAACATCGTGCTCGGCAACGGCTCGGACGAGCTGCTGAACTTCGCCTTCCTCGCCTTCTGCGACGATCGCAGGGGCGTCGCCTTCCCCAACATCAGCTACGGCTTCTATCCGGTCTACGCCGATCTCAACCACGTGCCCGCGCTGGAGATCCCCCTGCGGGAGGACTTCTCGGTCGCGCCGGAGGACTACTTCGGCCTCGGCCGGACCATCTTCCTCGCCAACCCCAACGCGCCGACCGGCATGGCGCTGACTCCCGCCCAGATCGAGACCATCCTGAAGGCCAACCCCGACGACGTTGTGGTCGTCGACGAGGCCTACGTCGATTTCGGCGGCGAGAGTTGCATCCCGCTCATCAAGAGCTACGACAACCTGCTGGTCATCCAGACCTTCTCCAAATCCCGCTCGATGGCGGGCGCGCGCCTCGGCTTCGCCGCGGGGGACAAGGAATTGATCCGCGATCTGAACACCATCAAGTTCTCGATCAACCCCTACAACATCAACTCCATGACCCTGGCCCTCGGCCTCGGCGTGCTCGAGGACGAGGAGACGACGCGCTCCAACTGCCGCACGATCATGGAAAACCGGGCGTACACCGTGGCGGAGCTGGAGAAGCTGGGCTTTACGGTCCTCCCCTCCTGCGCGAACTTCGTCTTCGCCGCCAGCGGGAAAATCGGCGGGCAGGAGCTGTACCTGCGCCTCAAGGAGCGCGGCGTGCTGATCCGCCACTTCGACAAGCCCGGCATCTCCGCCTACAACCGCATCACCATCGGCACGAGAGAGCAGATGGACATTCTGCTGAAGAACATCCGTGAGATTCTGGAGGGAACAGTATGAGAAGCGCAACCATCAGCCGCAAGACCGCGGAGACCGACATCGAGCTGACGCTGAATCTCGACGGCACCGGCGAGAGCGATATCAGCTCCGGCGTCGGCTTCCTCGACCACATGCTCACGCTCTTCGCCCGCCACGGGCGCTTCGACCTGACGCTCTCCTGCGTCGGCGACACCGCGGTGGACGACCACCACAGCGTGGAGGACATCGGCATCTGCCTCGGCCGGGCGCTGAACGAGGCCCTCGGCGACAAGCGCGGCATCTGCCGCTACGGCGACACGACCCTGCCCATGGACGAGGCCCTGATCCTCACGGCGATCGACCTGTCCGGACGGAGCGTGCTGTGCTTCGATCTCGACGTGCCGACGCAGAAGGTCGGCAGCTTCGACACCGAGCTCGTGGAGGAGTTCTTCATCGCCCTGTCCGCAAACGCCGGCATGACGCTGCACATCCGCAAGCTCGCCGGGCGCAACACCCACCACATCATCGAGGGCTGCTTCAAGTCCTTCGCCCGCAGCCTCCGCAAGGCCGTGGCCATCGACCCCGCCTTCGCCGACGAGGTCCCCTCCACCAAGGGGGTCCTCGCATGATCGCCATCGTCGACTACGGCGTGGGCAACCTCTTCTCGCTCAAAAGCTCCTTCGCCGCGATCGGGGCCGACGCCGTCGTCACCGGCGATCCGGCGGTCCTGCACCGGGCGGAGCGCATCCTCCTGCCCGGCGTCGGCGCCTTCGGCGACGCGGCGAAAAAGCTGCGCGAGAGCGGTCTCGACGCCGTCGTGATCGACGAGGCCCGCGCGGGCAAGCCCCTGCTCGGCATCTGCGTGGGCATGCAGCTGCTGTTCGAGCGCGATTTCGAGTACGGCGAGCATCAGGGCCTCGGCCTCATCCCCGGCGACGTGCGCCACATCGGCGAGCGCATCCCCGCCGCGCTCAAGATCCCCCACATCGGCTGGAACGCGCTGCATCTGACCGACGCCGCCTGTCCCCTCTTCCGCTACACCCGCGAGGGCGACTGCGTCTACTTCGTGCATTCCTACGCCGGCGTCAACTGCGAAGCGAACACCGTGGCCACCGTGGAATACGGCGCGGCGCTGACCGCCGCCGTGCGCAGGGAGAATATCTTTGGAACCCAGTTTCATCCGGAAAAAAGCGGCAGGGTGGGCTTGAACATCCTCCGCGCATTTACAGAATGGGAGGGTACAACATGCTGATCTTTCCGGCAATCGATCTGTACGAGGGCAAGGCCGTCCGTCTGTATCAGGGCGACTACGCCCAGATGACCGTCTACAGCGACAGGCCCTGGGAGCTCGTGGAGGACTTCATGCAGCAGGGCGCGACGCATATGCACATCGTCGACCTCGAGGGCGCCAAGAGCGGCGAGCCCGCCAATCTTGAGACCATCCGCGCCATCCGGGCCGCGGGCCCGCTGTTCATCTCCGTGGGCGGCGGCATCCGCAGCATGGCTTCGATCGAGAAGTACATGGAGGTGGGCGTGAACCGGGTCGTGCTGGGCACCGCCGCCGTCACGAACCCCGAGTTCCTGCGCGCCGCCGTGGACGAGTACGGCGACAAGATCGCCGTCGGCGCGGATATGAAGGACGGCTACATCGCCATCAGCGGCTGGACCGTCACCTCCGGCATCGACGCCTTCAGCTTCTGCAAGCGCATGCAGGACTTCGGCATCCGCACCCTGATCTGCACCGACATCTCCAAGGACGGCGCCATGCAGGGCACGAACCGCACCCTCTACCGCCGCCTGTCCAGGTCCCTGAATCTCGACATCGTCGCCTCCGGCGGCGTGTCCACGATCGAGGACGTCAAGGCCCTGCGCAAAATGGACCTATACGGCGCGGTCATCGGCAAGGCCTACTACACCGGCGCCATCAATCTCAAGGAAGCCATTGAGGTCGCCCGATGATCACCAAGCGCATCATCCCCTGCCTCGACGTCCGCAACGGACGCGTGGTCAAGGGCGTCAACTTCGAGGGTCTCAGCGACGTCTCCTCTCCCGTGGAGCTCGGGCGGCTGTACAGCGACAGCGGCGCGGACGAGCTGGTGTTCTACGACATCACCGCGTCCTATGAGGACCGCCGTCTCTTCACCGATATCCTCACCGAGGTCGCGCGCACGATCTTCATCCCGCTCACGGTCGGCGGCGGCATCGCGAGCGTCGACGACTTCGACCGCGTGCTCAAATGCGGGGCCGACAAGGTCAGCGTCAACTCCGGCGCACTCCGCGATCCGCAGCTGATCTACGAGGCCGCCAAGCGCTACGGCGATCAGTGCGTGGTGCTGTCGGCGGACGTCAAGCGCGTCGACGGGAGCTTCCACGTCTTCGCCAAGGGCGGACGGGTGGACACCGGGCTCGAGGCCATCGAATGGATCAAAAAGGGCGTCTCGCTCGGCGCGGGCGAGGTCGTGGTCAACTCCATCGACACCGACGGGGTGAAGCGGGGCTTCGATCTGGAGATGCTCGCGGCCGTCTGCGACGCCGTCAGCGTGCCCGTGATCGCCAGCGGCGGAGCCGGCTGCATCGAGGACTTCGTCACGCTCTTCGAGACGCTGCCCAAGGTGGACGCGGGGCTCGCCGCCTCGATCTTCCACTTCGGCGAGGTCTCGATCCCCGCGCTCAAAGCGGAGCTCAAAAAGCACAACATCCCGGTAAGAGAGGTATAAGTCTTGCTCAACATCGACGAACTGAAATTTGACGAGAAGGGGCTCATCCCCGCCGTTGTGGTCGACTCCGCCAGCAAGCGGGTGCTGACGCTGGCCTATATGAACCGCGAGAGCCTGAAAAAATCCATGGAGAAGGAGCTGACCTGCTTCTGGTCGCGCTCGCGGCAGGAGCTGTGGCTCAAGGGCGAGACCAGCGGGAACTACCAGCACATCGTCTCCATCACGGCCGACTGCGACAGGGACGCCCTCGTCGTCGTCGTGGAGCCGGACGGCCCCGCCTGCCATCTCGGGACCTTCTCCTGCTTTGAAAATCCGGTGTTCCAGAGCGAGGAGCGGCACGAGTTCTCGCTCGACGGCCTGTACGAGCTGCTCGAGGGCCGCAAGCGCGACATGCCCGAGGGCTCGTACACCAGCTATCTCTTTGAAAAGGGTCTGGACAAGATCCTCAAAAAGGTCGGCGAGGAGTGCACCGAGGTCATCATCGCCGGCAAGGCGCAGGACAAACGCGAGACCGTGTATGAGATCGCGGATCTGGCCTATCACACGCTGGTGCTGATGGTCGAGGCCGGGATCTCCGTGGACGATATCCGGAAGGAGCTCGCCTCCCGCCACATCATCGACCACAAGGTCAAGCAGGAAAAAATGGTCTGATTTATAAAGGAACCCCCCGAAGTCTCTTGCTTCGGGGGGTTCCCTTGTATGCCCGGTGCGCGCGTTTTGCGCGCCGGGATCGCGGCGCTTTTTGTCTATTCTGCCTTTTGCGCCCCATCCTCGCGGGGGGCTTTCGGCGTTTTGTATGAATTTGGTTATTTTGCATCAAAACCGTTTCCGTCCGCCTTGCAAAAAGCGCCGGAATCGGTTAAAATACACAATCAGAGGGAGGCGAGCTCCCTTACTTCTGCTCTGGGAGTGTGTACGATCATGTCTGTGCTTGTCTGGATCACCCCGCTGCTCGCGCTGTGCGCGCTGCTCTTTGCCGCGTGGAAGGCCGCCTTCGTCTCGAAAGCCAGCCCCGGCTCGCCCCACATGCAGGAGATCGCAGCCGCCATCGCCGAGGGCGCGGACGCCTTTTTGAAGTCCGAGTACAAGATCCTCGCGATCTTCATCGTGGCGCTGCTGCTGCTGATCGGCTTCTTTATCGACTGGATGACGGCCATCTGCTTCGTCCTCGGCGCGCTCTTCTCGATTCTGGCCGGCTTCTTCGGCATGAAGGTCGCCACCCGCGCCAACGTCCGCACGGCCCAGGCGGCGCAGGAGGGCGGCATGAACCGCGCGCTGGCGGTCGCCTTCTCGGGCGGCTCGGTCATGGGCATGTGCGTGGTGGGTCTCGGCCTGCTCGGCTGTAGTCTCATCTATATCCTGACGAAGAACGACTCCATCCTCTTCGGCTTCTCGCTGGGCGCCTCGTCCATCGCCCTGTTCGCGCGCGTGGGCGGCGGCATCTACACCAAGGCCGCCGACGTCGGTGCCGACCTGGTGGGCAAGGTCGAGGCCGGCATCCCCGAAGACGACCCCCGCAACCCCGCCGTCATCGCCGACAACGTGGGCGACAACGTGGGCGACGTCGCCGGCATGGGCGCGGACCTGTTCGAGAGCTATGTCGGCGCGGTGGTCTCGGCACTGTCGCTGGGCCTCGTGTCGAAGTACGTGAGCTCCTATGCCGTCGGCGGCTTCAGCGCGGGCGCGGTCTACCCGCTGGTCGTCGCGGCGCTCGGCATCGCGGCCTCCATCATCGCCACCTTCTTCGTCCGCGGCAAGGACGATTCCAACCCCCACGCCGCGCTGAAGATGGGCTCCTACGTCTCGGCCGTGATCGTGGCGGTCGGTTCGCTTGTGCTGAGCAAGGTCTTCTTCGGCCGCATCTACTATGCGCTGGCCATCATCGCGGGCCTCATCGTCGGCCTCGTCATCGGCAAGGTGACCGAGATCTACACCTCCGAGGACTACGCCTCCGTCAAGCGCATCGCCGACCAGTCCGAGACCGGCTCGGCCACGACCATCATCAGCGGCATCGCCGTCGGCATGAAGAGCACCTGGGTGCCGATCGTGCTGATCTGCGTCGGCATCTACATCTCCTACGCCGTCACCGGGGACCTCTACGGCATTGCGCTGGCGGCGGTGGGCATGCTCTCCACCACCGGCATCACGGTCGCGGTGGACGCCTACGGTCCCATCGCGGACAACTCCGGCGGCATCGCGGAGATGAGCGGTCTGGACCCCCATGTGCGCGAGATCACCGACAAGCTCGACGCCGTCGGCAACACCACCGCCGCCATGGGCAAGGGCTTTGCGATCGGCTCTGCGGCGCTGACCGCGCTGGCGCTCTTCGTCTCCTATGCCGAGAAGGTGCATCTGCAGGAGCTCGGCATCAACCTGCTCGAGCCGAACGTGGTCATCGGCCTGCTGGTCGGCGGCATGCTGCCTTTCGCCTTCTCCGCCATGACGATGGATTCGGTCTCCAAGGCCGCCTACCGCATGATCGAGGAGGTCCGCCGCCAGTTCCGCGAGATCCCCGGCATCCTCGAGGGCACGGGCAAGCCCGATTACGGCTCCTGCGTGGGCATCTCCACCCGCGCCGCCCTGCACGAGATGATCATCCCCGGCGTCATGGCCGTGGCCGTGCCGCTGATCGTGGGTCTGCTGCTGGGTCCCGCCGCGCTGGGCGGTCTGCTCGCGGGCGCGCTGGTGACCGGCGTGCTGCTGGCCATCTACATGTCCAACTCCGGCGGCGCCTGGGACAACGCCAAGAAGTACATCGAGGAGGGCCACCACGGCGGGAAGGGCTCGCTCGCGCACAAGGCCGCCGTCGTCGGCGACACCGTGGGCGACCCCTTCAAGGACACCTCCGGTCCCTCCATCAACATCCTGATCAAACTGATGACCGTCGTCTCCCTGGTCTTTGCGGAGATCTTCGCGCAGATCGGCGGTCTGCTCTGACATTTTCCTCCCACCTCTCCACGCAGAAGCGCCGCGGGTCATACCGCGGCGCTTTTGATCGCAGACAGCCCCGAGCAGGCAAGTCGGACCTGTAAGGGGGAATTGTGAAAGGGGGGATTCACTCAGTTAAGGATACAAAATCCAGAAACCCACGCTTACGGTACTTCCAAATATGATTTTGGAGGTATACCCCATGAAATCGCGGAAATCCTTTTATGAACAGAGTGGCGGCACATATACGCAGGTTGGCGATGTGCTCCTTCCTAATCTCTCCATTGGAGAAGATGGACAACAACCTATCGGGAAATATGGCCGGATGAGGAAA
>CADCLH010000044.1:11802-13175 GCA_902802215.1 Oscillospiraceae bacterium
TACCTGCCGATTGGCCGAGCAAGAAGGCGTGACCGAGGCGCTCAAGGCTGCTGATCAGATGGAGTGGGTGCGTCGCATGAACAGCATCCGAAACCGGGCAGAAGAGACCGTACTTCACGAGCTCGTCTACTGCTGAGGAGGTGCAGAGATGCTGATACTGGAAGATCTTTACCTTGGTGATGTTCGCCCCAGCGAGCGCAGCTTCAGGCGAAACAGTCAGTATGCGAAGGCGCTGGATGAAGTCGTAAGAGCCGGGGACGCACCGACCGACACACTCACCGAAAAGCAGAAGGAATTGTTCGAGGACTACATGACCGCCCAGCGGGAGGTTAACGTGCTGACCGATTGCGAGACATTCATCTACGCGTTTCGTCTTGCAGCCAAAATCATGATTGATGTGCTGACAGACGGACAAATGCGGGAAATCTAAAACGATGGGGGGTGGACAGCTGTGCCAACACCCCTAAGAGAGTTTTGAAGAAAAATGACTTGGTAGCTGTCTGACAGGGTTGGATTAAAGAAGGAGAGAGACTCAAACTGTGAGCATCTCTTTCCTCGCCATTTCTTGCAATAGGTTCGCGCCCCTAACTCTCGTTTGGCTTAGTACTCATATTTTGATAGAAAAATGCACCCAAGGAAAAAGCTCGGGTGCATTTCCGAAAAAACAGGGTGCATTTTGCGGAGAGTCGGGCAACTCGAGGATTTTTCTATCTCGGGAGATTGTCACCACTTGCCAAGGGATGAATTTGCCGCTGTTACGGAGTGCTGTTTCCGCTTCGCGCTGTAGTCCACCACAGCAAGGAACTTCCATCCGGACTATGGTCACGCTCTTAATGTCATTATCCCGGATGATTGCCGTCAACTTTTCGGAATAATCCACCGCGTCCAGCTTCGGGCAACCAATGATGGTGATTTTGCCCTTCATGAAGTCCTCATGCATATTTGCATAGGCGTATGCTGTACAGTCTGCGCGAATCTGCGTTGTTTCTTGGTCCTGAGCAATATCCTCCTTATGCAGTTCCATCGTTTTGGATCCAGGGCAGCCGCCTCCAACGTGCATCTCGTACATCAGCTTCTCCGCAGCTTTCTTCTTCTGCGTTGCTTTCACTGCCGCCTCATCATAGGCCGGGGCTTCTCTTTCTTCAAAGCTGATTGCACCGGTGGGGCAGTTTGGCAGGCAATCACCGAAACCGTCACAGAAGTTCTCCCTGACCAGTTTAGCCTTCCCGTCCACGATGTCGATCGCTCCCTCATGACAGGCGCTGGCGCAAAGGCCGCAGCCGTTGCACTTTTCTTCATCAATATGGATAATCTTACGGATCATTACCATTTACCTCCCTTGATTTTCTGAGGCTACTATACTATACTCCAAA
>CADCLH010000045.1 GCA_902802215.1 Oscillospiraceae bacterium
CTCAACAGAGAAAGAAGGGATTGGTTGAGTAATAATAAGACGATGATGCAATACTTTGAATGGTACCTGCCCAACGACGGTCTGTGGTGGAAACGCTGCGCCGCGAAAGCGGAGAATCTCGCCGCGCTGGGCATTACGGGAGTCTGGCTTCCGCCGGCCTACAAGGGCACCTCGCAGGAGGACGTGGGCTACGGCGTTTATGATATGTACGATCTCGGAGAGTTCGACCAGAAGGGAACGATCCGAACCAAATACGGCACCAAGGAGGAGTACCTGGCCGCGATCCGCGCCTTCCACGCGCAGGGCATCCGCGTGTACGCCGACATCGTGCTCAACCACCGCATGGGCGGCGACGGGCTGGAGGAGATCACCGCCGTCACCGACGACCCCGAAAACCGCTGCGAACAGATCGGCGGCGCGCGGCGCATCCGCGCCTGGTCGAAGTTCACGTTCCCGGGCCGGGGCGGCATGTACAGCCGCTTCACCTGGGATCACCGGCACTTCTCCGGCACCGACTGGGACGACAGGAGCCGGGAGACCGGCAACATCTACCGCTTCAAGGGCAAGCACTGGGCCCCGGAGACCGATCCGGAGAACGGCAACTTTGACTACCTGATGGGGATGAACGTGGACATGTCCAACCCCCAGGTCGTGCGCGAGACCAAAAAGTGGCTCGACTGGTACCTGCGGGAGACCGGGGTCGACGGGCTGCGTCTCGACGCCGTCAAGCACATCAGCTTCCCCTTCTACCGGGAGCTGCTGCGCGACATGCGCGAGGACAAGCACCGCGAGCTGCCCGCCGTCGGCGAGTACTGGAGCGGCGAGCTCGACCGTCTGCTGCACTACCTTGAGGCGGTGGACTGGCAGATGTCCCTCTTCGACGTGGCGCTGCACTACAACTTTTTCGACGCCTCGCAGGCGGGCGAGCACTGCGATCTGCGCCGCATCCTGGACAACACGCTCGTGAGCGCGCGGCCCGAAAACGCCGTGACCTTTGTCGACAACCACGACACGCAGCACGGTCAGAGCCTCCAGTCCTTCGTGGAGGACTGGTTCAAGCCCCTCGCCTACGCGCTGATCCTGCTGCGGCAGGACGGCCTGCCCTGCGTGTTCTACTCGGACTACTACGGCAACCCCGTCCGGAACCGGCCGCTGGTGCCGAACCTCGGCAAGCTCATCAAGCTGCGCCGCTCCTACGCCTACGGCGAGCAGGAGGACTGCTTCCGCGACGAGCACCTGATCGGCTGGGTCCGCCGCGGCGACAGGGAGCACGAGGGCTCCGGCCTCGCCGTGGTGATGTCCAACGCCGAGGGCGGCAGCCTGCCCATGTACATAGGCAGCCGCTTTGCCGGGGAGCGCTTTTACGACGTGCTCGGCAACTGCACAACGCCCGTGGTCATCGGCGACGACGGCTTCGGCGACTTCTCCGCCGCGGGCCGCAGCGTCGCCGTCTGGGTGCGCGAAGGGGCGTTCGAGGATCTGGTCGTCAACGAATGAGTCCTTTCCGCCCCCGCCGTTCTTGACGGCGCGCGCCGGGCATGCTATTCTTTTCCTGCCGGGGCGGCGTCCGTTCCGGCCGCGAAACCGAAATGTGAGGAAGTTCAGCCATGAAAAAGATGATCTCTCTGCTGCTCGTGTTTGTTCTCCTGTTCGCCCTCTGCGGCTGCTCGAAGAAGGCCTCCGCCGCAGCGCCGATCTCCGCCCCCGCGGCGCAGGAGGCGCCTGCCCCTGCCGCCGAGCCCGCCCCTGCCGCGCCGGCCGCGGCGCAGGAGCCCGCCGGCGCGGCGGAGCCGACCCCCGCCCCCGCTCCCCCCGCGGACTTTAAGCCCGACTTCACGTTCTCGGCCGTCGATCGGGAAGGCAACGAATATGACGAGAGCGTCTTCGCCGGACACGCGATCACCATCATCAACGCCTGGACCCCCTGGTCCGAGCCCAGCGTCAGCGGAATGGCCGCTCTGGAAAAGCTCTGGGAGAACTACCGGGACCGCGGCCTGATGGTCTTCGGCGTATACGGGATGAGCACCACGGCCGAGGAGATCAAGGCCGCGAAGGCGCAGACCGGGGCGAGCTACCCGTTCATCGGCTTCGCGCCCGCCTTCATGGAATACCAGTCCGGCAGCTTCCCGAACACGATCCTTGTGGACAGCAAGGGCCATGTGGTCACGCATGCGCCCGACCCGGACGTTCTGGCCGATCTGGTCAACAACTCCGACAGGGACTGGGCCGAATTCCTGGCCGAGCGCGTCTATGTCGCCCCCCTGAGCTACGAGGAATGGGAGGCCGTCATTCTCCCGTACCTGACAAAATGATTGCATAACGACAAAAGACCCTCCCGGGTGCGTTCCGGGAGGGTCTTGTTCTGGTCTGCGTTCAGTTGGTATAGCCGCGCAGGAACTGGCGTGTGCGCTCCTCGCGCGGGTTTTCGAGCACCTGAGCCGGCGGTCCCTGCTCGACGATGTTCCCGCCGTCCATGAAGATGACCTGGTCGGACACGTCGTGGGCGAAGGTCATCTCGTGGGTGACGATGATCATCGTGGTGTCCTTGTCGGCAAGGCCGCGGATCACGCGCAGCACCTCGCCCGTCAGCTCCGGGTCGAGGGCGGAGGTCGGCTCGTCGAAGCAGAGGATGTCCGGCTCGAGCGCCAGCGCCCGCGCGATGGCGACGCGCTGCTGCTGACCGCCGGAGAGCTGGTGCGGATAGTACCCGGCCCGGTCGGCGAGGCCCATCTGCCCGAGCAGCGCCATGCCGCGCTCCTCGATCTCGCGGCTGAGCGCCGCGGCCCTCTCCTTGTAGTCCGGCCTCGCCTTGGCCTGCAGGCGCGGGGCGAGCGTCACGTTGCCGAGGGCGGTGTACTGCGGGAAGAGGTTGAAGCTCTGGAACACCAGCCCGAAGTGCAGGCGGTTTTTGCGGATCGCGCTCTCGGAGAGGGTCTTCGTGTTCTGATCGTCATAGAGAACATGCTCGCCCGCCGCGGTGTTGACCACGATGCGGCCGGAGGACGGCATTTCCAGAAAGTTCATGCAGCGCAGCAGGGTCGTCTTGCCGCTGCCGGAGGAGCCGATGATGGACAGGGCCTCGCCCTTCTCGAGCGAGAAGCTGATGCCCTTGAGCACCTCGAGGCTCTCGAAGTTCTTGCGCAGGTTTTCCACTTGCAGAATCGCCATATGCGCACCCCCTCAGCGGAAATAGTTCAGGCGCTTCTCCAGCCCGCCGAGCAGGATCGTCAGGATGCCGGAGAAGAGCAGGTAGTACAGGCCCGTGAAGAACAGCGGCCAGATGATGCCGGAAATGCCCTGCGAGCCCTTGAGGAAGGACTGTCCGGCCCAGATGACCTCCTGTAAGGAGATGATGCGCGCCAGCGAGGTGTCCTTGACGAGCGTGATGATCTCGTTGGACATGGGCGGGACGATGCGCTTGATCATTTGCAGCAGGGTCACGCGGAAGAAGATCTGGCCCTTCGTCATGCCCAGCACCTGTCCGGCCTCGTTCTGGCCGATCGGCACGCCCTGGATGCCGCCGCGGTAGATCTCGGAGAAATAGCAGGCGTAGTTGATGATGAAGGCGATGGCGGACGCGAGGAAGCGCCCGACCTCGCCGCCGCCCCACCAGTTGTTGCCCATGAGGCCGGGGCCGTAGTAGATGATGATGAGCTGGAGCATCAGGGGCGTGCCGCGTATGATCCAGACAAAGGTCCGCGTGAGGATCGACAGCGGCCTGAAGCGCGACATCGAGCCGAAGGCGATGACCAGACCCAGCGGGATCGCGCCGATGAGCGTCACGGCGAAGAGCTTGAGGGTCTGCACGAAGCCCACGTTCAGGGAGTGAAAGACGATGGGAAATTGTTGGGCAAACACGGCGACACATCCTAACGATCAGATTACGGCAGAAAAGCCTCCCCGCGCGGGGAGGAAAAGGAAGGGGGTGCGCTTTTCGTGCGAAAGGCGCACCCCGTTTTTGGATTGCGTGAAGTCTCTTACTGGGCGATGACGGAGCCGGTGAGCCCGTAGGTGTCGGCCAGCTTGTCGAGCGCGCCGGCCTTGAACTGCTCGGCGAGGAAGGCGTTGAGCGCCTCGGTCAGGTCGGAGCCCTGGCGGAAGGCGACGCCGTACTGCTCCTCGTTGAGGGAGAAGGTGTAGGTCAGATCGGCGTAGCTGGTGCCCTCGCCCACCATGGCGACGGCCATCAGCAGGTCGATGACGCAGGCGTCGGAGGTGCCGGCCTTGACCTCGAGCAGGGCGTCGGCCTGGGCGGTGACGGGCGTGGACTTGAAGCCGAGCTCGGCCACGGCGCCCTCACCGGCGGAGCCGGCCTCGACCGCGAAGGTCAGGTCCTTCATGTCCTCGACGGAGGCGTACTTGTCCGCCTCGGCGGCGGGCAGGACGACGACCTGGGCGTTGCGCATGTAGGGGTTGGAGCAGGACGTGGCGCTGGCGACCTCCGGGGTGATGGTCATGCCGTTCCAGATGCAGTCGATGCTCTTGCCGTTGAGCTCCAGGACCTTGTTGTCCCAGTTGATCTCGGCAAACTCGACCTTCACGCCGAGGCTCTCGGCGAAGGCGGTCGCGAGGTCGGCGTCAAAGCCGATCCAGTTGCCGTCGGCGTCCTGATAGTCCATGGGCTCGAAGTCGGTGATGCCGACGACGAGCTTGCCGTTGGCCTTCACATAGGCCAGATCACTGTCGGCGGCGGGGGCGGCCGCAGGCTCGGCGGCAGGAGCCGCGGCGGGTTCTGCGGCGGGAGCGGCGGGGGCGGCAGCCTGCTGTCCGCAGGCGCACAGCGCGAAGACCATCGTCAGAGCAAGCAGCAAAGCAAGTGTCTTTTTCATTTTTGTATCCTCCATTGCGTGATTTCGACGCGGCAAAAGCCGCGTCAGTATAATAACACATTAGTGAAATAAAGCAAGACCTTTTTTCTGCTGTGCGCTTTTTGCACAGCAGAAGCGGAGGCCGCTCCGCCGCCGTTTCCGCTTTGACAGACCGTCGTGCAGCCTGTATAATACAGGTATCAACAACACGGGAGGGATCGCCATGGATCTTGAAAAAACGCGCCAAAACCTGGAGCTCCGCGGCTTTAAGGTGAGCTTTTTCGACACCGGGAAGGAGGCGGCGGCCCACATCGCCTCGCAGATCAGCGGCTGCACGGTGGGCTTCGGCGGCAGCAAGACGCTGGAGGCGCTGGGCCTGTTTGAAACGCTCAGCGAGAACAACACGGTATACTGGCACTGGAAGGCGCCCGGGAAGGAGACGCTGAAGGCCGCGGCCTTCGCCGACGTGTATCTGTCGAGCGCCAACGCCGTCAGCGAGGACGGCGAGATCCTCAACATCGACGGCACGGGCAACCGCGTAGCAGCGACGCTCTACGGCCACCGCAAGGTCTTTATCGTCGCGGGCACGAACAAGATCTGCCCCGACTTTGCGTCGGCGCTCTCCCGCGCGCGCAACACGGCGGCGGTCAAGAACTGCGCCCGCTTCGGCAAAAAGACCCCCTGTCAGGTCGACGGGCGCTGCCACGACTGCCGCAGCCCGGAGCGCATCTGCCACGCGCTGACGGTGCTGTGGGGCCCGATGGGCGGCATGGAGACGGAAGTGGTCCTCATCGGCGAGGACCTCGGCATGTAAGGAGGGGCGAAAGATGAGCTTTGTCAGACGCGGAAAGGACCTGAGCGTCGACGTCAGGCCCAAGTTCAACGGCGCGGGCGAGGTGGAGAGCCGTCTGCTCCTCAACGGCGCGGCGGAGATGTCCGGCAAGGGCCGGATGTTCAACCATGTAATCCTGCGTCCCGGCTGCGAGATCGGGCCGCACGTCCACCACGGCGACAGCGAGACCTATTACTTCCTCCGCGGCCGCGGCGCGTACGACGACAACGGCACGGCGGTCGAGGTCGGCCCCGGCGACGTGACCTTCGTCGGCGACGGCGAGGGCCACTCCCTGCGCTGCCTCGGCGACGAGCCGCTGGAGTTCATCGCGCTGGTTCTGTATTCGTGATCCCGCTCCCGCCGCCCGTCGAATTTTCGGCGGGCGGAAGGTTTTTCCGATTATATCGTTGACTTTATGTCCGCGGGCGGGTAAAATAAGAATGTTGCAGGAAGGCTTTTCCCGCATGGAACCTACTATTATATACCAGATTGAGGTGTGTTCATGTACAAGGTAGTAACCAAACGCTTTCTCAACGACGCCAAGACGATCTGTCTCTTCGAGATCGAAGCGCCTCTGGTGGCCCGCCACGCGCAGGCCGGCCAGTTCGTCATCTTCCGCCTGGACGAGCAGGGCGAGCGCGTCCCCGTCTCCGTCGCGGGCTGGGACCGCGAGAAGGGCACCGTGTCCGTGATGGTGCAGGCCGCGGGCCGCACCACGAAGATGCTCCACACGGTCGAGCAGGGCGACTATATCTCCGACTTCGTCGGACCCCTCGGCAAGGCCACCGAGATGGACGGCCTGAAGAAGGTCTGCGTCGTCGGCGGCGGCGTGGGCTGCGCCATCGCCTACCCCATCGCCAAGGAGATGCACAAGAAGGGCATCGACGTGACCTTCATCGGCGGCTTCCGCTCGGCCGACATCGTCATCCTCAAGGACGAGCTCAAGGAAGCCAGCGACAAGCTCATCATGTGCACCGACGACGGCAGCTACGGCGAGAAGGGCTTCACCACGGTCTTCCTCAAGCAGGAGATCGAGGCGAACATCGCCGAGGGCAAGCCCCAGTTCGACCGCGTCATCGCCATCGGCCCGGACATCATGATGAAGTTCCTGGCCGACGTCACCCGCCCCTACGGCATCAAGACCATCATCTCCCTCGACCCGATCATGGTCGACGGCACCGGCATGTGCGGCGGCTGCCGCGTGATCGTCGGCGGCCAGACCAGGTTCGCCTGCGTCGACGGCCCGGACTTCGACGCGCACGAGGTCGACTTCGACTCGCTGCTCAAGCGCGCCGCCTTCTACAAGGACGAGCAGGACGCAGCCGCCCAGCATATCTGCAAGATGACGGGAGGAAAGAGAAATGGCTAATCTGAAAGTCAACATGAGCCCGACCAAGAACGAGATGCCCGAGCAGGACCCCATGGTCCGCGCCGGCAACTTCGACGAGGTCGCCCTCGGCTACGACGCCGAGACCGCGAAGAAAGAGGCCGCCAGATGCCTCGACTGCAAGAACTCCCCCTGCCGCGAGGGCTGCCCCGTCGCGGTCAAGATCCCGCGCTTCCTCGAGAAGGTGCGCGAGGGCGACTTTGAGGCCGCCTACCAGATCGTCACCTCCACCAACTCCCTGCCCGCCGTCTGCGGCCGCGTCTGCCCGCAGGAGAAGCAGTGCGAGTCCAAGTGCGTGCGCGGCATCAAGGGCGAGAGCGTCGGCATCGGCCGGCTCGAGCGCTTCGTCGCCGACTGGCACATGGCCGAGCAGGCCAAGCTCAAGGACCCCAAGGTGGAGGTCCCCGCCTCCAACGGCCACCGCATCGCCATCGTCGGCTCCGGCCCCGCGGGTCTGACCTGCGCGGGCGACCTGAGGAAGCTGGGCTACGACGTGACCATCTTCGAGGCCCTGCACAAGTCCGGCGGCGTGCTGGTCTACGGCATCCCGCAGTTCAGACTCCCGAAGGAGATCGTCGCCAAGGAGATCGACAACCTCAAGGCCATGGGCGTCAAGATCGTCAACAACGCCATCATCGGCAAGTCCGAGACCGTGGACGAGCTCTTCGCCGACGGCTTCGAGGCCGTGTTCATCGGCTCCGGCGCCGGTCTGCCCCAGTTCCTGCACATTCCCGGCGAGAACCTGCTGGGCGTCTACACCGCCAACGAGCTGCTGACCCGCGTCAACCTCATGAAGGCCTACCGCGACGATTACGACACCCCGATCAAGCACTTCCACCGCGTGGCCGTCGTCGGCGCCGGCAACGTCGCCATGGACGCGGCGCGCGTGGCCAAGCGCCTCGGCGCGGAGCATGTGTACATCTGCTACCGCCGCGGCCGGGACGAGCTCCCCGCCCGTAAGGAGGAGGTCGAGCACGCCGAGGCCGAGGGCATCGAGTTCCACCTGCTCAACAATCCCACCCGCATCCTCGCGGGCGACGACGGCTTCGTCACCGGGATCGAGCTTCAGCGCCAGGAGCTCGGCGAGCCCGACGCGCGCGGCCGCCGCTCCCCCGTTCCCGTGCAGGGCAGCGAGTGGGTGCTGGACGTCGACACCGTCATCATCGCCATCGGCACGAGCCCCAACCCCCTGATCCGCAACACCACCGGCGGCCTGACCTTCACCCGCAAGGGCGGCATCGAGGCCGACGAGGGCGGCGTGACGGCGCGCGAAGGCGTGTTCGCGGGCGGCGACGCCGTGACCGGCGCGGCCACCGTCATCCTCGCCATGGGCGCGGGCAAGGCCGGCGCCGTGTCGATCGACAAGTATATCAAGAGCAAGGCCGCGGAATAATCCAACGTCATCAAAAAACCGACAGCTCACGTTGAGCTGTCGGTTTTTTTGCGGTATGCGCGTTCTATCTTCTGGTACTGTCCTCTGAAAAAGCTTCATTCTATCGGAGAACCGTTAAAGGATCCGTTCAATTTGCTCCTTGAGCGCCGGGAAGTCCGTCACGACAGTCTCATAGACATCCTCCATGCGGAGCGTCTGATACTTGTGCGCCGCGACGTCGCGGAACCCGGCGATGGCTTTCCAAGGAATGTGCGGGTAGGCCAGGCGCGTTTCGTCGGACAGGTTCTTTACCAGTTCCCCGATGTTGATGACCGTCATGCCCACCGCCCGCATGAGCATCTCGTTTTGCTTGAACTGCTCGAGGGTGTAGCCGTCCATCATTGTCCGGGCAATGTCGATCTCGCTCAGCACCTTTTGCAGAACGATCCGGTCTCTACGCTCCATAAAGCGGAATCCTCCTGTCCAGCTCCAGCATACTGTCCTCCGGCAGCGGGCCGTGAACGATATCCACATCCGTCCCCAGCAATTCCTCCATGCGGAACTTCAACGCGCTGATCGTAAGCAGCGATACGCTCGGCTGCGAGAATTCCACCAGAAGATCCACATCGCTCTGCGGCGTGTTTTTCCCGTTGGCATACGAGCCGAACAGCTCAACCTTTTTCAGCGGATATTCCCGCGAAGCGACATGAACGCCGTCCATAATCTGCTGAACCGAAAGCATGTTGAATCCCCCCTCCGCAGCTCTGATACAGCCGTTTTGTCAAAGAATCGTATTATTTGTCGTCCTCGACCAGGCGTTCGCCGATCTTGTAGACGTCGCCCGCGCCGACGGTCAGCACGATGTCGCCCGGATGGGCGATGGCGCGCAGCGCGTCCTCGATAACGTCGAAGGTCGGGCAGAAGATCGACCCGTCGATCTGCCTGGCGAGATCCGCCGAGGAGATGCCGATGGTGTTCTGCTCGCGCGCGGCGTAGATCTCCGCGAGGAAGAGGACGTCGGGCCGCCTCAGCTGCGTCACGAAATCGTCGAACAGCGCGGCGGTGCGGGAGTAGGTGTGCGGCTGGAAGACCAGCACGGTGCGCTTGTAGTTGAGCAGCTCCACCGCGTCGAGCAGGACCTTCAGCTCGCCCGGGTGGTGGGCGTAGTCGTCGTAGACGTCGGCGCCGTTGTACTTGCCCTTGAACTCGAAGCGGCGGCCCGCGCCGTTGAAGCCCGCGAGTCCGTACTTGACCGCGAAGGGGCGCACGCCCAGACTGATGCAGGCGGCCGTGGCGGCCAGCGCGTTCTTGACGTTGTGGATGCCCGGCACATGCAGGGTCACGTCGGTGAAAAGCCTGCCCTTGTAGAGGATCTCAAAGTGGGAATTGGCGCCGAGGAACTCGATGTTCCGGGCGGTCACGTCCGCGCCCTTGCTCAGGCCGAAGGTGATGACCCGGCCCTGCACGTCCTTCACGGCATCCATGGTGTTTTTGTCGTCGAGGTTCGCGACCACATAGCCGTCCGCCGGCACGCGCGAGGCGAACTCATGGAAGGAGTGCTTGTAGTCGTCCAGGTCCTTGAAGAAGTCCAGATGGTCGGCCTCGATGTTCAGCACCACGGCCACCGTCGGGTGGAAGGACAGGAAGGAGTTGTAATACTCGCAGGCCTCCATGATGATGGTGCTGCCGTGGCCGACGCGGTGTCCGGCCTTCAGAAGCGGCAGGGTCCCGCCGATCATGACCGTGGGGTCCTTGTCGGCGGCCATCATGATGTGGGTGCACATCGAGGTCGTGGTGGTCTTGCCGTGGGTGCCGCAGATGCAGAGGGCGTTGGCGTAGTCCTTGGAGATCGCGCCCCAGGCCTGGGTGCGCTCAAAGACCGGGATGCCGCGCGCGCGGGCGGCCATGATCTCGGGGTTGTCGTCGTGGACGGCGGCCGTGCGCACGACGAACTCCACGTCGGGCGCGATGTTCTCGGCCCGGTGGCCGATGCGGATCTCGATGCCCTTGCTCCGCAGGCTCTCGACGTTCGCGCCGTCGTTCATATCCGAGCCCGTCACGACGATGCCCATCCCCTGCAGGACCTCCGCCAGCGAGGACATGGACACGCCGCCGATGCCGATCAGATGTCCCTTTCTTCCGGGAGACAGATAATTGTCAAATTCAGCCATAGCACTCCCCTGTTTCAGCCTTGGCGCAGAATGCGCCCTTCCGCCCCTTGCGGACGGGTAAAAAACGTGTTAGAATCGGTTCGCATTATTATAATACGCGGCGGACGTTCTTGCAAGTGCTTCTTCCGCCGCGTCCGGAAGGCTTGGGAAACGGAGGGACTATGGACTCCTGGGAGAGCTTGAAGCGCGAATGCGCCGCCTGCCGCGGCTGCTCGCTGTGGGAGACCCGGCACGAGCTGGTCTTCGGCGTCGGGGACGAGAGCGCCGAGGTCATGTTCATCGGCGAGGGTCCCGGCGAGCAGGAGGACCGGCGCGGCGAGCCCTTTGTCGGCCCGGCGGGAAAGCTGCTCGACGACATGCTCGCCATGATCGACCTCGACCGCAGCCGGGTCTATATCGCCAACATCGTCAAGTGCCGCCCGCCCGGGAACCGCGACCCGCTCGGCATCGAGCAGGACGCCTGCAGCGGCTGGCTCGAACGGCAGATCGCCCTGGTCGACCCGAAGATCATCGTCTGCCTCGGCCGCATCGCCGCCATGCGCTTCATCGGGCAGGACTTCCGCATCACGCGCGAGCACGGCAGATGGTACGACGTCGACGGCCGCCGCGTGACCGCCACCTATCACCCCTCCGCCCTGCTGCGCGACGTAACGAAGCGGCCGGAGGCCTTTATGGACCTTCGCAGCATCAGAAAGGAAATCAGGGCTGTCTGCGACAGCGTGTATCTATGATCGAATTTCACGCCATCACCCTCCTGGACAAGGAGTGGATCGACCGGCACGTCATGTGTGAAAACAGTCCCAGCGCCGACTTCAACTTCGGCAACATGTTCATCTGGGACGCCCATTACCGCCAGCTCGTCTGCTCGTTCGGCGACCGGACGCTGACCAAGGTTCGCCTGCACGGGGAGCCCGCCTTCGTCTACCCGATCGGCTGCGGGCCGCTGGCCCCGGCCATCGACGCGCTGCGCGAATACGCCGCATGCAGGGGGTGGCCGTTCCGCCTGCGCGGCGTGACCGAGGCGCACCGCGCCCTGCTCGAGGAGCGCTGGCCCGGCCGCTTCACCTTCACCGAGGAGGAGCGCTACG
This sequence comes from Oscillospiraceae bacterium, assembly GCA_902802215.1. Lineage (GTDB taxonomy): Bacteria > Bacillota > Clostridia > Oscillospirales > Oscillospiraceae > Limivicinus. The sequence continues at coordinate 11,659 of CADCLH010000045.1, forward strand.
CCGACTACATCTACGAGGCGGAGAAGCTCGCCACCTACGCCGGCAAGGCCCTGCACGGCAACGACTGGTCCTTCGTCCCGCTGACGCGGGAGCTCATCCCCGCCTGCGAGGCGATGCTCGAGGCCTGGACCGCCGACAACGCCGAACGCCTGGACGCGAGTATCGTCTACGAGCACGAGGCCATCGAGCGCGCCTTCACCCACTACGAGGCCCTCGGCCTCGAGGGCGGCGTCCTCTTCGCCGACGGGAAGCTCCTGGGCTTTTCCTTCGGGGAAATGACCTCGCACGACACCTTCGACACCTTTGTGGAGAAGGCGGCGGCCGACGTCAACGGGGCCTATCCCATGGTATGCCGGGAGCTGGCGCGGATGCTGATGGCACGGCATAAGGAGCTGCGCTTCATCAACCGCGAGGACGACATGGGGCTCGAGTCCCTGCGCCGCTCGAAGGAGTCCTACAAGCCCCTGTACCGGCTGAAAAAATACACGGCGGAGTGGAACGATGACTGACTGTACGCTTCGTGAATACACCCCCGCGGACGTGCCCGCGCTCTCGATGCTCTGGCGCGAGGTCTTCGGCGACCCCCTGCGCATGACGGCGGAGCTGTTCGCGCTGCTGCCCGACATGGGCTCCTGCGTCGTGGCCGAGCGGGACGGAAGGCTGCTCGGCGCGGCGACCGTGCTCAACGGCTTCGAGCTCGTCACCCGGCAGAAAAAGCGCCCCGTCGTGGGCTACCTCTACGGCGTGATGGTCCGGCCCGACGAACGCGGGAAGGGGCTCGGCAGGGCTCTGACGCTGGAGGCGGCAGAGCTTGCCAAGCGGCGGGAGTCGACGCTGCTGTGCACGCTCCCGGCCGAGGCCCCGCTCTACGGCTGGTACCGGAAGCTGCTGGGCTTCGAGTGCGTGCTGCACCGCAAGCGCTTCGAGACCGGCTGCGCGCCGCGCGAGGCCGTCATGGAGATGAGCAGCACCGAGTACCTGCACTGGCGCGACGCGCTGCTGCGGGGGAAGGCGTATCTGCGCCCGTCGAATCCGACGATGGAATTTGCCCGCCGCTTCTGCGCCTGCTTCGGCGGCGGCCTCTACGCCTGCGGCAGCGGGATCTGCGCGGCCTACCTCGACGGCGATACCTGCGTCGTCAAGGAGCTCGTCACCCGCGCCGAGGCCGACGCGCCCGTAATCGCGGCCTCGGTCGGCGCCTTCCTCGGCGCGAAGACCGCCGTCTGGTACCTGCCTGCGCGCGAGGGCGAGGCCTACATCGCGGCGGCCCCCGGCAGCATCCCCGCCGACTGCGTGTGGAATCTCAGCTTCGACTGAGAGGGAGCAGGAAGCCTTCAATGTGTCGACAGCCCCAGGTAACTGTCATCTCGAGCGGAGGCGCAGCCGGAGTCGAGAGATCTGAAACCTTAGAAAACCTCACTTTTTAGATCTCTCCACTCGCTCCGCTCGGTCGAGATGACATGGAAAGAGTTCTTTGTCTGCGTATTTACCGCTTTCCCGGAGCTTTTTACAAAGTTGTAACAATTATCCGCTGGTTTCCGAAACATCTGCAGGGTAACATAATACTCGCAAGCAATCGTGTTTCATCTTTTTCATTTTGTCCTCACCACATAAACAAAGAAGAGCAGCTTGGCTGCTCTTCTTTGTTTATGTGCGTTTTTTATTTTTCGATCAGGACCCGGTTGCCGCGCACCAACAGCTTGCCCGCGCAGTAGAGACCGACGGCCTGGCTGAGGATGCGCCACTCGGCCTCCTCGAGCACGCGGCGGCCCAGGGTCTCGGGCGTGTCGTCGGGCTTGACCTCCACGGCGCGCTGTAAGATGATGCTGCCGACGCGCCCGTCGGCGTCCGCGAAGTAGGCGGTGGCGCCAGTGACCTTGACGCCGCGCTCGAGCACGGCGCGCTGGATGTCGCCCTCGGTATCCTCAAAGGCCGGATAGAGGGCCGGGAAGGTGCCGATGATGCGGTTTTTGAACTGATAGGGCACGACGCCGAGGGGCAGATCGTAGCCGGCGAGGATCACGAGCTCGATATCCATGTCCCGGAGCTTGTTGGCGATGGCCATGCTGTGGCTGGTGCTGTTGGGGAAGAGCTCGGGGTCGACCACGTAGGCGGGCACGCCCGCGTTCAGCGCGCGCTTCATGGCGTAGACGTCCTTCGCCGACGAGATCACCGCGACCAGCTCAAAATCCGGTATTTCCTTAAAATACATGGAGTCCAGGATCGCCTGGAGCTTCGCCCCGTCGCCGGAGACCAATGCAGCCGCACGCACCATGTTTTCTCTCTCACCCCGGAATCCGACCACTTGTTTCTCTGACAGAAACACGATATAATGGACAACGTTCATCTTGTGTTTCTCGTTTTGGTCTGATACATTATACTGTATCGGACGGCGGCGGTCAAGCGTCAGGAGGCGGTCTTATGACAGAAATTTATGTAATTCGGCACGTGCAGGCGGAGGGCAATCTCTACCGGCACATGCAGGGCCACTGGGACGGCGACGTCACGGCCCGCGGCGTACAGCAGATGGAGCGCCTCGCGGCGAGGTTCCGGGACGTGCCGTTCGACGCGGTGTATTCCAGCGACCTGCGCAGAGCCCGCTTCACGGCGCTCGCCTTTACGCGCGGGCGCGACGTGCCGCTCTACACGGACCGCCGCCTGCGGGAGATCAACATCGGCCCCTGGGAGGGCCTGCCCTTTGCCGACGCGATCTGGGAGACCCCGGCGCTTTTCGACGCCTTCCTGCACGACCCCGAGCACTTTTATCTGGAAGGGGCCGAGACCTTCCACGACGTACAAAAGCGCGCCGTCGAGGCGCTGCGGGACATCGCTCAGGCCAACCCCGGCCGCACGGTGGCGATCACCACCCACGGCATCACGATCCGCTGCATGCTGACCGCCGTGCTCGGTATCCCGCTCTCCGACACCGAGACTGTGCCGCTGTTCTCCAACACGGGCGTGGCCCATCTGCGCTATGAGGACGGACGCTTCACGGTCCTTGCGATCAACGACGCCTCGCATCTGGACGAGGCGGAGCGCGCGATCCCCCGGGACTCCGCCGCGCTGCGGGACGTGCGCATCGATCCCGGCCGGGACCGGGACCGCTACATCGCCTGCTATGCCGACGCCTGGCGCACGGCGCACGGGGATCTCACGGGCTTTGACGGCGACGCCTACTGGCTCGCCGCGCTGGAGCATCTGCGGGACGACCCGGAATCGGTGCGCTTCGTCTACAACGGGGAGGACTTCGCGGGACTGCTCGATCTCGACACGCGGCGCAGCGCGCACGCGGACGTCGGCTGGATCACGCTCCTGTATCTCACTCCGGAATTCCGGGGCCGCGGCCTCGGCGTGCAGCTTCTGGGCCGCGCCGTCGTGAAGTACCGCAGGCTCGGCCGCCGGGTGCTGCGTCTTCAGGCGGCCGAGGACAACGCCGCCGCGATTTCCTTTTACCGCAAATACGGCTTTACCGCGCTCTCCTGGACGGCGGGCAGCCACGGCCGGGTCTGGCTCATGGAGAAGGACCTGAGAGGGATCGCGCATGTCGATGTATGACGGCCCGGCAAAGGTGCTCCGTCCGGAGATTGAGCCGGGGCGGCGCGTGCTGGTGGTGTCCGACATTCACGGCAACCTGCCGTATTTTCACGGCGTGCTCGAGAGGGCCGGCTTCGGCGGAGACGACCTGCTGATCGTCGACGGCGACTTTCTCGAAAAGGGCGCGGAGAGCCTGAAGACCCTGCGCGAGGTCATGGCCCTGTGCGAGGGCGGCCGCGCGCTCGCCCTGATGGGCAACTGCGACGACTGGGCCGCCATCTATACCGAGACGACGGGCCGCTGGGCCGACAGCATCCTCTCCTACATGCGCTGGCGCGGCTGCGGCCTGCTGTGGGACATGGCCCTCGAGCTCGGTCTGGACCCCGCCGCGATCACGGATTTCGCGGATTTCAAGCGCCGTCTCGCAAAGCCCTTCGAGGCGGAGTTTGCCTTTCTCGCCTCCCTGCCCCACGCGCTCGAGACGGGCAGGTACGTCGTCGCCCACGCGGCGGTCTGTCCGGACCTGCCGCTCGAGGCGCACAGCATCGGCCAGCTCGTCAAGTGCGACGCCTGGTACCGACTCGGCTACGCCTTTGACAAGTGGGTGGTCGTCGGCCACTATCCGGTCGTCCTCTACGGGGACGGGATCGTCTGCGCCGACCCCATCGTGGACCGGGCGCGGCACATCGTCAATCTCGACGGGGGCTGCGTGCTCAAGGACGACGGACAGCTCAACTGCCTCGTGATCCCCGACATAACGAAGGACGACTTCTCCTTCGTCTCCTACGACCCCTTCCCCGCTTTCCGCGTGCTCTCCGATCAGGCCGCGTCCGAACGCTCGGCCTACATCCGCTGGGGCGACAGCCGGGTGGAGGTGCTCGAGCGGGGGCCGGAGTTCTCCCGCTGCCGCCACGTCCGCACCGGCTATGAGCTGGACATCCTGACGAAGTATCTGTTCAAGGCGGAGCGCTTCACCGACTGCAACGACTGCACCGACTATGTCCTGCCGCTGCGCGCGGGCGACGTCGTGCGCGTGGTGGAGACCAGCTCGCGCGGGTACTTCGTCAAGCACGGCGGCGTCTCGGGCTGGTACTTCGGAGAGTTGGAGGCGCTGTGATGGAAACGCTGCCGGCCTGCGCCGCGCTCTGGATGCTTGTCTGGAGCCTCGCGCTGTTTTCCCTGATGGGCCGGGACAAGCGTCTGGCCAGAATGGGCGCCCGCCGCATCCCGGAGAAGCGGCTGTTTCTGCTGGCGGCCCTCGGCGGGGCGGTCGGCGGGGTCGCCGGGATGGCCGTCTTTCGCCACAAGACGAAGCACATGAGCTTTATCGTGGGCTTTCGCGCGCTGGCGCTGCTGCAGCTCGCGGCGCTGGTGTTTCTGACCGTAAAGTGCGCATAGAGGAAATCTCCCGGAGCGGTTAACCGCTCCGGGAGATTTTGTTGTTCGGTCTTATTCTTCCTTCGGCGTCTCCGAGCGCCGGACGAGCACCTTGTCGACGCGTCTGCCGTCCGACATTTCGAGCACCGTCACCTTCAGGCCGCCGCGCTCAAAGCTGTCGCCCTCCCGCGGGAAGCCGCCGAAGCACTCGAGCGTCCAGCCGCCGACGGTGGCGCTCTCGGCCTCGATGCTGTCCTCGGGCAGGCCCAGCAGCTCCTCCATCTCGGAGAGCATCATCGCGCCGTCCAGCTCGTACTCGCCCTCGGTGCGCTGCACGACCTCGGGCTCGACCACGTCGGTGTCGTCCCAGATGTCGCCGACGATCTCCTCGAGCACGTCCTCCATGCTCACCACGCCGAGCGTCCCGCCGTACTCGTCGGTCACGACGGCCAGGTGCTGCTTGGCCCGGCGGAGCTGGTTGAGCACCGCGGGCAGCTTCATGGTCTTGTAGACATAGCAGGGCTTCATCAGCAGGCTCCGGATATCCACGTCTCCCCCGTCGGCCAGAGCCTTGAGGAAGTGGTTGAGATACAGCACGCCGATGATGTTGTCGACGCTGCCCTCGTACACGGGCAGGCGGGAGAACGGCGCGTCCTCGATCAGTCTGATGATGTCCGTCCACTTGTCCTCGATGTCGATGGCCATCATGTCCACGCGCGCGGTCATGACCTCGTGCGCGGAGATCTGGGAAAAGTCGATGGCCGAGCGCAGCAGCTCCGACTGATCCTCGTCCAGAACGTCCTCGTCCTCGGCGGTCTCGATGATGGAGTGCAGCTCCTCGACGGCCTCCCCGGCGTTCTCGCCCTCGTCGGGCTTGAGCCAGAAGGTCAGCAGCCACACGAGTCTGACCGTGAGCCACACCACGGGGAACAGCAGGACCGTCAGCAGGCGCACCGTGTAGGAATAGCGCAGCGCGAGGCGGTTGGCGCTCTTTTTGGCGCAGATCTTCGGGATGCTCTCGCCGAAGATGATGAGCAGGATCGTCAGGATCAGCGTGGCGAGCCAGGTCAGCGCGTCGCGGCCGGTCAGCAGCAGCACCAGCACCGAGGCCAGCGCCGAGGCGCCGATGTTGGCGAGGTTGTTGCCGATGAGGATGGCGCTGAGCGCGTCGTCAAAGTGCTCCAGGATCACGAGAAGAAGCCGGAGAGCAGGATCAGCGCCAGGATGCCGAGGATCACAAGGGTCACGGTCATGTCGCGGCGCCCCCTTCCTTCTCCTCGGGCAGAAGGGTCACGCGCAGCTTGAGGATGCGGTTGTGGTCCATGCTCGAGACCGTGACGGACAGCCGGTGGTAGCGGAAGCTGTCCCCGACCTTCGGGATCGCGGTGAACTGCTCATAGGCCCACTCGCCCATGAGGGTGTTGATGAGCTCCTCGTTCTCCTCCGGGTCCTCGTAGTCCAGGCGCTCGAACACGTCGCTGACGGACTCGTCCGACTCGACCTCGAACACGCCCTCGGTGATCTCGACGATGGGCTCCTCGACCACGTCGTCCTCGTCCCAGATCTCGCCCACGAGCTCCTCGAGGATGTCCTCCACCGTCACGATGCCGAGCGTGCCGCCGAAGTTGTCGGTGACGACGGCGAGGTTGTGCTTTTCCTTTGCCATGACGGGCAGCAGCTCGTCGATGTTCGTGCTCTGGTGGACGAAGAAGGGCTTGTCCAGCAGGGAGCGGATGTCCAGACTCTCCCCCTCGCGGAGATAGGCCTTGATGTATTTGCGGATCTGCAAAATGCCGATGATGTTGTCGATGCTGCCCTCATAGACCGGCAGGCGGCTGTGGGTGTTGGACTTGATGCAGGCGAGGATCTCCGCGTGGCTGCTTTTGACGTCCAGCGCCGCCAGATCGACCCGCGGCGTGAGCACGTTTTCGACCGTGACGTCCCCGAACTGCAGCGCGGAGGAGATCAGCTCCCCCTGCTCCTCGTTGAGGCTGCCCTCCTCGGTCATGTCCTCGATGATGTCATAGAGCTCGTCCTCGGTGACGGACTTCTCCGCGTCGCCGGGGGTATGGCGGGCCGCCGCCTGCCCCAGCGCGGTCAGAATCCTGCCGAGCGGGCGGAAAAGGCGCATGAAAAACACCAGCGCGCCGGAGGTCGCCAGGGCCAGCTTGTCCGCGAACTTCTTGGCGATGCTCTTGGGCAGCATCTCACCCGCGAAAAAGACCACGACCGTGGTGATGAGCGTGCTGACGGAAACCGCGCCCAGGCCCCAGCGGCGCGTGACCGCGAGCGTGACAAGGGCGGCGGCGGAAACATGTACGATATTGGTGCCGATCAAAATCGCGGTGATCGCCTCGTCGAAGTGGTCGAGCACATAGAGGGCCTTCCTGGCCCGGGCGTCCCCCCGCTCCTCGGCGAGCCGGATGCGCGGACGCGAGCACGAGGCGAACGCCGTCTCGGCCGCGGCGAAGTACATCGCGCAGAACAGCAGCAGTACGGCATAGAAAAACGGCAATCGACTGCCATCCTCCATAGTGGGTTTTCCATCTCCCTCGGATAAAAATTGAGATATAGTATAGCATGCCCTTCCGTTTCCGTCAATCGTTCCCCCGCAGATTTCCGACGGCGGCTGCGAAAAAGGAAGAATCGGGCAAAAAGCGTCTGTTCATCCGCGGCAGGCTATGGTATACTTTTTCTATCATATTCTTATTTACAAGGCGGTGCGGCATGAAGCAGACGCGGGACTATCCCTTTTTCACCGTCAGCCGCAAGGGCGAACGCTGGACGGATCAGGGCCACCCCTGGATCTACGCCGCGGAGATCCAGGACAAGAGCGCGGAGCCGGAAAACGGCGCGCTCTGCGACGCATTCGGCGAGGGCGGGAAATATATCGGCACGGGCTTTTACAGCCGCGAGAGCAAGATCGGCCTGCGCCTCGTCTCCCGCAACGCCAACGACCGCTTTGACGCGGCCTTCTGGCGGCGGCGCGTGCAGTACGCCTGGGCCTACCGCAAGACGGTGCTGCGGGCTGAGGATCTCGGCTGCTGCCGCGTGATCTTCGGCGAGGCCGACGGCTTCCCGGGCCTCACGGTGGATCGCTTCTCCGGGCTTCTGGTCGCTCAGACCCTTTCGGTGGGGATCGAGCGCATCAAAGATCAGCTTTTTCCGATCATCGTGGAGGTCCTGCGCTCCGACGGGCAGACGATTTCCGGCCTGTACGAGCGAAACGACGTCTCCATCCGCGCCCTCGAGGGTCTCAGTCAGGGCAAGGGCTGGTACGCACTCCCCGGCGAGACCCCGCCCGAAAGCGCCGTCACCGAGATCTGTGAGAACGGCATCTACTACGCGGTCGATGTGGAGAACGGGCAGAAGACCGGCTTCTTCCTCGACCAGAAATACAACCGTCTGGCCGCGGCCAAGCTCGCGGAGGGCCGCCGGGTGCTCGACTGCTTCACGCACACGGGCTCCTTCGCCCTCAACGCGGCCAAGGGCGGGGCAGAGCATGTGACGGCGGTGGACGTGTCCGGGGAGGCCCTGCGCATGGCCGAGGCCAACGCCCGCCGCAACGGGCTGATCGACCGGATGGACTTCGTGGAGGCGGACGTGTTCGAGCTGCTGCCGGAGCTCAAAAAGGGCGAATACGACTTCATCATCCTCGATCCCCCGGCCTTCACCAAATCCCGCAAGACCGTCGACCGGGCGGAGCGCGGCTACCGGGAGATCAACCAGCGCGCCCTGCGGGCCCTGCCGCGCGGCGGCTACTTCGCCACCGCCTCGTGCAGCCACTTCATGCCGGCTTCTCAGTTCGAGCGGATGCTGCGCACAGCCTGCCTCGACGCCGGGGTGGAGCTGCGGCAGATCGAGGCGCGCCAGCAGGCGCCGGACCACCCGATCCTGTGGAACGTGCCGGAGACGGACTATCTCAAATTCTATCTGTTTCAGGTCGTTTAGGAGACGGATTGCCACGCCAGTGTGCGCACTGGCTCGCAATGACGTGCAAACGGGGGTCTTTATCCAGAGTCTGGGCAGAAGCGCAGACTTTGGTTTTGAAAGGAAGAAAAGGGGGGATTTCTTTGGAATTCAGCGTCAACCATCCGGTTTTGTTCCTGCTCGCCGGGATCATCGTGCTGATCGTGCTGGCGCAGTCGCTGTACTTTCTGCTCAAGGCGTGGCGGCGCGCGCGGGAGATCGGCATGGACACGGACAAGCTCCGGCGCGTCGCCATCGGCACGGCGGTCTTCACCGTGGCCCCGGCGCTGGCCATCGTCATCAGCGTCATCAGCCTGTCCAAGAAGCTCGGCGTCCCGCTGCCCTGGATGCGGCTGAGCGTGGTGGGCGCGATCACCTACGAGACGCCCGCCGCGGCCAACGCCCTCAGCGCCATGGGGCTGGAGTGGGCCGAGGTCACAAGGCTCACCGCCACGCAGTACGTCACCGTCGCCGCGGTCATGACCATGGGCATCATGGTCGGCATCTGGCTGGTGCCGGTGGTCGGGAAAAAGCTCATCGGCGGCATGATCAAGCTCGAAAAGCGCGACAAGAAATGGGGCGAGATCTTCTCGGCCTCGCTGTTTCTCGGCATGATCTCCGCCTTCCTCGGCTATGTCTTCGACGACTTCACCGACGTGTTCCGCGGGGACCTTCGCGGCCTGATCCCGCCGCTGGTGATGCTGGTCTCGGCCTCGATGATGGGCGTGTGCGCGCTGGCGCTCAAAAAGCTCGGCTGGCGCTGGATGAACGACTACGCCCTGCCGATCAGCCTGCTCGTCGGCATGCTCAGCGCCATTCCCATCACGGCGATGCTCTCGTAAGGAGGGGATGAAGATGAAAAAACAGCTCTCCTACATCGACTCCGTCCACCGCGACGGGCGCATCTGGAATTTCTCGATGGTGGTCATCCTGCTGCTCTACCCGATCGCGGTCGGGCTGATCTTCGGCGCGCCGCTCGACTGGCGGGGCTTCGCCCTCGGCATGCTGTCCACGGCCCCGATGTACTGGGCCGTCGGCGTCATCGAGACCTTCACCTATGTCCCGATGCTCGGCGCGGGCGGCTCCTACCTCGCCTTCGTCACCGGCAACATCACCAACCTCAAGGCCCCCGCGGCCCTCAACGCGCTCGAGCTCTTCGGCGCGGACGTCAAGACCGAGGAGGGCGAGATCGTCTCGACCGTCGCCATCGCGGTCTCGAGCATCGTCACCACGCTCATCATCGTGCTCGGCGTCGTGCTCATCACGCCGCTGACGCCGGTGCTCAACTCCCCCGTTCTGGCTCCGGCCTTTGACCAGATCCTCCCCGCCCTCTTCGGCGGCCTCGGCGTGGTGTACATCGCGCGCAACTGGAAGATCGCCGTCGCGCCGGTGACGCTGATGCTGATCCTCTTCATCACGATCCCGAACCTCGGCTCGGTGGTGGGCATTCTGGTGCCGGTCGGCGTGCTGGTCGCGCTCGGCGTCTCGCGCATCCTCTACAAGAAAAATCTGCTGTAAGGAGGCCGCCTCATGGTCATACTCTACATCCTTCTGGTTTTGGTCGCCGTCATTCTGGCGCGCACGCTGATGTTCACGCCGAAAAAGGCCGAGGACAGGGAGCGCCCGCCCGTCGAGCAGGACAGGGACGCGAGCATCCGCAATCTGGCGGAGCTCGTCAAATGCAAAACCGTCTCCTATTACGACGCGTCCCTCGAGGACGACGCGGAGTTTGAAAAGCTCGTCGGCAAGCTGCCCGAGCTCTATCCGAACGTGTGCAAAACCTGCACGATGCAGCGCTTCGACGGCCGCGGCCTGCTGTTTCGCTGGCAGGGAAAGAGCGGGGGCGAGCCCGCGGTCCTCATGGCGCACTACGACGTGGTCCCGGTCGAGGAGGAGCACTGGTCCAAACCCGCCTTTGAGGCCATCATCGAGGACGGCGTGATGTGGGGCCGCGGTACGCTGGACACCAAGGCCACCTTCAACGGCATCCTCTCCGGCGCGGAAAACCTGATCCGTCAGGGCTTCCGGCCCGAGCGCGACGTCTACTTCGCCTTCTCCGGCGGCGAGGAGATCAACGGCCCCGGCGCGCTGAACATCGTCAAATACTTTCAGGAGCAGGGCATCGAGCCCAGCCTCGTCATCGACGAGGGCGGCGCCGTGGTCGAGGACGTCTTCCCCGGCGTCACAGGCCCCTGCGCGCTGATCGGCATCGCGGAGAAGGGCATGCTCAACCTCGAATACGCGGTCAACGGCGCCGGCGGCCACGCCTCCGCGCCCGCGCCGCACACGCCGGTCGGCAAGCTCGCCGCGGCCTGCAAGCGGGTGGAGGATCACCCGTTCAAGCTGCACTTCACCAAGCCCGTGCTCGAGATGTTCGACACCCTCGGCCGCCATTCGAGCTTTTTGTACCGTATGATCTTCGCCAACCTCTGGGCCTTCGGCTGGGTGCTGGATCTGCTGACGAAGAAGACCGGGGGCGAGCTCAACGCCCTGCTGCGCACGACCGTGGCCTTCACCCAGATGCGCGGCAGCAAGGCCCCCAACGTCATCCCGCCGAGCGCCTCCATGGTCGCGAACCTCCGCCTCAACCCCGCCGACAGCATGGAGTCCGCCGTATCATACATCCGAGGCGTCGTCAAGGACCCGGACGTGGAGCTGAACATCCTCGGCGGCATGGAGCCGAGCCGCGTCTCCCGCACCGACGTCGAGGGCTGGCGGATCGTGTGTGATGCCGTCTCCGGTGCCTGGCCGGGCTGCATCGTCTCCCCGTATCTGATGGTGCAGTGCTCCGACAGCCGCCACTACGGTCTGATCTCCGACCGGGTCTACCGCTTCTCCGCGATGGACATGAGCGCCGAGGAGCGGCACATGATCCACGGCAACAACGAGCGCATCCGTCTCGATGCGGTCTGCCGCGCGGTGGAGTTCTTCATGCGCGTGATGAAACAGCTGTAAAGGGAGTGCCGATTTGATTGACAAGTCTCTCGACCGGAAAAATCTGAAGCGCTGCGCGATGCTGTGCGCGCTGCTCGCGCTGCTGACCTTCCTGCCCTTCATCGTGCGGGGCCGCGGGGTCTTCACCGTCGCCAGCGACTTCAACGACCAGCAGATCCCCTTCACCATCTGCCTGCACAACAACCTGCTGGACGGCGGGCTGGACGGCTGGGCCTGGAACGTGGATCTCGGCTCGTCCACTTTGCAGAGCTTCACCTTCTACGAGCTGGGGAGCGTGTTCTTCTGGCTGTCGATGCTCTTTCCGGCGCGGCTGTTCCCCTGGCTGGTCGGCTGGCTGTACATGCTCAAGTACGCGGCGGCGGGGGCAGCGGCCTACCTGTATCTCAGCCTCTTTGTCCGGGACCGCCGCTATGCGGCCGCGGGCGCGGTGCTCTACGCCTTCTCCGGCTTCTCCGCCACGAACGTGGTCTATTACCACTTCCACGAGGTCATCGCCGCCTTCCCGCTGCTGCTGTACGCGCTGGAGCGCGCCATGGACGACCGGCGCGACGCATGGATGCTGGTGCTCGCGGTCGCGCTGTGCGCGCTGGCGAACTACTTCTTCTTCGTGATGGAGTGCGTGTTCCTCGTCCTCTACTCCGTCTTTCGCTTCTGGACCCGGGATGTGCGCGTGCTCGCCGGGCGCGTGCTGCTGTGCCTCGGCTGCGCCCTGCTGGGCGCCGGGATCACCGCGGTTTTTCTGATCCCCTCGCTGCTCCAGCTGCTCTCGTCCGAGCGCTCTCAGGAGAGCCTGTTCAATCTTGACGCGCTGGTCTACGAGACGCGGGATTTTCTGAACATCGCCAAGGGCATCCTTCTGCCCGCCGAGGCCATGGACGACCTCAACAGCATCTACCACGGGCACTGGCTCTCGACCTGCTGTAACCTGCCGCTGGTCGGGATGGCCTTCGTGATCGCCTGGCTGCGCGACCGGCGGGACTGGCTGTCGCGCCTGATGTGGGCCATGCTGATCATCAGCTTCTCCCCGCTTCTGACCTGCACGTTCCTGCTGTTTCGCGGGGCCTACCAGCGCTGGTGGTTCATGATGACGCTGATCATGGCGCTGATTACCGCGCTCGTCGCGGAGGACCGGGAGCGCTTCGATCTGCGCTTCGGCCTGCGCGCAAACGCGCTGATCGTGCTGGTGTTCTGTTCGATGCTGCTGTTCATGCCGTCGTACGAGGCGGAGGGCAGCTATGTGTACCACCGCGTCCGCTTTCTCGTCAACATGGCCGTCGCCCTGGGCGGTCTCGGGTATCTCGCGCTGTATGACCGGCTCCCGGCGGGAAAACGCCCCGTCTGGCGCCGCTGGCTGCTGCTGGGCGTCTCCGCCGCCGCGGTGGCGACCACCGCGTCGGTCATCTACTGCTACCGGGCCACGGCGCCGGACGCGCAGTACTACGAGGGTTTGTATGAGATGGGCGCGCAGCTCGAGCTGCCGGACGGCCAGTACCGTCTCAACGCCGCGGACAACAAGCTGCTGATGACGGGACACGCCTCGGGCATCGGCTCCTACACCTCCACGCCCTGCAATTCGATCCGCGGCTTTGACGCGATGTTCGACTGGATCGACAACGTCTACTCGCTGGACCGCAGCAGCATTCCGGGGCTGGAGGAGCTTCTGGGCGCCCGCTACCGGGTTTCGGCCGCGCCGCCGGAGGGCGTCCCCGTCGTGCAGACGGTCTCCGCCCGCGGCCAGACGCTCTATGTGACGGAGGCGGAGGCCTGCCCCATCGGCTATGAGGCCGACAGCTATCTGCTGTACGACGAGCTGATGGGGCTTCCCCGCGAGCAGCGCGGCGTCGCCCTGCTCGACAGCATCGTGATCCGGCCGGAGGACGAGGCGCGGATAAGCGCCCTGCTGCCTCATAAGACGTCGGAGGCGCTGGAGCTCGGCCGCGCGCCCGCCGACCTCGCCGCCGAATGCCGCGGGCGCGCCGTCGCGGACTTTGCCCGCACGGGGCACGGCCTGCGCTGCACGGTGCGGGCGGAGAAGGACGGCGTCTGGTACTTCACGGTCCCGTTCGACCGGGGCTGGACGGCCCTCGTCGACGGAGAGGAAGCCGCCGTGCTCAACTCCGGCTGCATGCTTGCCGTTCCCGTCGCCGCCGGCGAACACGCGCTCGAGCTGCGCTACCGCTCGCCCGGCTTCCGCGCGGGAGAGGCGATCAGCCTCGTCTCGCTGGCGCTGTGCGCGGGACTGTACGGCTTCCTCCGCAGGAAGAAACGCTGAACAATATGAAACTGCCCGGGGCCGAAGCCCCGGGCAGTTCGTTTTATCTCTGTTTTTACTTTTTGACGTGCCTGCCGCTGTAGGCCGCGGGCTTTTCCGCGCGGGCGCGGCGGCCTCTCGATCTTCTGCGCGCCGAGTCGACAGCCAGCACCACGATCGTCAGCGCCGCCAGTCCGCCGACGCCGATGACCGTCACGCGCAGCCAGGGATTCAGGCCGGCATAGGCCAGCTCCCGCTCCGCGGTGTAGCCGCAGACGGAGCACACGCCGCTCTCCAGTCCCGTCTCCTTCGCGCTCGCGCGTTTGACGACGGTCCACTCCATCTCGTGCGCGCCCTGCTCGATTTTTTCGCCGCAGGAGCATTCGCGCCAGTGCATCTCGTCGTCAAAGGACCAGGTCTCCGGGAACTCGTGGACATGCTCCCAAACCTCCGGCGCGGGGGTCTCCTCCGGAACGGGCTCGGGCGTCGGCTCCGGGGTGGGTTCGGGCGTGGGCTCCGGCGTCGGCGCGGGGGTCGGCGTGACCGGCGGGTGCCGGACCTTGAGCAGCGCGTAGTTGGAATTGGACTTGGACCAGGAAGCGCCGAGGAAGGTGCAGTAGATATGCCAGCCGTCCATCTCCACCGGGACGTTTTCGATGGTCAGGGTGCTCTGCCCCTCGGGGTTGAGCGTGACGCCTGCGAACACGTCGGGCAGATCCGTCGCCAGAAAGTCCATCTTGTTCGCGGGGTTGTAGGCGTGCCACTGATAACCGACCGTGTAGGTGGCCGTGGCGGAGAAGGAGGCGATCCCGCCCGGGTCCACGGTCTCGTCCCTCGGCTGCTTGACCACCGAGGGCGCCCAGATCTCCGCGGCGTAGGTCCTGTAAACGGTCATGGTGCGGTAATCCGGGCTCATGACGTAGTCGACCGGGATGTTGTTGAGGTAGGCCCTGACCGGCTCGTCGAAGTAGAAGCCGTCGTAGGTGCCCAGCGTGATCTCCACGCGGTAGATCCCCTCGCCGAACTGGGTGACGATGTTGCCGGTGTTCACATCAAACCAGCAGTACGAGATGATATAGACGCCGGAGGTGCTGGTGCCCGCGGGGGAAAGGGCCACGTCCATCAGGGCGACCGGAGTGTATTTCGTCGTGGTCAGCACCTTGGAGATGACCTCATCCGCGCTGGCCTTCCCGGGCAGCAGCACGCTCAGCGTCAGGCACAGGCACAGGCAGAGCAGCGCCGTGATCAGCAGCCTTTTGCTCTTTTTCATCGCGGACTCTCCTTTCCGTCGAGAGGCTGGGTTTGATTCTTTCATTATTGAAATTATATGCCCGCGAGGCTTTCGGGTCAAGGGAAAATTCCCCTTGTTTTTCCTTTCTTTGACGCATCTTGTATTTGACTGTCCGCGGCCGGAAATGGTAGAATAAATTGTTTTTGACTGACAGGAAACGTGGTGGTTTTTTTGATCCTTTACGACGCCGGAAGCTGCGACGTGGCGGTCGTGGGCGCGGGCCACGCGGGGATCGAGGCGGCGCTCGCCTCGGCGCGTCTGGGCCTGGACACGGTCTGCTTTACGATCAATCTCGATTCCGTGGGCAACATGCCCTGCAACCCCGCCGTCGGCGGCACGGGCAAGGGCCATCTGGTGCGCGAGCTCGACGCGCTCGGCGGCGAGATGGCGAAGGCCGCGGACAGGGCCTGCATCCAATACCGCATGCTCAACCGCGGCAAGGGACCCGCGGTCCACTCGCTGCGCGCCCAGGCCGACCGGCGGCGCTATCAGCAGGTGATGAAGCACACGCTGGAGCGGCAGGAGCATCTGCGCGTCAAGCAGGCCGAGGTCGTCGACGTCGGCGTGGACGCAAGCGGTGCGGTCTGCTCGGTCACGACGGTCACGGGGGCGGTCTGGCGCTGCCGCGCGGTCGTCGTCGCCTCCGGCACCTATCTCGGCGGCCGCACCATCGTGGGCGAGGTCCTGCGCGACTCCGGCCCGGACGGGCTGGCTCCGGCGCTGGCGCTGAGCGAGCGGCTCACGGCCCTCGGCCTGCGCATGCGCCGCTTCAAGACCGGCACGCCCCCGCGGGTCAACGCGCGGAGCGTGGACTTCTCGAAGATGGAGCTCCAGCCCGGCGACGAGGACCCCGAGCCCTTCTCCTTCTCGACGGCGAAGGCGCCGGAAAACCGCGCCGTCTGCTACCTCACCTACACCAACGAGCGCACGCACGACATCATCCGCCGCAATCTCGACCGCAGCCCGATCTACTCCGGCGTCATCGAGGGCGTCGGCCCGCGCTACTGCCCGAGCATCGAGACCAAGGTCATGACCTTCCCCGACAAGACCCGCCATCAGCTCTTTGTCGAGCCGATGGGGCTGGAGACCGAGGAGCTGTACATTCAGGGCTTCTCCTCCTCGCTGCCCGAGGAGGTGCAGGTGCAGATGCTGCACACGATCCCCGGGCTCGAGCGCGCGGAGATGACCCGCTGCGCCTACGCCATCGAGTACGACTGCGTCGACCCGACGGAGCTGTACCCCACGCTCGAGAGCAAAAAGATCCCCGGCCTCTACGGGGCCGGGCAGTTCAACGGCTCCTCCGGCTACGAGGAGGCCGCGGTCCAGGGCTTCGTGGCCGGGGTCAACGCCGCGCGGAAGCTCCGGGGCCTGTCCCCCTTCCTCCTCCGCCGCAGCGACGGCTATATCGGCACGCTCATCGACGATCTGGTCACCAAGGGCACGAACGAGCCCTA